>NZ_JACJRJ010000020.1 GCF_014697195.1 Cylindrospermum sp. FACHB-282 | reverse complement strand
CAAGTCTAAACCAATATTTTGAGCAACTTGAAAGTGTTTCTCTATCTCTGTTTCACACAAAATACTAGCAATGTATTTACCTGATGAAGTGCGAGTTACGGTAACATTTATAATCCTTCCAGTAATATCCTGAGACTTGTGGAACCTTACCCATCCCATCTTGGGAAGTTTTAAACGATTTTGTATTATCTGAATGTTGCCGTTAGTCAGGTTAGTTTTGTAAGACTGCTTGGAAGCATGCTTCTTTTTGAATTTAGGAAAGCCTAGGTTTTTTCTACCTTTAACTTTCTTTAAGTCAGCAAAAAAGTTTTTGTACGCTGTCTCTAAATTCCTAAGTGAGTTTTGTAAGGCGAACTTATCTACCTCTTGGAGCCATTCGACTTCTTTCTTGAGTAGAGTTAATCGCTGACTACAAGCGTTATAGTTTAACGTTTTTGAACGGTTAAGGTATAGCTCTTGTTTTAATGCCAGGAAGTGGTTATACACAAACCTTGCACAACCAATGCTCTTATTAATTAAGACTTCTTGCTTGTGGTTAGGAGTGAGTGTAACTTTAAACGCTTTCTGCATTTTGGTTCTCGATGTATTCCTTAACTTGTGCCTCTGTGTTTTCTGAAACAGTGCTTACAAAATATGAAGGATTCCAAAGATGACCTCCCCATAACTTTTTTTTGAGTTCGGGAAACTTTAAAAATACTTTTCTAGCCGATATTCCCTTGAGCATTTTGACTATATTCGGAATAGTGTGTTGAGGCGTTGCAGATACTAAAACATGAACATGATCTTCTACTACCTCTAGACTCTCGACTTTAAACTTGTAGAGAATCGCTGTCTCAATTAGAACCTCTTTCAGGAACTCAGCTATTTCATCCTTCAGTACCTTGTGTCTATACTTAACACACCATACGATATGATACTCAATTGCATAAACGTACCCTCTGCCGTGTTTTACTTCCATACTTTATCTTACCATTTGCATGACCATAAGAAGAAAAATATGCAAATATGGAGCGCCTAACTCATGACTGGAAGTCACGAGTGTGCGGCTTGAAGACATCAAAAATCATTCCTAGTCATCCAAACCGCATCAGGCAAACGGAAAGCCCCCATGAGCAAGCTAAAATATATTCGATAATCCGAGGCTTATCCGTATCTGTCTGCGTGTATCCAAGTTTCCAAGCCTTGGGAGAGCCTGCGGTTTCATCTGCTACTTTTCCCATCAATACAGAATCATCACCACTAATTTTTTTCCTTTTGTCCAATACCTACCAACTTTCGCTAAATTGGAAAAAGGTAAACTCAAGGAAAATTTAAATGTCAGCACAACTGTTACTGGTGGATGATGAACCGGGATTGAGGGAAGCCGTAAAAGACTATTTGCAAGAAAGCGGTTTCAGCGTTCAAGTCGCCAGTAACGCCCGTGAGGGCTGGGATTGGATGCAGCAAAATACACCTGACTTAGTGATTTCTGATATCATGATGCCCCAGGTGGATGGTTATCAGTTCCTCAAGCAACTGCGGAATGACCCCCGGTTCCAAGCACTCCCGGTAGTATTTTTAACTGCTAAAGGGATGACAGGCGATCGCATTCAGGGCTATCAAGCTGGTGTTGATGCTTATCTACCGAAACCTTTCGATCCAGATGAGTTAGTAGCAATCATCGAAAACTTATTAGTGCGCCGCACGGCTAAGTCTCAAACTCAGGGTGAAGAGAATGAAACCCCTGATATTGCTGAACTAGCCAATCAGATCGCCCAAATTAAAGCGCTGTTAACTCAAAGAAATGCCATCTCTCAATCTCCAGCCCCTTTTAAAATCGATTTGACTCCCAGAGAGCAAAGCGTTTTAAACTTGGTTGCAGAAGGGTTGATGAACAAAGAAATTGCCCGTCGCCTAGAAACCAGCGTTCGCAATGTAGAAAAGTACGTTAGCCGTTTGTTTAGTAAAACCGGCACGAATAGCCGCACAGAATTAGTTCGGTTTGCTTTAGAACACGGTTTAGCTAGCTGACAGACTGTACTGGCAATTTCCTTAACCTACCTTTAAAGCCAGGCATTAATACATTAGTAGGAAGCCAAGTATATTCATAGTCTAAAAGATAAAGGCTATTGTAGAGGTGTTTCTTCCTTTCCCCCAGGCTAAACCAAGCTTGTAACCTTAATATTTAGGTTATACAAGCCAATATATTGTCAGCGCCAATAGTCATGGGCAAACTTAAAATGAATTCACCATTCAGTGTGCAAAGTCCAATTTGCCCCTACGCAAATCTAACTATTGACTATTGTTATCTGCGAAATTCCGTAAGCGCATCAATTGGCGTCGCATTTGGGGCGAAGCTTTAAACTCAGAAACCTCCTGCGCTTTCACAGACGCTTGCAGCGTCTCCAGAAAGTCGTCAGACCCCTCAGTTAAAGCATCTAGCAGTACCTGCAACAGTTGCTCGCGATCGCTCAATAGACTCTTTTCCTCAATCAAACGGAATTTGAGATGAATTTCGCACTCATAAACACCAACTTCGAGATTATTTATTTGGCGCGGTAATGCTTTGGAGTTCATAATTTTGAGGTTTCCTTTACTTTGGTAGTCATCAGGGTGAAGAGCTATATCTCTAGCCAAAAATTATATTTTTTTTTAATCCAAAGTGTTTTGAATTAAGAATCTTTCTTGATCCATAACATTTTGTATTCTATTTCACTCTCCTGTGTTGTTTTCCCAGCCAGACCATGACTCTCTGGGGTTTGATGTTCCTGTACTAGTTATGGCTAAAATAAACCATAAACTATTATTCAGTTTTTAAGATTCTGTACAATAAAGTTTCTGTAAGAAGTTGCTAGGGCTTTTTAAAGGTTTTTACATCAACTTCATCTAAAGGTCAATAACAGTTTGGCTTTTTACTAGCTTTTTAGTGTTTATACGTAAGTATAAACGCTGTGGTTTTTCCATTTGCTGAAAGCTAGATGTCGGTGTAGCACAATTACGTAAAATTACTAGATGTACGTTTTTTCATCAGTAAGTTCAAGGGGAGTTAATGAGCAAAGTTGTGAGGGGTAAAAATTGTGTTTTGTAGGACAATATATATATACACCAAATCAAATTATTCTAGCGGAGAACCTTACAAAATAGAGCGAGGAGTTTGAGAACCTCCCTAGGCAAACCCAGGTATTCAATACAATTTTTGGGTTTGGCATCCTCAGAGGGGTGGGATGAAAGACAACCCGCCAACTCTATTCTCTAATCAACTCCGGCAAAACATCAGTTTGAGTTCTTTCCTCTGGCACACCAGATTGTTTGAGCAATTGTTTTGCTAATTCAGTACTCCGAAAAGTGATATGCTTTTCGCGCTGTGGTACAACCAAATACCTCTTAATGTGGTATCTTAATTGTAGTAGATAGGGAAATCAACCACCTGAAAACCCAGTATCCAGGAGGCAAAGCATCTTGAAAAATGTATGCCTAGGTAAGTAGACTGGATCAACCAACAATCCCCTTGGAAAAAACCTGTCCAAAATTGGTAAGCCAATGCTTGTTGACGGCTTCGAGAATTTCGTTTTCACCCAATATCTTGGGTGATGCCGCCAAAAATCACCGAGTTTACCCATCTAATGAGTAAATTTTGGATCAGGAACCGCCAATGAAAGGATAACTTTAATGAAACCCCACACTGTCTTCCAGGGGAATTGTCAAAATGATTTCCGTGTAATTAACCCAAACCTTACACCTTTTTATGGACAACCCGATGCTGCTCAAGTCCACAACCCGCCATATTCGCATATTTGCGGCAGAAATGAACCAGGATGAACTGGTTCCAAGTAATCATGTCTTAACGTTAGATATTGATCCAGACAATGAATTCAACTGGAATGAAGATGCGCTGCAAAAAGTTTATCGCCAGTTTGATGAACTAGTAGAAGCATCTAGTGGTGTAGACCTAACAGACTATAATTTACGCCGTATTGGCTCAGACTTGGAGCATTATTTGCGATCGCTCCTACAAAAAGGCGAAATTACCTACAATCTCTCCAGCCGCGTCACTAACTACAGCATGGGATTACCTCAAGTTGCAACTGAACAAAATCAGTCTTAGTTAAGAGTTGTCAATTTTGTAACTCTTAACAACCTAGGGGTATGGCAATACCTGCCCCTACTAAATAGTTTGATCGGAACTATCAGCCATATTAATTTTTAATTAAAGTTAATTTCTGCCTACATACTTATAAACTAAAGAAATTCCACCATTATCTGCCTCTTAATGATGGGATTCACCAACAGCAAATAGCGCAGTTGTGATTGGGTTATGCTTTGGTGACAGGGTGGAAGTTCCTTGCTTTGCAGATAGACTCTCAGGAGAGCATTAGCAGCTATGATGAGGTAATAGGGTTGACTTAGAAACGTGTTCTTTAGATCAGCAGGTAGTAAATAAGTATTAGCACCTACTGGTAGCCACCAGCTAAAATCACGCTCCAAAGTTGGATATGTCGAGTTCAAGAAACGTGAGCGGTCTAGATTGCCGCTACAAATTGCTGTTGAAGAAATTGCCTATCGCTGATCGGTGCGAGAACTATGAGTGAAGACGTGTCAACGCTCTACTGCCCAAATGAAGATTGTCAGGCTGTCAACCCTTTAAACCAAAAGTTTTGCCAGCAATGCGGCACACCCTTACCAAAACGTTATCTCTGGGCGGTGGGAGATGGTTTGAGTTTGAGTAGCCCCGGAGAAATATTAGGCGATCGCTATTTAGTCATCAGTACATCCGTAGTTTTAGATACTAAGCCTAGTTTATTGCCCCAAATGCCTGAGCTAGATGATTCCCAGGCAATCAAAGCTTATCTAAGGCTAATTCCTTACCGCTTACACATACCACAGGTATATGGAGTAATGCTTCTAGCTGATGGGCAATCCCAGAAAGAAATATTACTCTTAGAAAAACCGCCCCTCGACACTAAAGGCGTACCAACCCAAGTACATCTGTGCAGCGAGTTTACCACTGCTTGGCGTGATGCCTCATCCATCCGCCAAATCAATTGGCTGTGGCAAATAGCTCATTTATGGCAACCTCTTTTGACTGAAAAGGTAGCTTCTAGCCTACTAGACCCCTATCTATTAAGGGTAGAAGGTTCATTAGTACGTTTATTAGAATTGCGTATTGACTCAGCTACAGCACCAACACTATCGCAATTAGGTGAATTTTGGCTGCCTTTGCTGGAAGAAGCCAAGCCAGCCATAGCTGAATTTGTGCAGCAAATTATAACTGCACTCATTCAGAGAGAAATCAATTCACCAGAGCAATTAATTACAGTTTTAGATCGAGGACTGGCAGAATTAGGGCGATCGCAAACAACTGCGATCAAAATCTTCACCAAAACTGACACTGGCCCCAGCCGTCAACGTAACGAAGATGCTTGTTACCCTCCCCCTGGCAACCTTGTGAGTAAACCACCGCAGCAGATAGCCTTAGCCATTGTCTGTGACGGTATTGGTGGACATGAGGGAGGTAATGTAGCATCAACCTTAGCGATTGAAACCCTCCAGCAACAAATAAAGCAACTAACATCAGTTCCCTCCGACCACATAGACCCCTCACTGCTGCTCTCTGACTTAGAAATGGCAGTGGCCTCTGTGAATGATAAAATCAGCCAGCGCAATGACCACGAAAAACGCCAAGGGCGTCAACGCATGGGCACCACCTTGGTGATGGCATTGCCAATTGCCCACTCCATGTACATTACCCACGTGGGTGATAGTCGTGCCTACTGGATTACACGCCACGGCTGTTATCAAGTTACCCTTGATGATGATGTCGCTTCCCGCGAGGTGCGCTTAGGTTACGCTATCTATCGTGATGCAGTGCAACAAAATGGTTCTGGCTCTTTAGTGCAGGCTTTAGGGATGAGTAAGAGTACCTCATTACACCCCACTTCCCAAAGGTTTGTCCTCGATGAAGATGCTGTTTTCCTCCTGGCGTCCGATGGTTTGACTGATCTTGACCGAGTGGAAGACTACTGGGAAACAGAAATCTTGCCAATCCTGACTGGGAAAACAGATACAGAAAATGTTGCCCAGAAATTAGTAGAAATCGCTAATACTAAAAATGGC
The DNA here is from genome assembly GCF_014697195.1 of Cylindrospermum sp. FACHB-282. Lineage (GTDB taxonomy): Bacteria > Cyanobacteriota > Cyanobacteriia > Cyanobacteriales > Nostocaceae > Cylindrospermum. Next base: position 92,541 of record NZ_JACJRJ010000020.1, on the reverse strand, counting down.
CACGATAATGTCACCATCGCTTTAGTACACTATCAAGCCAACTATTTTGAACCAGAGTTCACCATCACGGCAGATATTGCCAACAGTGTCTCAGTCGCAACGGCTGATTTGCCCCCAAGAACGACAGAGGAAACAAACTCAGATAACACCAACCAGAAAACTAAGGTAATTCCAGACAGCAAGCCGAACACAATTTCCCAACTACCGCTACATTGGATAGTTCCTTTATTATTGGCTGTAGCTGCTGGTTTAGCAGGGTTTTGGGTGATGCAATGGCGATCGCCATTAGAGACGATTTCCACTAACCCTAGTCCTGATGATGTAACTACCGCACCAACACCTACACCACGAAACCTTGCTAACCTCGCTACTGGTTGGATAATTCAAACCAACAGTCAAATAGGCTTAAACAATCAGGAATCTATTCCTACTGGTAGTTTTTTACAAGTTATCGGCACAAAACCAAATCCCAAAGCTGCTAGTGACTTGACCGTGAATTTGCGGCTCTGTTCAACTGCATCAGCATCCACCCCAGAGACAGCCCAATCCAAGCCCATAACCAAACCAGAGAAAACATTTGCGATTAATTTATCCCAACTGCAACGTTTTGGGGTCTCGGTTTTACAATCCAATGAACCAAGTCCATGTGATCAACCATCGGTAAGTCAACCACCAGAACTAACTGAGCCGAAGACACGATAAAAAGATAAAAACCTGAAATAATACAGATAACAATCGGAGTCACAAATTCACTAGGTAGAAATTTTCGCCTAGAAAAATTGTTATGTAAACTAACCACTACCATAATGATTGATTATGGTGGGGGACTCCTTGCCCGACTAATTGAAATTATTTGTTTTTACCTTTTAGTTTAATGAATCAATTGCCATCCTTAAACCTGGCGATTACCCGTCTGGTAAACACTGGCACTGATAACTTTGTCATTTGGGTGGTTAAAGCTCCCTATCTCAGTGGCCATGTTCTACGTGACTGTGTTTTTTCTGTTGAACTTAGTCAAGTCTGGCAAGAATGGCAACAGATGTTTGCTGGTCATAGTCGCTTAGATATTTCCCCACAATTAAGCCAGGGGCAGATAAACCCACTCCCCCAAGACTTGCTTTCCCAAACGGTGGGTCAGACCCCAGGGCCTTATAGTAGTCGTCTGATGCAATACTTGGGGATTAGTTTATGGCGCTGGGTTTTTGATGACCCAATTCTAGGTAGTCTAGAACGCAGTCGCGGTATTGCGATGGGACAGCATCAACGTTTGCGCTTACGACTGGAAATTCGTGACCCAGATTTAATCGCTCTACCTTGGGAAATCATGCAGCGCGAACCTGGTCAATCAGCAATGTCTCTTTCCCCAGATATATTATTTAGTCGCACTACCTGCGAAGTTGAACCCCTGCCCTATTTGCCAACAGAACAGGCTTTAAAGGCAATAAATATCTTGCTGGTTTTAGGACATGATGAGAACCTGCAATTAGAAACAGAAGCCGCTATTCTCGCACAAACCCTAGCTGAGGGTAGTTCAACGAGTAGCAACTCCCTAGGATATGCGCCTTGCATGGTGAAGACACTCTTGCAACCCACTCCACAAGAGTTGACTCAAGAGTTAGAAAGCAAAGCCTACAATGTCTTTTTTTACGCTGGTCACGGTCTACCAGCCCCAGATGGAGGGTTACTATTTCTGCAACGAGCCATGACCCTGAATGGAATAGAATTGGCGCAAGTATTGAGCCGTACAGGTGTGAAATTGGCGGTTTTCAATGCCTGCTGGGGGGCACAACCAGCTGCCATCAATCGCCAAGCTATACCCGCTAGCAGTTTGGCAGAAGTGCTGATCCGTCATGGTGTTCCTGCTGTTTTAGGGATGCGGGATGAAATTGCTGACCAAGAAAGTCACAGTTTTATTCAAGCATTTACTGAAGCTTTGCGATCTAAGAAGCCAATCGATGAGGCTGTGGCTGAAGCTAGGCAAAAGCTGTTAACACTATATAAATTCAATCAACCAGCTTGGACTTTGCCAGTTCTCTACATGCATCCAGATTTTAATGGTGAACTGATTAGAAGTGATGAGAGAACGATTATACCGGAAATCCAACTTCCAGCTTATTTTCGCTTGCTTTTACCAGGAAGTACGCCTCAAAGGTTAGGTACTGGAGTCACCCGCATTGGTCGGGAAAAAAACAATGATCTCGTCATTCAAGAGCCATCGGTTTCCAAGCACCATGCCGAAATCTTATGCCGAACTACTCTTACTGAGGCTACAAGGGTGCAAACTTATTATCTGCGAGATTGCTCTAGCTACGGAACTTGGATTTTAAATCCTCATGGTTGGCAACAAATCCTCCGGGAGGAAATCGCTTTAAAATCGGGAATGCAGTTAAAGTTTGGTAGCGCTAAAGGTGAAACCTGGGAATTTATTATTGAAGGCTCCTAATTGAGGCATTACCCCAAATTAGTTGTCAGATATCAGCCTCAAAACCTATGATGACTATCAATAAACTCAAATCTTTTTGCGGAAATCTGACTATTCCAGTTGTAGCTGTAAATAGCGCTAATTAATTAATTGCGAGGTGCCAGATGATTAATAAAATTAACAATTCAGACACTTTCCACCCTTTGCCATATCCCATGGATTTAGAGTTATTAGAAGCATTATTAGAACCAGAAGATACTACTTACCCTTGGAATCCGGCTGATGATGAATCAGAAGGTTATTTTAACCAATTAGAGCAGCAGTTTGCATTTCCGGATCTGCCTCCAGCATATCTGAGGACAAGATCACAAGATTTTTACAACCATCTAGACACTCTTTGGTCTGGAATTACTGTATGTGACAATCATACTACGAAACAGACGGTAGTGGATCATCTTCAAGAAAATTTATATACAGTTTTTGCTAATTCTGTTCCCCAACTCTGGATCAAAGCGATCGCCCACAAAGCGGCTGAGATTTTTGCTTCCCAGCAATCAACAGGTGAGCAACTGGTTGAGTGTGTTCAGGCTGTACTACCCAATTGGCAAGTAGAAGATATCTTGGTTTTAGCTCGTCCTTTTGCTTATGCTATGCGTGGCAGCAAACAGCAAACCTTAGCATCTGTAATTAATAATATTGGTCATCGTGACTGGACAGCTTTAGCGGAAATAGAGCAAGCAAAGGCTAGTTTAGCGATCGCATACTATGCCCTGAGCCAACTAAATAACGAGCAAAAAACTGAAGTTTAAATTCCGTTCCTGATATCTTTACTCAGACTGAAGCTTTGATTTAATTAAGGTGGTAAATCTTACTGCTTGCTAGTGGTGCTGATGTTGTAAATCTCAAAGTACACTAGCGATTATTTCTTAGAGTAAATAATGATAACCTAAATCTAAGGTTATTGCAAGATTTGCGCCACCTATCCTCATCAATATTCACCCGCGTTAAGTTAATTCGCTGTAACGTTTACTCACTGGACAATTCAGACAGTTTGTTTCATCACATAAACGGCAGATAGTTAAGGCGCTATCCTTCGTTTTTGTCAGGGAAAACAAGATTTGGTTACTGATGCGGCACAAATGTAGGCGGTCTCTTGAAGATAGAGAAGCAATGGCTTCCTCAAGTGCCAAGAGCCGCGCTTGATGGATCTTGCTCACCAGAGCTTCCCCTTCTTGGGTCAATTTCAGCTCCACAGCTCTGCGATCAACAGAGCAACGTTCACGGAGAATCAATCCTTGTTTCTCCAGTCGCTCTACAAGCCGCACTGCACCTGGATGCGACATTCCCAGGGCGCGGCGCAATTGTTCAATCGGTATCCCAGGTGCATGTCTTACCAAGCAAAGAGCCTCAGTAGCCGGTCCTGCGTCATCGATCATTTGCTCCGCCGACTGGGCGATCAAATCTGTCAAGGCAAGGGACAAAGCCCCCACTACATTCGCAAGGTTAGTGTTTTCCATCCCTAAATTATATGCGTCATGCATATTGACATCAAACAAATCTGTTGCTTATTATATGCTTCAAGCATACAATTAAATTCTCCATGATCCGACCTACAAAACCCGAAGATGCGGCGGCACTGATTGCCGTAGCCAACACAATCGGTTTCCAGCCGAACGAGCTCGAGGCTCTCGGCAAAATGTTGGCTGACTACTTCGACGGCAACACCGATAGCGATCCCTTTTGGATCACCGACGACGATGACAAAGACGGGCCGGTGGGAGTCGCCTATTGTGAGCCTGAACGGATGACCGATCAGACGTGGAACCTACAATTGATCGCCATTCGCCCCGACCACCAGGGACAAGGACGCGGCGGGAAACTGCTGCGCTACGTTGAAGAAACTTTGAAGGCGCGCGGTGGACGAATGTTACTGGTGGAAACTTTAGCGAGCTTAGAGGGCACACGGACGTTCTACACGAAGTGCGGCTACAAGGAGGAGGCTCGCATCCGGGACTTCTACACGGCGGGCGCTGATAAGATTGTGTTTCGTAAAGTATTGAATGCAGACTAGACTACAGCAACCCATGAACAAGTTTCGGTTCGGAAACTGAAATTATGTCTGGATAAGCGTTTCAAGCGATATGGGGAAATTTTTCACGAATCGTTGCAATACCCCAATCCCAGTTTGTGGGGGAGCCTAGCCCCCATTATGGAATGTATTATTTGGGTTCGAGAAAGCGGGTAGCGAAATTTTGCGATCGCGTTGGAGACAGCACCCGGGCCTTGAGAATTGCCGCCATCAAGAAGGCGTAAGATAACACCCCAACTACCACCAACAACAAGCCATTGATCGAGCCTGTAGCGTTCCACAAAGCATGGAGTGCAGCGGCGCTCAGATAACCAACAGAGAGAATCTGCCAACTCATTAGGGGCTTGAGGACGGCCAACCCGACAAAATAACCCAGATACCCACTGTAAGCCATGTGTCCAGCAACAGATCCTAAAATTCGCGGAATTAGCAGTTGCAAACCCACCAGTTCTCCGGAATTTTGAGTGATAGCCGGCACATACTGTCCGAGGGTTTCCAACAGGGTGAAGCCTACAGCTGAAGCCGTTCCTAGAAGAATGCCATCTAGAGGTTCCCCAATTCCTATGCGTTCTTTCCACGGTGAGGGTAAAGTGTTACCGATGACATAAGCTCCTAGTACCGGCAATGCCTTGAGTAATTCCTCCATCAACCCAGCACCAAAAAACATCCGCACCAGTAATTCTGTGAAGGTAATCGAATCCTGAGGTGAGGATACGTTACCAGGGAGGATGCCGCGAAAGACAAAGATAAACAAATCTAATATGGGACTAACTAAAATCACCATCGTGCTCAATGCCACAGCCATGATTACCCACCAAGGCTTTTGCTTGCCGCAAAGTTGGTAAACAAAATAGTAGGCAGCCAAGGCTATGTAAGTCGCGACAATTACTTGATTCGCTTGGGGATGACCTACCGTAGCAAACATCAGCACCACGAAGACTACTGTGAGTATTCCCGGTACAAGGTAAGCTTTGCGAGTTAAATCTTTACCAGTAGAAATAATGGGGAAAAGTTGAGTGAAGCTAACCGAATCTTGCTTTAACTGCGTTTGGTAGTTCTTCGCAGACGGTAGTGCTGCGGCTGGGCTAGACATTACCGTTGCTTGGGAGATGACTTCGTACTCAAAAACGAATTGCGGCCCATCAGCACCTAAGGAAATGCGATCGCCTAGGTGCAATTCTTGACAACCTTGCAAGGGTTGTCCATTTAAAAAAGTACCATTAGCACTATTCAAATCACAAAGTACCCAGCTGAATCTGCTATCTGGAGATAAAGAGAGGGGACGAAGCACTGCATGACGACGAGATACCATCCGGTAGGTCATGGCATCCAAGACAACTTGGCAGCTGGGGTCGCGTCCAATTACCACCTCTTTACTGGGGAGCAGCCAATAGCGAGATTCTGAGTCGAAAGCCGCTCCATTACCAGACACTAGCCGCAGAAATGCATTTTGTCTTGCGTTTTTGCCTGTCATCGAGTTCTTAAAATACTTTGGCAGTCAACTTAACCTTAGCCACCTCAAAAGCAGCATTGCTAAATACACTATAGCTTCACTTACTGCGAAGAAATAGAAAATTCCCCATTCATAATTTAAACAAAATTTAAAATTGTCTCAGCTAATGTTGCTTGGCTTTTTGTCCAATGGAAGTGCATCTTGAGTCTTGTTTGTTCTGTGTGTCAATCATAGTGTATGGGTGATCAACTTCTGAAATTCTACTGCCAATTACAACTACAGCCATTTATCAAAAAAACAGTAGTTTTTACAACATTTATTTGCTAAAAAAAAGATAAAATTGTCCGCAGCTAGTAGTCAAAAAAAACTGACCACGGACAACTGAAAATTGGCGATTTGGATATTTGTCGGTGTGAGCAAGCTTTTGCTGGCACTTACTTGACCGCAACGTCCTGTAAATGCTCAATTTTAGTTCCCAGTACTTTGAGGAATGCTGCCAGCCAACGGGGATGAGCCGGCCAAGCTGGTGCTGTCACCAAGTTGCCATCAACTATGGCTTCATCAACTGGAATATTTACGTAGATACCCCCTGCACTACGTACATCGGGAGCACAGGCAGGGTAAGCAGTACACCTCTTGCCTTGGAGAACATCAGCAGCAGCTAACAACTGCAAACCGTGGCAAATAGCAGCAATAGGTTTATTTGCGTGGGCAAAGTGGCGGGTAATTTCTAGCACCTGCTGATTCAGCCGGATATATTCTGGTGCGCGTCCTCCGGGAATGACTAAAGCATCATAAGTTTCAGCTTTTACTTCTGCAAATGTGGCGTTTAAAGTGAAATTGTGTCCGGGTTTTTCACTATAAGTCTGGTCACCTTCAAAGTCGTGAACCGCTGTTCGCACTTTGTCGCCGGCTTTTTTGTCAGGACATACAGCGTCAATGGTGTGTCCCACCATTTGCAAAGCCTGGAAGGGAACCATCACCTCATAGTCTTCCACATAGTCCCCAATCAGCATCAAAATTTTCTTTGCAGTCATGTTTTGGTATTCTCAATTATTAGTTAATAGTCAATTATTTTAGTATAATTTTTCGTTATTTACTGGTAACTGAACAAATTACAGTAAATTAAATTCCGCTATTGCTCTTGGAAAATTCCGGTTTTCATGTCCTGAACGGCTAAGTTTAAGCAGGGCAAAACGCTGTAAGGGAGTTAAATTTGCCCACTGTTGAGGTGTGAGGATGACACCTATTTCTTGTGCTTTTTCTTGCAGGCTTGGTGGCACAGTGTTAGGTTCCAACCATGCAGGATGAGACTCAATTGGCAATTTTTCTGCTGGTGTCCCCCTGCGTTTTAAAATTAGCTGCTGGAGATAGTTTTGGTAAGATTGAATGTCTGTTTCTGTGATGCAAGGTAATTCTAATAAAGCTTGGCGTTCTTCTTGAGTCATCTGATTCCAATCAGACAGTTTTAGCTTGATACCAGAGGTATCTAGTTTGTAGCGCACCTGCATAGGAATGCAACGTAGGGAATGAATAAAGTCCGCTTCAAATTCAAAGAAATCTGCCATAATCAACAATTCAAAAATTTAAGTTACATCTAGAATTCGAGAATATACTGATTCAACGATTATGATTGGCATTACTGGAACGAATTATTAAATAACTAATTGAGAGAGCAAGAATAGCAATCCCTAAACCAATGATATCAATACCTGATACCTTTTCTAAGTCCAGAATAATAATTTTTCTAGCAACAGCAATCAAAGAAGTAACAATCACTAATTCAACCTGAAAAACGTGTTTTTGCAGATAAGCTGTGATGTTCTCTAAAATTTCTAAAGCGATTAAAATATTCAAAAACAAACCAAATATCTTAAATAAGGTAGAGTTAAACTTGCCGTAAGGTGCGCTAAATAACTCTTTAATTAGAAAAACTCCTAAATCGCCGATTGCTGCCAAAATTACCAGCACCATCAAAACAGATAGGATTTTAGAAACTATCACTTCTATGTTTTCGATGAAGTGCATAAAGTTCTCATCGCTGGTAACTGCGATGATTCTCTTGAGTAATTTCTTCATTTGCCGCACCCATTTTAAAGTAAAAAGCCAAAACCCTATAGATAAAACTAAAGGATTTTAAAATAATACCTTACTGATGGGTTGTGTATGTACTGTATTTTTTTAGGTTTTCCAATGTTGTACAGCTAAGACTCAGGGTATAAAGACCATTTTTTACTCAGGTTTTTGCCCTTTTGCTAATGGTTAATAGCCAAGACTTGAGATGTGATTGGTATTGTGTTTGCCTAGGTTAAGAATCAGAAAAACTAATGATAACTATAGACTACTAAATTACTAATTACCAACTTTCTATTTAGGGATATACCTAACAGATTACCATTCTGAGGACTGGAGTTGATAATGCTTGATTGTAACTTCTAAAGAAATTGGTACTAGCTGCACGGCACAGGCTTTTAATTCTGGTTGCAGTGAATCGGGGCAAGATTCTGAATGGGTGAGGGCATTGGCTTCGGCATCTTTTGCCCATAGAGATCCCCAATGCATGGGGACAAAGACTGTACCTGGTGCGATCGCCTTTGTGACTTTGGCGGGAAACTTAGTTTTACCCCGACGCGATCGCACTTCTACCCAATCATGATCATTAATCTTTAACGCCGCAGCATCACGGGGATGGATTTCGATAAATGGTTGGGGATGCATTTGGCGAATTTTTTCAATGTGTCCAGTGCGTGTCTGGGTGTGCCAGTGTCCATAAAGTCGCCCAGTGGTTAAAACAAAAGGATAATCAGGATTGGGAGGCTCTGCCAACCCCCGCGAGTGGTATGCTGCAAATCGGGCGCGTCCATCAGGGGTATGAAAGCGTAAATCGGTGTAGAGGCGTTTGGCGTTTGGCGTTTTGACAGGAGGAGTTTCTGCTTCTGATTCAAAACTCAAAAGTCCTGTTTCCGAATCAATAAATATTGGTTTTGCTTTCTTGATTGGGTGAGGCCATTGAGTCGGCCCTTGTGCTTGCAATTGTTCATGACTAACACCTGACATATCACAGGGGCGATCGCTAGTCAGTTTAACAAACTCAGCATAAACTTCAGCCGAGTTAGCAAAAGCAAACTCTTTCACAAAGCCTAACCGGCGACCAACTTCGGCAAAAATTTCCCAATCAGCTTTTGCTTCTCTTGGTGGTTCGCGGAATGCAGAACACAAAGTCACCATCCGTTCAGAATTGGTCATTACCCCAGTTTTTTCACCCCACTGAGCAGCAGGTAACAGGACGTGAGCAAAAGCAGCGGTTTCTGTTGGGTAATAAGCGTCTTGGTAGATGGTAAAAGGCGACTTTAACAATGCCTTCTTCGTCCGCTCCAAATCTGGCATACTTACCGCTGGGTTAGTAGCAGCAATCCACAGCAACCCCACAGCGCCATCTTCCAAACCAGTAATCATGTCCCAAGCAGTCAAACCGGGTTCAGGTGAAATTTGTCCCCGCTTCAATCCCCAAAAATCCTCAACTTCGGCGCGATGTTGGGCATTTTTCACTGAGCGATAACCGGGTAACAAGTGAGATAAACCCCCGGCTTCCCGTCCTCCCATCGCATTTGGCTGACCAGTGAGAGAGAAAGGCCCAGCACCCGGTTTACCGATTTGTCCAGTCATCAGATGCAGGTTAATGATGGTTCTCACCTTAGCCGTACCTTCTGATGATTGATTTACACCCATTGACCACAGAGACAGCACCCGTCCAGATTTACCCCAATAGTGAGCGGCTGTTTCTAAATCTTCAATACTGATTCCACATTGATTTGCAACCACATCTGGAGAATAGTGGTGAATCACTTCTGCATAAGCGGGAAAATTGCTGGTGCAGTCCTCCATAAACGCAGGATCAATATAGTTCCAGCGCATCAATAAATGAGCAATACCATTCAGCAAGTCAATATCTGTACCGGGACGGATAGCTAAATGTAGGTCTGCTGCTTCTGCTGTGGGGGTGCGACGGGGATCGACCACAATCATTTTGACTTTGCGGTTCTTTTTGTGGTATTTCGCCAAGCGGTTAAAAACTATCGGGTGACATTCAGCCGTATTCGTGCCAATTAAAAAGGCACAGTCTGTTAATTCCAAGTCGTCGTAGCAGCAGGGAGGGCCATCAGCACCAAAGCTTTGAATGTACCCAGCCACAGCACTAGACATACATAAGCGTGAATTGGCATCAAAGTTATTTGTACCTAAACAGCCTTTCATCAGTTTTTGGGCTGTGTAATAATCCTCAGTTTGGAACTGACCGGAACCGTACATACATAAGGCTTCTGGCCCTTGGGTCAAGCGCACAGTTTGAATGCGCTCTTTGATGAGATTAAAGGCTTCATCCCAACTGACGCGGCGGAACTCTTGATCTAAAGAGTCTCGCACCATTGGATAATGTAGCCTGTTTTTGTCTAAAGATTCTGCGATCGTTGCACCTTTGACACACACCATTCCCTGGCTGGATGGATGCGCTTTGTCTCCCCGTACCCGCCAAGTTGGAGTTCCTTGACTATCTCGATTAGTCGCTTTGCCATGTTGCGCTGGTGGTGAAACTTCTAAACCGCAACCGACGCCGCAGTAAGGACAGAGAGTTTTAGTAAATTCACTCATGGTAGATGCACCATTTTGGATTTTGGATTGTAGATTGTGCGACATCAGATGCAGCGAAATTTTGATAATTATCTGTGTTGCATAGCAATCTGGAATAAATAGATTTAAAACATTTTCGTTAAATTGAATTTCGTCAGATGGTTAATAAAGAAGATCCCCCCAACCCCCCTTCCGGGGGGCTTTTGATTTTCCCAATTCATTTTGGCAAGGGGGGCTTTTGATTCTCTTTTACCTGGAAGGGGAGCGTCACAGGTGGGAGGATCTGATTTGTGGGAGCTAGATTTTCTTGGAGTTGATTAATCTTCTATTAGAACAGCAGATTGTTGGGTTTCTGATTCTGGTAATTCATTTTCATCGGTGGCAAAAGAACCTTGTGGTTCTTTGAGGAAGAAGGCACACATAAAAGCGCAAACGAAAGCTGTTAAACCCATTGTGGAAAACAGTGTTGCTGCGTCAGTTAAGCTAAATATTGTTAGATAAACCACACCGCCAAAATTACCATAAGCGCCGACATTACCAGCAATTTGTCCGGTGGCTTCTTTTTTAATCAGGGGTACGATTCCGTAAGTTGCGCCACAGCCCGCTTGGGCAAAGTAGGCAGCAAACATTGTGGCGGCGATCGCTAGGGGCAAGGGCCAACTGCTATTAATAAAATGTGTCATCAAATAGCCGACACCAATACCCCCACAGACAATTGTCATTGTCCATTTCCGAGAACCAAATTTATCAGAAATCAAGCCACCGGTGGGACGAGAAATTAAGTTTAAAAAGGGATAAGTTGCGGCAATCATTCCCGCTACCACATGCTCTAAACCAAAGGTTTTTTCAAAAAAGGCAGGTAGCATCGAAACGGCAGCAAGCTCAGAGCCAAAATTAGTGATGTAAGTAAATTCGAGAATAGCTACTTGACCAAATTGATAACGTTGTGCTGGTGCGTAGGTTCTTTTACCAATTAGCAGTTCTCTGTTGACTTCATAAGCTTTATAGCTTTGGTAAGCAAATAATCCTGCTAAACACGCCCAAGCTATATACATTTGGCTCAGAGTGAGGAAGTGGATATTTTTTTGTTCTAATCGCCAAGCTAATAAACCCAAGGCGAAAATTAAGCCAAAGTTAGAGACAATCATTGCCCAGAAGCTTTTAATACTGGTTACTTCTAAAGCGCCATTTTTCTTGGGTTTCTTGTAAATTTTGCCTTTGGGTGTATCTTGGACGCTGTTGTAATAAATGACGCCGTAAATTGCGGAAATTATGCCTGTGAGTGCGATCGCTAATCGCCAGTTAGAACCACCACCACCGAAAGCGCCAGTAGCAACGGCAAGTATCGGTAATGCAAACTCTGCCCCAAAGGCGCCAAAATTACCCCAACCGCCATAAATACCTTGAGCAATTCCCATCTCCTTCGGGGGGAACCATTCCGCCACCATGCGGATACCAACGACAAACCCAGATCCCACAATTCCCATCAATAAGCGACTGATGACTAGTTGATTAAAGTCTTGTGATAGCGCTGTAGCTAAACAAGGAACAGCAGCAAACATCAGCAAGATGGAGTAGGTAATTTTGGGGCCAAAACGATCCAGCAACATCCCAATAATTAACCGCGCCGGAATTGTCAGCGCTAAATTACAAATAGCCAAAGTTTTAATTTGTTCAGGTGCTAGATGTAATTCCTTACCAATGGTTGTCGCAAAGGGAGCAAAGTTAAACCAACAGACAAAGGTCAAAAAGAAGGCAAACCAAGTCTGATGTAAGATGCGATAACGACCTGTAATTGAAAATAAATTTTTCAACATTTAAACTTTCCTTAGAGAAAAATATGCATAGGCTAACCTATTGACAAGAGTCACGGCTCTAGCCATGTAGGACGGTTATTGAGGATGGTAAAGAAATAATCAAAAATTGAGCTAGGTTGTTTGAATTTCTAATCTAAATAGTTCGAGGGCAGGCAAGATGCCTGCTCTACGGGATGATTTATTTTTTGGATTACGATTATTCATCAGAATGAGCGCAGCGGCGATAGAGAAAGTCTAGGGCGTAGTTTCTCAGGTTATAGTATTCTGGATTTTCCATAATGCGGCGACGATTACGAGGACGGGAGAAGGGTATATCTAAGACTTCACCGATGTTAGCCGCAGGGCCGTTAGTCATCATTACCAATCTGTCTGCGAGGAAAAGGGCTTCATCAATATCATGGGTAATCATCAGGACTGTAACTTGATGTTCTTGCCAAATTTGCAGCAGTTCTTCTTGCAATTCTTCTTTGGTGATCGCATCTAAAGCCCCGAAAGGTTCGTCTAGAATGAGAATTTGGGGACGAATTGCTAAAGCGCGAGCGATCGCAACTCGTTGTTTCATCCCCCCAGAAATTTGACTAGGTTTCTTTTGGGCGGCTTCTGTCAGTCCCACCATTGCTAAATGTTCATTAACTATCGCCCGTTTTTCCGCTTGGGTTTTTCTGGGAAAAACAGAATCAACAGCCAGATAAACGTTATCAAAAACATTCAACCAAGGTAGTAAACAATAGTTCTGAAATACCATCATCCGGTCTGGTCCTGGTTCCGTGACTGGTTTTCCTTGTAGCCAAACTACGCCATTGGTGGGTTTACTAAAACCCGAAACCATATTTAAAAGTGTTGATTTGCCACAGCCAGAGTGACCGATCAGGCAAACAAATTCACCCTCACGCACTTTGAAGTTAATTTCATCTAGTACGGTGTAGGGGCCTTCAGCTGTAGGATAAACTTTGTTAACACCCTCAATTACTAAAAAATCTGATTTTTTCTGAGTTTGGGGTTGATAAACTTGGGTTTGGCGATGAGGATTGAATGTTTGCATGATAAATTGCTAAAATTATCCAACTGACTAAATAAATACTTCTTCAACACGTAACTGACGTTTAATTTCCAAGCTTTTGAGATACTCTATAGGTTCTGAAGGATTAAATTTTTTGCCATCAAATAATTGAATGGGTGCATCTTTGCTGATATCCAAATAACCCAAGTCTCTGGCAGCTGCACCAAAAACATCAGGACGACAAACTCTATCAATAACTTCTACCCAGTTTTTGGGGAAACTTACCAAACCCCAACGGGCTAGTTGAGTTAAAATCCACAACATTTCATTGCGGTCGGGATAGTTGGTTTTATTAACATAAAACTGGTGATGTTTTCTGAGTAATTGGGGTTTTGTCCCATCACCACGTTGATAAGGATCAATGAAACCAGGACGCAAATATTTTGGTTCACAGCCCAAATAATCAGATCCTGAGATTAATTGGAGAATTTCTTCTCGGTTGCGGTAATCATCGCAGTATTCACAAGCGGCTAGAAGCGCTTTCACTAATGCGAGGTGAGTTTGGGGATATTTTTGGGCCCAGTGTTCCCGAACTCCTAAAACTTTTTCAGGATGTTCAGCCCAAATTTCTGAAGTAGTCGCGATGACAAAGCCTAGTTCTTGTTGAACAGCGCGAGAGTTCCAAGGTTCACCAACACAGTAACCGTCAATCCTCGCGGCTGTGAGGGAAGAAATCATTTGTGGTGGGGGAATCATCATCAAACTCACGTCTACATCAGGATGAATCCCACCCGCAGCTAACCAGTAGCGCAACAGTAAGTTGTGCATTGATGCTGGATGGACAATTCCTAAAGTATGAGTTTTGTCTAAGTCAGCTTTGATTAGTGCTTGGAAGTCGGTTAAATTTCTCACCTCCATATTGAATAGTTCTTGACTGAAAGTGATGGCGCTACCATTGCGGGAGAGGGTCAGAGCCGTTACCATCGGCTCAGGAGTTTTGCCACCTGCACCCAAAGTCATGGCTAGGGGCATACCTGCTACCATCTGAGCCGCATCTAGTCTACCCGAAGCGACGCCTTGAGCAATTTCTTTCCAGGAGGATTCCCAATTGAGGTTAACTTCTAAGCCGTATTGGCTAAAGAAACCTTTTTCCTGTGCAACGATTAAAGGTGCAGCATCGGTGAGGGGAACATAGCCAAGTTCTAAATGAGTTTTTTCTAAACCTAAACTTTTGGCGGAAATGAAGGTTGGTGCTGTTAATTGTAGCTGGCGCTTTTTGGCTTGTTTTTGCTGGTTGAGGAAGTAAATTATTTCGTTCCGCAAGTCGTAGTAGCTGGGATGATTGACTACTTCTAAACGCTGACGGGGACGGGGAATAGGTACTTCTAGTATTTGTCCAATATGCGCTTCTGGTCCGTTGGTGAGCATGATGATGCGATCGCTCAACAATAATGCCTCATCGACGTCATGTGTCACCATGACGCTGGTAATTTCGTTTTCATTACAGATTTTCATCAATTGCTCTTGCAAATTACCTCTTGTCAGCGCATCCAGAGCACCAAAGGGTTCATCTAGCAATAACAATTTGGGACGAGTAGCTAAAGCACGTGCGATCGCAACTCGCTGCTTCATTCCCCCCGATAATTCACCAGGACGTTTATTCGCCGCACGGCGCAATCCCACCATTTCAATATGCTCTTCTACAATCCCCCGACGCTCACCTTTAGGCTGTTTTTTGTGGACTTCATCTACAGCCAAAGCAATATTTTCCCTAACTGTTAACCAAGGAAGTAAAGAGTAATTTTGAAACACCACCATCCTGTCTGGCCCTGGTTCTTTAACTTCTCTTCCTTCTAAAGTCACACCACCAACACTAGCGCGATCTAAACCCGCAATAATATTGAGCAAGGTAGATTTACCACAACCAGAATGTCCAATCAGAGAAATAAATTCTCCTTGTCTGACTTTAAATTCAATATTTTTTAGAGCGATATATTTACCACCATCAGGTAGGTTAAATATCCGATCAACGTGGTCAATTTCAACAAAAGTAGTCATTAGTCCTTAGTCCTTAGTCATTGGTCATTTATGATTAATTACTTCTGTTCTGGGGGTACAACTTTATCAGCAATCCAACCAACACATCTATCTAGGAACAAACCAACTAATCCAACATATATGAGAGCCAAAATAATCTCACTCAGGTTAGTTTCTGTAGTCGTGTTATAGGCATCCCAAATAAATGAACCAATCCCCACACCACCAACTAACATTTCTGCTGCTACAATCGCTAACCAAGATAAACCAATGCCAATCCTTAAGCCTGTAAAGATATAAGGAACGGTAGCCGGGAAAACAATTTTCAATAAATATTTCGACTGCGGTAGTTTTAAAACACGGGCAACATTAATATAGTCTTGGGGGATTTGTTGAACACCAACGGTAGTATTAATGAGAATTGGCCAAATAGATGTGATGAAGATCACGAAAATTGCTGAAGGGTTTGCCTGTTGAAATGCTGCTAAAGAAATTGGTAGCCATGCCAGAGGAGGGATAGTTCGCAGCACTTGAAAAAGGGGATCGACGGCACTATAAATTAATTTATTAGAGCCGACTAATATTCCTAACCCAATTCCAAAAAATGCTGCTAAGGAAAAACCTAAACCAACCCGTCCCAAGCTAGTAATTATTTGCCAGCCTAAACCTTTATCACTTTCACCATTATCAAAAAATGGATGCATGATAAACGGGTCCCATGTTTCGGAAAAAGTTTCTATCGGACCTGGTAATTTAAAGTTGGGATTTAAACAAACTAGTTGCCAAATTGCCAGGAAAATAGCTAAAGCTACGATGGGGGGAATAACTTTTTCTCTAAGGAATTTATTAACAACTTGCCGATGATTTTTGTTGATAATACGATTTACAGTAATGGCTACCATTCACTTTCTCCGGTGGTATTAAATTGATTTAATTGGTGGATTTTAATTAGGTACGAAGAGTTTATGTATTCTCTTCTCGCCAAACAGAATTAAATAAGTAGCTCGACGTAAATAATTAAAGGTTTGTATTGAGGGCTTTATCCCTCAATACAAACTAATTTCAAGTTTTTTACATTAATATTTTCATGATTTAAGTTCTTCTTACCAACCTACTTAACTAGCAATTTATGCTAATATTTAAACTTTTTTGATTTGCAAACTCTTTAAATAATCTTCTGGTTTTTCTGGGTCAAATTTCACACCATCAAAGAAGGTTTCGATACCGCGAGAAGTGGTTGCAGGAATTTCTGTAGCTGCTACACCAAGGGTTTTAGCAGCTTGTTTCCACAAATCTTCTCGATTAACTTTGTCTATAATTGCTTTAACTTGAGTATCTTGTGGTAGATAACCCCAGCGAATTTCTTCTGTTAAAAACCAAGCATCATGGCTCTTGTAGGGATAAGAGGCATTATCAGCCCAGAATTTCATCCGATGTTTAGAGTTTTGTTCTGTACGTCCGTTACCAAAGTCAATATTTCCTTTTGCCCTTTCTAGGATGTCTGCGGCAGCTACGTTAAAGTATTTACGATCAGAGCATATTTTACACATTTCTTCTTTATTTTCTGTCTGATCACACCATTTTTGTGCTTCCATAATTGCCATTAATATTGCTTGGGTGGCATTAGGATTTTTATCAACCCAATCTTGACGCATCGCAAAGGCTTTTTCTGGGTGGTCGTTCCACAATTCACCTGTTACTAGGGCGGTGTAACCTAATTTTTGGCTCACCAATTGGGCATTCCACGGTTCTCCGACGCAAAAAGCATCCACAGTACCGACTTTCATATTGGCTACCATTTGGGGTGGGGGAACTGATTCCAAAACTACATCTTGGTCAGGATTAATACCGCCTGCTGCTAACCAATACCGCATCCATAAATCATGAGTTCCACCGGGGAAAGTCATGGCTACTTTTAAAGATTTTTTATCAGCCTTGGCTTTATCTACAGCTTCTTTCAGCACTTTGCTTTGTAAGCCAACTTTCTGGTCTTTTAATTTTTCGGCTACAGAGATAGCTTGACCGTTGATATTTAACCGCGCCAATAAATACACTGGAACTTGGTCTTTGATGGTGATCAGATAAGGCATGGGGCTGAGAATGTGGGCACCATCAATACCATCCCCAGATGAACCGATTTTTAAGTTATCGCGGGTGACAGGCCAAGATTTTTGTTTCGCTAGTTCGATATCTTTCATCCCATACTTGGCAAAGAAACCCTTTTCTTTGGCGATAATTAAGGGTGCAGCATCAGTAAGAGGAATAAATCCTAATTTGGCTTTGGTTGTTTCTACTGTGGCGGTGTTGGCAGCTGGAATAGCAGAAGGGGCGGCGTTACCTGTTGTGGCTGAGTTAGAGTTGCTAGAGGCGCAACCGTGAGCCAAGATAGAACTTGCTGCGGCGATACCTGATGTGAGAATGAATCGTCTACGAGAAAGATTTGTCATAGCTAAAGAAAGATGATGAAAGTTGAATTTGCGATCGCGTCTGTTTTCTGTTTATAGCGATTAAGAGTTACGTGAGGTACAGATATATTTTGAAACGCAAAGGGACGCAAAGGTACGCAGAGATTTGTACCTCAGCAGACTAGGAAACGCTATATTGAGATATCAAGGCTTGTTGTCTCAACTTGGCACCAAATTGCTCAATTAGCAGTTCTCGCAATATTGGCTGTAAGTCTTCGCAAGCTATACCTTTTTGGACACAAGTTCCTAAATGAGCGTCTTTACCAACTTTGCCACCCATGTAGATGTCTACCCCTTCTAAGGTTTTGCCATTTTTGCGAATTTTCGTACCCATTAAGCCGATTTCGGCGACTTGGGGCTGTGCACAGGAGTTGGGGCAACCTGTCCAATGAATTCGCACGGGATGAGTGAGAATTAATTCGGCTTCTAAGGCGGCAATTATTTCCAGGGCGCGGTTTTTGGTTTCGATGAGAGCGAAGTTGCAAAATTGTGCCCCTGTGCAGGAAACTAGCGATCGCGCCAGATTACCTGGATTAACTGAAAACCTCTCTAGCAAAGGTTCTGTTAAAAATGTTGTCAACCGCGAACGGGGAATATTGGGGATGATGAGATTTTGCTCGATTGTGAGGCGGATTTCTCCACTGCCGTAAACCTGTGCCAGACGGGCGATTTCAAACATATCTCCGGCATGCAACCTACCGACGGGAATATGTAAGCCTATGTAGTTGAATCCCGGTTGTTTTTGTTCATATATTCCGATATGGTCGCGTTTTTCCCAGTCGATTTCATCTTTGGCTGCTGCGGGTAACAATGATGAACCCAAACGCTTTTCAACTTCCGCCCGAAATTTTTCTATCCCCCATTCATCAATTAGCCACATCAGGCGGGCTTTTTGCCGATTGGCCCGTAAGCCATGATCACGATAAACGAATAAAATGGCTCTACATAATGGAACTACTTCTTCGGGAGATACCCAAGCATTTAAGGGAATCGCCGCTTCACAGCGTTTGGCTGAGAAAAAGCCACCCACTAAGACGTTAAAGCCAAATATTGGAGATTGGGAACATTCTTCTTTAAAGGCGGGGACGAAAGCTAAATCGTTAATTTCTGCATGCACTGAATTATCTCTTCCCCCTGCGATCGCAATATTAAACTTGCGGGGGAGGTTGGTAAACTCTGCGTTACCAACGCCTGAGTTGGTGATCATGTCCTGAATTTGCTGCACCAACTCTCGCGTGTCATACAACTCATTAGCATCTAACCCCGCTACAGCTTCTCCTGTGATATTGCGGACGTTATCCATCCCTGACTGGACTGTTGTTAAACCAACGGCATTAAACCTCTGAAATATATCTGGTAAGTCTTCAATTCTGATGCCCCGCAATTGGATATTCTGTCTTGTGGTAATATCAGCGCTGCCATCATCACCGTAGCGTTGTAGCACTTCTGCTAAAACTAGCATCTGACTGCTGGTAATAATACCGTTGGGCAGCCGCAACCGCATCATAAACTTACCTGGGGTCACTGGGCGAAAAAACACACCTACCCACTTGAGTCGATGATCACGGTCTGTTTCGTCCATTGCTTCCCAGCCTAGTTGGGCAAATTTCTCTATTTCTCCCTTAATCTTCAGTCCATCTTTTTCTGCTTTGAGTTTTTCAAACTTGTTGAGGCTAGCTGTTGTGGTAGTTGCTGTGTCTGTCATATGCTGACTCTAAACAATTCAAAATTCAAAATTCAAAATTCAAAAATAAGTAAAAAGCTGCAAATTATAGATAACTATTGTTTTGAAAGATGAGCATAGCTAAAACTCTCTTGGCTCTTATGATTATTTTGGTTGATTTGTCAAGCGGTTCAGGTAATGTTTATGTAACATTTTTCATACTTTTGACTGACTTTAAGATGACACTCTAAAACAAATCGTATAAATAGTTACTAAATTTGGATAATTTTGCTGAAATAGGATAATTAATATGCGTTTTCTGCATCAAAAGTAAGTAATGAGTGATGCAAATCACTTGATAAATAGCGATCGCTACACAGTTGAACCTCTAGCGCTTAGGCGATAATGCATATTAGTTAAAAATTAGACAAGATAGCACCATCATGAAACGTCGTGAGTTCTTCAATTGGGTAGGTTTGGGTTTGCTAGCTAGTTCTCTACCCGTAGCGATCGCCGCTTGTTCTTCCCAGGAAACTACAGAGGCGGCTCCCGCATCTAAAACTTGGCAAAAGGTAGGGACTACAGCAGAGTTAGATAAGACTGGACAATTACTGGTGGCAAAATCACCGGTTGGGCCTGTTTTGGTAATCGGTACATCGAAAACTAAAAACCTGATTGCTGTTAACCCAACTTGCACTCACAGAGGTTGCACATTGGCATGGAAGGCTAAAGACAAAAAATTAGTCTGTCCCTGTCATCAGGCCGAATTTGGCACTGATGGTGAGGTAAAAAAAGGCCCAGCCCAAAATCCGCTGAAAACTTACCTTGCCAAGATTGAGGGCAAATCAGTGCTAGTCAAGCCAAGCTAGTCAGGACTGATGCAAAAATGATGTGAAAGCCTTGATTTACCACCATAGGGGCAATTCATAAATTGTCCCCAAATTTCTTACTTGATTTCTGCAAGCCGCACACTCGTGACTTCTAGTCATGAGTTAGGCGCGACCTATTTCTATATTTAGAATGGTATATAACAGCAGATTATGGTAAAATTATTTCGACGATATATTAAAACTCAGAATGCAAAAAGCGTTTAAAGTTACACTCATTCCTAACCATAACCAGCAAGTCTTAATTAACAAGACCATTGGTTGTGCTAGGTTTGTGTATAATCGCTTTCTAGCATTAAGAAAGGAGTTGTATAACACCGAGCATAAAACATTAAACTATCATGCCTGTAGTCAGCAACTTACTTTACTGAAAAAAGAAATTATCTGGCTCAAGGAGGTAGACAAGTTCGCTTTACAGAACTCACTCAACAACTTAGAGACAGCATACAAAAACTTCTTTTCCGATCTAAAAAGAGCAAAAAATAAAAAAGGTGTAGGCTTTCCTAAATTCAAAAAGAAGTATGGGTGCAAACAGTCCTATAAAACTAACCTGACTAACGGTAACATTCAGATAATAGAGAATCGGTTAAAACATCCTTTGCTTGGATGGGTAAAGTTTCACAAATCCCAAGATATCACGGTAAAGCTGATAAACGTTACCATAATTCGTACTAATAGCGGTAAGTACATTGCTAGTATTTTGTGTGAAACAGAGATAGACAAATATCCACAAGTTACTCAAAATATTGGATTAGATTTAGGAATCAAATCTTATTTGGTTACTAGCAAGGGTGAAGTTGTAGATAATCCCAAATATTACCGAACTCAAAAAAGGAAGTTACGCAAGGTACATAAAAAACTATCTCGTAGTGTCAAAGGTAGTAACAATAGAGTCAAAGCGAAAATCAAGCTAGCTCGTGCTTACCAACGCATTACCAATTTGAGAGATGACTTTCTACACAAACTCTCAACTCGTTTAATCAAAGAAAACAGCATTATCTGTATTGAAGATTTGCGAGTTGCCAATATGGTGAAGAATCACAAGCTAGCATTGAGCATAACAGAAGCTAGTTGGTCTAAATTTGTTACAATGTTGGAATATAAAGCTTTGTGGCATGACAGAATTGTGCAGAAAGTTGGTACGTTTTATCCTTCGTCTCAGATTTGTAACTCCTGTGGTTTTATCAATCCACTAGTCAAGGATTTAAACTTGCGTGAATGGTCTTGTCCTAATTGTGGTAATTACAATTTGAGAGACGTGAATGCAAGTTTAAATATTCTGAGTGAGGGCTTGAGAATTTTAACAGCCGCCGTGGGTATCCCGGAGGCTCTAAACGCCTGTGAAGAACTTGTAAGACCTGAAGCAATTCAGGCAGAGATCGTTGAAGCAGGAATCGCGTGACTTCTAGTCATGCGAGGTTCAAGGGTAAGTCCTACTATTTAAATTAAAAATTTAAGCAGCGCATAGTGAAGAATCTCAACCAGTTTTTAGAGCAGGCGCAGGCAGCATACAATGCAGCTAATTTGTCATTAGCGATTCAATATCTGCAACAGTTGATTTTAGAAAAAGACTCTCAACACCCAGATATCCTGAAAAATCGAGAAGATTTGCTGAAATTAACCCTGTCAATTTTTGAAATGGGGGATTTTCAGCAACGCTGGGATATTGCTAATGTGTTGGGTTGGTTGGGAAATATTGCCATCCCCTCACTGATTGATATCTTAGAAGATGAAGATGCAGAGGAAGAATTGCGCTGGTATGCGGTGCGGAAGTTGGGGGAATCTCACCACCCAGATGCGATCGCCCCTTTGGTGCAATTAATCAAAACCAATCAGAACGATGAACTCAAGCTGATGGCAGCAGTAGCACTGGGGCAAATGGGGAAGATAGCGATTCTAAGAGTCTCTCAACTCCTGGAACATGAAGATACGCGGCTTTTGGCAGTACAAGCACTCTCCCACAATCGACGCACAGAAACTATTACGCCACTGTTGAGTGTAGTACAAGACCCACAAGCAGAAATCCGCGCCGCAGCAATTGAAGCCCTCAGCAGCTTTCATGACAACCGCGTACCACCAGCCCTGTTAACTGCTGTAGATGATGTAGCTGCCATAGTCAGGCGTGTAGCAGTCAGTGGTTTAGGTTTTCGCCCTGACTTACTAAAAACATTAGATTTAGTAAAGAGATTGCAACCTAGGCTGTATGACTCCGATCTGCAAGTGCGTAGTACTGCAGTACTATCTATAGCCCGGATGGGTGGCGATCAAGCTGCCAAGGAATTATTCTTATTACTCACATCACCCCACACACCAATCAGCCTACAACTAGAAATTATCCGCGCTCTTAGCTGGCTAGGGACTACGAATAGTTTGGAATATCTCCAACAAGTATTAAATCAAACTTTATCAGAAACACTATGGCAGGAAATTGTTACAGTTTTGGGACGAGTGCAACAGCCGCAGTTGAAGATCAGAGCCGCAGAAATTTTACTAGATATACTGCAAGCTTTCCATCCGGCTACAAAAAATGCCTCTTTTAAATCTGCGATCGCCCTTTCTTTAGGGCAGTTAGGCAAAATGCAGGCGATTGAACCACTTATTTTACTCCTAGCCGATTCAGATTCACAGGTGAGATTACACACGATCGCCGCTTTGAAAAATTTGGCTCCAGAAATTGCACATCAACGATTGCAGCAATTAGCCAATAGCCCCATACAACCAGATTTACAACAAGGAATTGCGATCGCTTTAGCCGAATGGTAAAACTTGTTGACATCCTCTGATTGAGCGATCGCAACCCAGGAACTATTGCCAATTCCCCACCAATACAAAGGGGGCCCAGAAGTAGGGATTCTGAAAATTTTGGTTTTGCAATAGCACTAGTTGAGCGTTGCGGAGGGCTTCAGCTTTGCTAACTGTGGACTTGGCAAGTTGTCGATAAAACTCAGAAATCAGGAGAGATGTAGATTCGTCATCGACTTGCCAGAGGCTTCCCACCGTGCTACGTGCGCCCGAACGAATGGCAATGCCAGCCAAGCCCAAAGCTGCCCGATCATCCCCAGAAGCTGTTTCACAGGCACTAAGAACTAACAGTTCAATGGGTGATTTTTTATCCTCATTGCGAGAACGCAGTAATTGATCCAATCCTTTAACATTGACCCGCTCATCCCAAGTCAAAATAAAGGTCTCTGCGGCATTTGAGCTAAATTGACCATGAGTTGCTAAGTGAAGAATGGGGAAAGAGGATGTTTTGATTTGTTTTTTTAATTCCGGAACGATAAACTGCTGATTCAGGAGTGTATTGCTGGAAATTTCGGCGGAAATTTGTTGAATTTCACTTGCTACTCCAGGCAAAGCCGAAAAACCCTGACTTGCTTCTGTCAGTCCAGCAGTTAAGGCTTTTAATTTTACTTGGGTTAAAGGTCGAGGTTCGAGGAGTTGGAGTCCGGGAGTAAGAGCAATATTGTATTTTTGGATCAGATATTGTTGACCATCATGGAGAGTTGCCATTGGTAGACTCCGCAAGGAACCATCCAAAACAAATACCAAAGTTTTGATGCTATTTGCGGTCAAATCTTTCTCCGCAGGACGAATTAGCCAATTGTAGAGTTTTTGGACTATTGATAATTGCTCTTGAGTGAAAGCAGTCCGTCTCAGGGCAATCAGTGCCTGCTTGAGGGTAGTTTGCAATTCCGCTTGGGGTTTATCAGTAGTGTATTTGCGTAGGGGTTGTCCAGGGATAGACAGGATTACTTCCAGGCGATCGCTTAAAATAATTGGGTAAATAACAGCAGCAGTGGGATCGACTTCATCAATCAGTTGAGGTTTAGCATCTGCACAAGCATCACGGAAAAAGTTGTCTATTTCCGCCAATTGCAAAGACTCGATGGTTTGACGAGCTTGCTTGAGTTTAGCAAGACTGGGAGATTCTTCTTGCAGCAGTAACCCGACTAACTCTCGATAGATAGGTTCCACACTTTCCCGGAAGGAAAATTGCACTTCCGGGTTGACTGTCACCAAATCGCCTCGCAGAGCAGTAAGGATCTTTACAGATTCAGTATATGGTGCGATCGCCTCGAATGTATTTCCCTGTAGTTTTTGGATGCGTCCCAGTTGCCAGAGCAATTGGTAGGCAATATCAGGATACTCAAAAGTTCGTGCTATGCCCAGACCCTGATTTGTCAAGGCTGTTGCTTTTGTCCATTGTTGTTGGAGTTCGGATAACCTGCCTTGAGTGAGCAACACATAGGCCCCGGTGCGTCCATCCCCCAAACGATTTGCTTTCTGATCAGCGCGACTGAGGATTTGCTCGATCTCAGTAAATAATCTAGTATCAGCAGAGTGTGTTGCCAGTTTCATTAAACTCTGAGCTAGATTAATTTGGGCATAGAGTCCAGCTCGATTAGCAGCAAACTGGCTAACTTGAGGTTGGAGATTTCGCCACAGTGTTTCTGCCTCTGTCCAGTTTGCCCGTTCTGCCAATAGGCTCAGGTGGTTGATCTGAGCTTGAAGTTGAGTATCTGCGTGGGTTGCCAGTTGGGCAGATTGGGTATAGGCTTTTAGGGCCGAAAGCTCAAACTGCTGGCGTTGCTGACTATTTATTGCCGGTTGGTTGGCAAAGGCCCGCGCCGTATTGCCCAGATTCAAGTAAACCGCAGCCTGCTCTTGGGGTCTACCTAATTGTTGCGCTGCCTGCAACCCAACTAATAACACCTGCTGTGACTGATTCGATTGCCCGATAACTCGCAAAATGTGACCTAAAGCATTGACTGCTCGGACATTTTGGACGGAAAGTGATTGGTTTTTTAACCTTGACAAAGCTTCTGGAGAAAGTTCACAGGTTGACGCGTCTAAATTCAAGCCGGCTAATAGGGTTTCGCAAGCTCTGGGGTATAGTCCCAACCCTTGCAAAGCCTGACTTTGGTTAATCTGAGCTTGGAGGAGTTGGTCTTTGGCTCCGAGCTGCTGGTAGAGTTTGATTACCTGTGTCCCTGTGTCGATGGCATCTTGAACCCGTCCTCGTTCTAGTTGCAAATGAGCTTGAATATCTAGAGTTTGAGCTAGAATTCGCTGTTGTGTAGGGGTTGGGGATTGCGATCGCAGCAGCGATAAACTGGAACTGATGTTTTGTTCGGCTTGTTCCCACTGTGTCAATTGTCCTAAGGTTGCTGCCAGATTACTCAAAGCCATGCCTTGATTTAGGCTCGCGCCCTGAGATTCAAATCCAGCTGCTGCCTGTTGCAACAAAGGCACGGCTTCTTCCCAGCGTCCGGCATCATAAAGAGTCCGAGCTTGCTGGATTATTGCCTCTGGTTGCGGCATCTGAGCAACGACGGGAGAAAGGCCAATGATCAATAAGAATGAGAAGAAAAATAACCAAGTGGAAATGACTCGCGATCGCCTAAATTTCATTATTTATCTTCCGTTAATGGGGCGCACAAACTGATATTGGTTGCCAAAACCGTTGTCCCTTTTGACCTATGGGTTCATCAGCCAAAAGCCTCACCTCTCCCCTGTTATTTATCATCCAACTTCTAGCGGGAATAACTTGATCATTAGAGGAAAGGGTCAGGGGCTTATTGTTACTTACTCTGGTGCCCTGCTCCACTGCTCCCTCCACCCAAGGGAACTGAGCAGAGGTGTTACCTAGAGCGTCGTTAGGACTAGGTGGTACACCCCCCCGGCCAGTAATAGTAAACTCGTTGCCTGCTCCTTGATTACAGAGGTTGGCAGCAATTAACGTTGTAGGGTCAACAACATTTTGTGGCAATTCCACTAACCCTTGAGCCGGGTTCACCCCAGAGGTGCTAAAAATTACTGTCCCTTGTAAAGCAGGCCCGGAAGTTTGGGAAATGGCGGCAATGTCGCTCGTGGCTAACAGGGAGGTGGGACTTACCTGTAATGCAGCAAGTTGGGCATCTGTCAACCCTAGACGGTCTCTGACCTGGTCACGACTAATGGCAGTAAAACCAAATATATTAGGTACGTTGACGGTCACGCGCCCACCCCTAGCGGTGCGAGCGTTGGCTGTGATATCGCTGTTTTCTTGGGGGAATGCCAGCAGAATATCGCTATTCAAGGTGATGTTGCCACCATCAGAAGTACCCGCATCGGTTGAGATCCGGCTACCGCGACGTAGCAGGATGGATTGCGCTTGGAGGTTAATGTTCGCCCCAGCACCCGATACCGTCCTTCCCTCAATCGTGCTGTTATTGTCAAGGGATATCTCGTCCGCCACCACTTTGATGGTGCCAGCGGCCCCGACTCCTAAACTACCAACATTGACTGTTCCTCCATCCTTGAGAGTCAACTTTGGGGTGGTAATACTTAAGTTTCCCGCTGCACCTGTGGGAGCGTCAAGCTGAAACGCAAGTCTGTACAACTCATCACCAGAAGTTGTTGCTATGCCGGAACCAGACAAATTATCGTTGCTGCCGATTATTTCTACGGATTCCGTAGCATTGACAACGATGTTTCCTCCCGCTCCTGACCCTAAAGTCGAGGCTCCTATTGCGGCTCGATCTTCGACAATCAATCGCTTAGTGTTAATTCTCACATCGCCACCGTCGCCACTGCCAATCGCCCCTGAAACCACAAAAGTCTGGACAGCACGAATGTCTGAGGGGTCGTTACTTGTGGCTTTGCCCACTATTTTTACTGATTCGGAGGCATTGATGATCACATCGCCACCCCGACTAGCAGAAGGAAACAGACTATTTCCAGATGTCAATCCACTCGTAGAACTGATCGATGCCCCTCCTTCTACAAGCAGAGTGCGAGTATTAATGTCTATGTTTCCCACATCTCCCGTGCCGAGAACGCTGTTAGTCCCTAGTCCAGTGGAGAAAGCGCTAAATTCTGGAGTTGCTGTTAATACTACCGAGTCAGTGGCTCTGATAATTAAATCTCCTCCTTTACCCTGACCGGAAATTGCGGTTGTGACGAATGCTCCATTTCGGATCATCAGCTGATTCGTATCAATTTCTATACTGCCTCCATTTCCCTGAGCAACACTGCCAGCGGAAAAGCCAGAGCCAATTAGCTCTACGGATTCAGATGCTTTAATAGCAATGTTTCCCCCAGTCCCGGCACTATATGTTGGGCTGGCGATCAGCATCCCATCTCCGAGGGTTAGTTGTCGGGTGTTGATGGTGACATTTCCTCCTTTCCCTGCACCAACAGTGGTAGTATATATGCCACTTTCACGTGGGAAAGGGTTAAATATTCCAGCCAAAGGTTCCTCCAAGGCAATTCGGCGAAATGTGGCAAATCCTATGCCTCTTAAATTTATGGAGTCAGCGGCGTTGATATTGACATTTCCAGCTGCACCTGTTCCTGAAGAGCCACTTTCAATAAAGGCTTGATCTAAGAGGTTAAATTGTGTTGCTTGGATATTGATGTCACGACCGTCAATAGTGCCGATAGTATCGGAGATGAGGTTGGCGCGATCGCGCAATGTCACGTTACCACCATTGACGGAAAT
The DNA here is from genome assembly GCF_014697195.1 of Cylindrospermum sp. FACHB-282. GTDB lineage: Bacteria > Cyanobacteriota > Cyanobacteriia > Cyanobacteriales > Nostocaceae > Cylindrospermum. The sequence goes on along the minus strand of NZ_JACJRJ010000020.1, from coordinate 64,599 downwards.
TGACCCACTACCTAAACCACTGGCATTAACTGAGGCTATCCCAGATAATTCAATGTTTCCGAAGTTTTGAATGGCTGTATTGTCTAATGTCAAGCCAACTGGACTTAAACCAAAGCTGACGAAATCCGGACTGGCTACACTAAAGAGCAAGATGTTTCCTTGAAAGGCGGTAACATTGCCACTGTTTAAGTTCAAATCCCCTCCCACTAGTGCTAGGGTCTGACCAACGGGGACTTCTAAGCCTACGGCTGTTAATGTTGATGGGGAGATGCTCTGAACAATGCGACTAAATTGGGATTGATTAACAATGCTGCCTGGATGCTCACGAAACTGTAAGCCAATGGGAATATTGATCGCCAAAAGGGTTGGTGCTTGGGGATTGGTGGCGCTAAAGGGGAAGCCGTTATCAAATACCACGCTATCGGCTGTGGAAGCTAGAAACGATCCACCCACATCTAATTGAGCGTTGGGCCCAAATATAATCCCTTTGGGGTTGAGTAAAAATAGGTTAGCGTTGCCCAAAACTCCCAGTGTGCCGAGAATGTTGGAGGGGTTGCCCCCTGTGATGCGGGTGAAGATGTTAGTGATGTTGGTGGGGTTGGTAAAATAGGCTCCCTGCTCTTCACCTACATTGAATTGTTGGAAACTGTGGAAGAGGTGAGAACCACGAATTGCGCCACCTTCTATGCGATCAATTGCTTTACCATTAATGCTGTCTGTAATGGTGAGTGAATTTTCTGCTCCCAATGTCTTATCTGGGATGATTTGAGCCAGAGCGGGTAAGGGCGAAAAGAGAAGAAGACAGAAGATAGAAGGCAGATAGCAGAAGGCTTGAATATTCATAAAATCTAGATTAAATATTAAAAATATTAAACAACTTAGTGGGGTACACAAACAGACAAAGATCGCCTCCCCAACGTCTTGAAGAAGTCGGGTGTATTGTGGAAAATTTCTGTAACTAGAAAGGAAAATAATTAATCGTCAAGTAAAGCCCTTGTTCCTGCAAGGTTTTATCGCCTGCTCTTACATCAATCAAGGGAATGCCATAGTCTAGACGGGCATTGAAGCGATCGCCCATTTGCCACAATAACCCTAAACCTGCACCTAGCAATTTATTCGAGTCGGGATTGGGCTTTTCTCCAGAATAATTCCAGCCAACTCCAAAATCAATAAAGGGGGCAAGTTGTAAAACGCCTTTGGCTTCAGGTAGGCGGAGAATCGGGATGCGTACTTCTGCCGAGGCGATCGCACCGCTATCAGTTAGCATCACATCCTGGCGATAGCCCCGCACGCTTAAAGCACCACCAAGTCCAATCTGTTCTTGAGACAGCAACGAATCTGTGGACATCTGAATGTCGGAACGCAGAATTAACAAAGTTTCTGGCCCTAGTAGCCGTACATATTGCCCTTGTCCTCGCCAGGTAAAAAAGCGACTGTCTGGACTATTCCTATTGACAGTAGCACCGAAGAAATCTGTACCTAAGGAGAATTGCGATCGCGCTGCCAAAACTTGACGAGGACTTCGCTGGACGTATTCTTGAAAAAAGCGCAAGGCTGAAACGCGAGTTTCACCCTGATCATTTGCTCCTGGTGCCAGGGGATATCTCTCATTTAACAGTGAGGTTTCACTTTCAAGGCGTGAAAAAGTCAGCCCTAAAGCTAATTCTCGATTAGGCTTTTGGACAATGGGTTGACGATAAGTTAGTTGATATGTGCGTGATTTTCCCTCAATATCCAGGCTATTAAATGGCACTTCTATTACGTTTGTGCTGCTAAAACCTGCGGTAAACCGAATTGTGCCGTTTTGGGGATTGATGGGAAGTGTATAACTAGCATCTAACTCATTACTACCATCTGTGTTGGCGTAAGATACCTCCAATCCGTCACCCAAACCTAGCAAGTTAGCCTGATTAATCCGAATACCACGCCGGAAACTGCCGATGCTGGGAGAACGGTTGTTATCTGTGAATAGATTAAGCCCCTCAGTATCTGCCTCTTTGATTCGCACTTTTAAGCGACTTTCTTGGGGACGGCTACCGGCTTGGAGTTCGGCGGAGATATTGGCAATCAGCGGGTCTAGTTGCAGCAGTTTTAAGGCTTCTAACAAGCGATCGCGATTGAGGGGTTTTTTGGTGGCGAGTTCTAGGCGCGATCGCACGTAGTTAGGGTTAAGGCGACGAGTTCCTACTATCTGAATTTCTGCCAATTGCCCTTCAATTATCTGAATTTTGACCACTCCTCCCTCTCGGAGAAAGGTTTGGTTAGCCGAAATCACTGCACCCGAATTGACATATCCAGACTCTACATATTTCTGCGTTACGGCTGTCTCTGCCGAAATCAGTTCTGCAAAGGTGATTTCTCTACCTATCAATGCTTTGGTAACTTCTGCAAGTTGGCGATCGCTAAAAGCAGTGTTTCCCTCAAATTCAAAGCGTTCAACGCGAATTCTCCCCGGAATTTGCCCTTGGACTTCCTTGGGGAGAGGCGTTGGTGCAGCAGGTTGCTGGAGAGGCGCTTGGGGCTGTTGCGGGCTTCCAGGTGTTAATTCAGGTTGTTTAGGGAGAATTGGGTTAGGTATTTGACCCAGATGCAAGTCTTGATATCTAAGGTTTACGGCTGGGTTTGAAGACTTGGGATCATTCGCTCCCAAGTTAAAACTTGGGGTAGATTTCCAGATAGATATATTTGATGAAGCAAAGAGAGAATATTTCCCTGGTTCTTTTTTCCCCAACTTCTCATTTATGCTGATATTTAGATCATTGGACTTCCTATCCCCACCACTATCGGCAGATTCTAATTCTTCAGGATTTAATGTATAAATATAAGCTTCTATCGCTACTGCTTTAACTGGTTTCCCCAATAGTATGAGCGGAAAAACTCCAGCCAGAGAAAATAGCATTTTTACTCGATAAGTCATATTAGACACTCAACGTCACTGTAAAATGCTGAATTTTGAGATTAATTTTATCCAGTCAGTGATCACAATTGCCTCCAGCAAAACCGCCGTCTTCCTGGAGGCAGGAGCAAAAAAGGCTTGTACAGCTTTTTAACCTTTTTTAACTGAATATTTGTTTCCACACACTGCAATATTTTTCCTGCTCTTGAATACTAGAAGGTTGATAGGTTACTGGAGACACATTATCATGTATCTTAAGGAAGATATTTAGATAGATATATCATTTCAAATGACAAAAATTATGCCCTCTAAGTAAATCGGCACAAATATTTGTAGTTAAGATCAAGTAAAAGCCAATATAAAACAGGGTTTTAGACTAGTTAAGTTTTCAAAACAATAGTTATGTTTATTTACGCCTTTCTACTTACAAAATCCTTGTTGTATGGGTTGTAGAATATCACTGGTTAGTTATATTTGCTGTGGTACACTAGTCCTCATTTTGACGCAAATCTTTACCAAAACAGCGCTTGTAACAAACTCTACTAAATTGGAAATCGAAAACCGTTAAGTTAATGCAAGCTATAAATGTAATTCAGGCTACATCAAAATGCGGCTAGAGCAGTTGCAAGCCTTTTTGGCGATCGCCCAAACGGGCAGTTTTCAAAATGCAGCGAGACAATGTGGTGTTACCCAATCGACCATCAGTCGCCAAATTCAGGCATTGGAAGCAGATTTGGGAGTAGAACTATTTCACAGAACAAGCCATGGCTTGCTGACACTGGGAGGTGAAAGATTACTACCCCGTGTCCGCAAAATTTGCACTGAATGGGAGAGTGCAACACAGGAATTAGCAGATTTAATCGCCGGTAAGCAGCCAGAACTTTGTATTGCAGCAATTCACTCGGTTTGTGGCTCTTATTTACCCCCAGTGTTGCAAAAATTTTGTCATGATTATCCAGATGTCCAATTGCGGGTAACATCATTGGGAAGCGATCGCGCCCTCAAAGTCCTCAAAGATGGGTTGGTGGATCTAGCAATCGTGATGAATAATCGGTTTTTAACCACCGGCAGAGAAATGGTGGTAGAAGTCCTCTATGATGAACCGATATTCGTCTTAAGTGCAGCCAATCATCCACTAGCCCAATATGAAAGCATCCCTTGGTCGGAACTAATTCGTTATCCGCAAGTAGTCTTTAAAGATGGTTATGGAATGCAACGCTTAATTCAAGATAGATTTGAGCGCATGGACGCTGTACTCCAAGCAGCTTTAGAATTAAACACCCTAGATGCCTTTCGGGGAGTGGTACGTCAAGGAGAACTAATAGCTTTGCTACCCCAATCTGCATTAGTAGAAGCAAGGTGTGACCCCAGCTTGGCAATTCGTCCTCTAGCCAGCAATACCAATAGCAATTTACCAGACAGTTCTAGTTTGACTCGTCGGGTAGTAATGGTAACAACTCAAGACCGTCTCCAGATTCCCCCCATCAAACACTTTTGGCAGCTAGTGCAAGAAAATATCCCACTGCAACTTAAACAGCAGCGATCAGCTTATTGAGTTGATCATGCCAAAATACACTATACATGGAGGCACGCACCGCTACCCTTGTCCTAATAGAGGTTTTCAGGCAATAAAGCCCGTGTTAGGGTAATTATCAAATCACTCATCAGAATACTCCTTTGTTGAGTTTTTCCTTGGTTTATGGCGCTTCAAGTTTCAATCGTATTCCCAAGTCTATAGCTCAATTAAATTCTATAGTTGAGTTAAATTCAGGACTTTAGATGTTTAGTTATTTAGGTAAATTCAGGTAAATTCAGGTAAATTCAGGACGAATGTATTTAATTGGCATTTGACCAATGACTAATTATGAGCAATGTATTTAGGGAATTTCTCAAGAAAGTAGGCAGTGGAAACCATACAGCAGAAAATTTAACCCGTGCTGAAGCGGCTACTGCTACCAAAATGATGCTGCTGGGTGAAGCGACACCAGCACAAATCGGGGCGTTTTTGATCGCTCACCGGATCAAACGTCCCACAGGGGAAGAGTTAGCGGGAATGTTAGATGCATACAACGAACTAGGGCCAAAACTGCAACCCATCGCTGCTTCGCAACCAGTGATAGTTTTAGGTATTCCTTATGATGGCAGAACACGCACCGCACCAATTAGCCCGATTACTGCATTATTACTGGCCTCGGCTGGGCAACCAGTGGTGATGCACGGAGGCGATCGCTTACCGACAAAGTATGGATTACCCCTGATAGAGATTTGGCAGGGTTTAGGAGTCAATTGGACTGCTTTGACATTGGCAAAAACCCAGCAAGTATTTGAGCAAACAAAAATCGGCTTTGTTTATCCACCAGGGCATTTTCCCTTAAATAACACTATTTGGGAGTACCGCGATCAACTTGGTAAGCGTCCACCCTTGGCAACAATGGAGCTAATTTGGTGTCCTTATGCTGGGGATGCTCATATTATTGCCGGGTTTGTCCATCCGCCTACAGAAGCGATGTTTCAGGCGGCTTTGGGGCTGCATCAAGTCACAAAATTTACCTTAGTGAAGGGATTAGAAGGTAGTTGTGATTTACCACGCGATCGCACGGCGATTATTGGGGCATCTTCAGCAGGGGCATCCCCAGAGTTAGAACGGTTACACCTAGCCCCCCGTGAATACGGCTTTACTACCAAAAATGTACCCCTTGGTAGTACTGGAGAACTAGTAGCGGATATGCAGTTGGTATTGGCTGGCAAATCAACAGAATTAATGGAAACAGCCTTGTGGAATGGTGGGTTTTACCTGTGGCGCAGTGGTATTTCTCCAGATATGGGCGAGGGTATAGCCAAAGCAGCAGAATTATTCACCAGCGGTGCAGTAGCTGCCAAACTCCAAGAACTCAACTTGGCAGTAAATTCGGTGTCAACAGCGGCATTTCCATTATTTAACAGGTAATATCAGACCTTCACGGGCTAGCAGTGCTTTGGGAAAAGCAGACTTAACTTCAGATTGAACATGGTCAAGAAAATCATCATGATCATCTGGGTGGTGGTGAGTAATAACTAACCTTTTTACACCAGCCCTGTCAGCCAAATCTACCGCAGTTTGCCAGAGTAAATCAGCCGATTCATGGTTATGAGCTGTAGGAGGAGTGTAGGTGGCGTTAGCTATAAACAAATCAACGTCTTGAATCAGCGGTAAAATCTGCGATAGCGAAGCGCTGCTGCTTTCAGCAGATCGCTCCCATTGCTCAAGACGATTGTACAAATCAGTTATGTAGGCAACGCTATAGTCCTGCCAAGATACACGATAGCCCACTGACCGCTGAGTTTGATTAATTAATGCCGTTGTAATCGTTACATCATCTAGCCTCACCTCATTACCCGCAGTCAAATTATAAAACTTCAATTCAGACTGCATTACCTGTAAAGGGTAAGGAAAATGCGGCTGGAGCATCTGATCGCACAAGCATTGTTTAATCGAGGCACTATTTGAGGCTGCTGTTCCATAAATGTGGAAGTAATTTCCCGCCATAAATGCCGGGGCAAAAAACGGAAACCCTTGAATGCGATTTGATTGAGAGTTGGTAAAAAAGAGATGGGCTTCTAGTGGCTGTTGTACTTGCTGCCAAGTTTTGCCCAGGATGCGTAAGCCCGTACCGCCATCAAAAATTAAGCGTTTCCCAGCTACATACATCTCTACACAAGCAGTATTTCCACCATAGCGGCTGGTATCGCTGCTGGGAGTGGCAATCAAACCACGCACGCCCCAAAATTGCACTATAAATTCTTCAGATGCGCTACTTAGCAGAGGAGTTAGCTTTTCAGTTACGTAGCTTTGGGAACCCGACAGCTCAAAATTTGACATTTTTCCTGAAATTAGAGCTTACTGAGTAGATCATTGTAGAGCCGAACTTCTAAAAGTCGGTTTTTTTCATCCACAATGACAACTCTAGGAGAGTAATTTTTTAACTCTTCTAAGTTTAACTGCCCGTAAGTCATTATAATCACTCTATCGCCTGTAATGCCTAGACGTGCTGCTGCTCCATTTAATTCAATCGCCCCTGAGTTGGGGGGAGCCGGGATGGCGTAAGTAATAAACCGCTCACCATTGGAATTATTCACTACTTGTACCTGCTCATAGGGTAAGATGCCAGCTTTTTCCAAGAGGACTTCATCAATACTAATACTGCCAACGTAGTGGAGATTCGCCGCTGTGAGGGTGCAGTTATGAATTTTTGCCAAAAGGAGAGTGCGTTCCATTTCGTTTCGGGTGATGTGGCAATTTTTGTGATCCGCAATCAGCAAAGGTGTTGTGTCTGCCTATTTTTTAAGTCTGGTTTTTCTAGCTAGGTGATAATTTAGAAGGGTAACAGGTAATTGAATATAACCTATTACCCAAGTTCCATTACTTTTGAGTGTAAGCTAGGATAGACTTTTCTACCAAGGGACTGACTTGCTCAACATCCTGCCAACCAAGAATTTGAGTTACCTTTTTTTCCAAATTTTTATAAGAGCGGAAAAATTCGGCAATTTCTTCCAAGCGGTGGGGGGGTACGTCTTTCAAGGATTTTACTTGAGCGTAGCGCGGATCTTTGTCGGGAACACAAAGAATCTTTTCATCGCGATCGCCACCATCAATCATCTCCAAAAAGCCAATTGGTCGTGCAGCAATCACACAACCTGGAAAAGTTGGTTCATCAATTAGTACCATACCATCCAGTGGATCGCCATCATCAGCCAAGGTATTAGGTATAAAGCCATAGTCATATGGATACTGTACTGAGGAATAAAGTACCCTATCTAAGGCAAAAGCTCCCAATTCCTTATCAAATTCGTATTTATTTTTACTCCCGCCCGCAATTTCAATCAGGACATTGACTATACCCGGTTTAGGTTGGGCAGGAATAAGGGATAAATCCACAACAAAACTCCTCTACTAACAGTGAATCAAGGTAGCACACAGTTTGGCTCCCCGTGTAGAATTTTAGGGCAATAAGGGATCTCTTCCCAAAGATTCACTTTGCTCCCTTGGGAAAACAGATGAGAAAAGACGCGCCTTGCTGTCGATCTGGAGTTTCTGTGTACTTAAAGTGGTTGCTGGATAGGTAATTTTTGGGAAACGCGGGTTTTTTTAGCCATAGTTCTCTAAAAAAAGCGTTGCTAAGTTTCCTCGCAACGCTTTTTTTAATGAGAAATGAGATATATTCTAGAGTGGCCTCAGACTTGATAGTATGTTAGTCAGTCAAGATGACTGAATCTGGAGTCCAACAACACAGATTTAGTGCCATTCCTCCCACGGCCAACAGCCCTAGGAGGAGGGACTGCTGCTGATCTGGTTGAACGGGTAAAATGCTCCATTAGTTTGGTCTAATCTTCACTGTTTGGTAAGGTGTAGGTTAGGGTTTGCTGGTTATTCTGAACATTGTGTGAAGAATAGTGGGCGATGACAAATACAGGTAGTATTAGGGTTACTAGAGCGATCGCAGTTCCCACAACGTCTGCCAAACGATGGGAATATGTGTCGGGAGAATTGGCAGACTGGCTATTTGAATTCATACAAAATTGCAATTCGTCAAATCACTTGTAGGTTTACTCTCTCAAGAGAGAGTTTTGATGCTATTTTAGCTATTTTTTGCCTGTCAACTATGTAGCATTCAGGTATTTCATCCAGTTTTGCAAGTGTCATAATGGCATTTTCATACATGACGATTTTGTTACAAAGCAGTCTGTATACATCTGATGCTGTATTTGGTGACTAATATTTTTAGATATTTGACTGTACTGTGTCATGGATATCTCACAGATGGCTAACAGCTACAGCTTTATCAATGACATTTTTCATCTGTTTGCAGATTAATCAACAAAGTTTGTTTGGGCAATATGCTTAGAGTATAACATTTCCAGATGCTTTTGTGCAGAGCATTTGCCCTGGTTATAGGATTGTTAATACCTAATAAATATACCGAAATAATACTTAAAAACGTGAGCGTAGTTAATTATTCAACAGTAATTACACATAAAAATATGCCAAAATCAGGAAGTTCAGAGGGTAATAATGTTTTTAGCAGGAGATTATTACTGAATAAATATATTTATCGAACCGTGTTTTGCCGCATTTATTCAGTGATAGCACCAAGAAAATATTGTAGAAGTTAAATTAGCAAAACTAAGTGCAATTACTCCAATTTTGTCAATCTATATATAGGTAGATTAATAATTTCTAAATTGCGGGTGTGGCGGCTTTTCGTCAGAGATCAGTCCACCTGCAACCTTGTCCAAAGTGTCAAATCGCCCAGACTAAGTTTTGGGGAAATCCAAACTGTAATATGAGGAATTGAACACAAATTAAGCGATGAAAAAACCGCCACTAGATGAGGGCGGCCTGGTTAAGCAATCGGAGGGTACTTACAGTTTAATTTGCTAATTTTAAAATTGTTGTAGCAACCTTGGCACTGGCGACGATCTTGAGCTAAAGGAAATCGAGAATTAGAGAAAACTATCAAAATTTAAATTTTCCCGTGTCCTGGCAAATTCCCGACCCCAACTAACCTTTACTGTAAGTACTCATTGGTTCTTTAATGAAACGGATATAGAGATGCTTAAAAGTAGACTTAATCACGCGGGGCATGGCAAAATCAATGGGCATTAGCTGATCTGGTAGCTGCCAATCTTCTATTTGTAGTAAATCGGGGGATAAGTTAGGAAACTCAATGTCAGCAAGTTCTGGACAAATTCCTAGTTTTTGGGAAGCAGCAACAGTGGGAACTTGTGCCGGAGGGACTTGGAGAATTTCCAGCATAGCCATATCTAAGGCAAATACATTTGATGCTGCTGCCAAAACGCCTAGTTGACGAGGTTCACCCCCACTAGGTCCGTTGCCTTCATGACCAATAATCCCGTCTAAAATAGTTAAATTGGGGTTAATTGTTCTGGCAGTTTCTACTAACATTTCTGCAAATCGGTTGGCGTCTTTCCCTGCTTCCATGTGCCACCAAGCTTTCATTTTACCGGGGACGCAACCAAAGAGGTTTTTCACGCCCAGAGTTAAGGTTAGTTGCATATGAGATTTAACTTTGGGGAGGTTAATAACCACATCTGCTTCTATCGCTTCTTTGCACAGCAGGAGGTGATTAAAATTGTCGCTGATAGTTTGGTAACGCTGGCCGTGGAACTCGACAATTGGCAGATTGAGTTCTTCTAAAATCGGCAGATAGCCATTGGCTGTGGCGACTCCTTTGGCGCTACCAAAAGCGGGACTATCTCCTAAAAATGGCTTACCGCCCACCTCAATTACCATCTGAGCAATTGCATAAACCAGTTCGGGGCGGGTGGTACACTCTTTAGTGGGACGAGAGCCTGTGAGCAGATTGGGTTTGAGTAAGACGCGATCGCCTTTTTTCACAAAAGCCCCAATTCCCCCTAAAGGTTCCAGCAGTATTTCTAAAGATTCTCGCAAAGCTTCTCTTTCATAAGATGTAGCCCGGATGAGACTGACAGATGGTTTTTGAGTCTGCATGGATTTTAAATTGTGATTGGTGAAAATAGAATCAAGAAGAATTGCTTCTTTTTCCTATTTTCTCACTTTGTTTTTAGTCCAGTTTGTCCGATTCTGACATGAGGGGTAAAATTCCGCTCATTTGTTCTAAATTTAACACGGTTGCTAATTCTGCTGCATTCATTAGCCCCCGTTCTAGAACAATCTGCCGTAGAGATTTGCCAGTTTCTAAAGATTCTTTAGCTACAGCCGCAGCGTTAAGATAACCGATGTGGGGATTGAGGGCGGTAACTAAAGCTAAACTACCTTCGGCATAAGCTAAACAGCGTTCTCGGTTGGCGGTAATTCCAAGTATGCAACTCTGTGTGAGGGCCGTGATAGTATTACCGAGAATTTCGATGCTGTGAATTAGGTTATAGGCAATCAGTGGCATCATGACATTCAGTTCTAGTTGTCCGGCTTGGGCAGCAAGGGCGATCGCATTATCGTAGCCCATCACCTGAAAACATACCATTGATGTCATTTCTGCCATCACCGGGTTATATTTCCCTGGCATGATTGAAGAACCAGGTTGGACTGGGGGTAATTGAATTTCTTTAAAACCCGTTTTTGGCCCGGAATCCATTAACCGCAAGTCGTGAGATATTTTGACTAAATCCTGTGCTAGGTTCCGCAAAGCCCCGGAAACATTCACATAAGGGGCCATACTTTGCATTGCTGCCATGAGGTGGGGTGCTGGTTCTAGGGGAGTATCCAGCAATTGGGAGAGAATTGCCACTACACGGGCACGATATAGGGGGTGGGTATTCATTCCTGTGCCCGCGGCACTTCCACCCAAACCCAACACCATTAAATCCCCAGAAGCGGTATAAATGCGGTTTTGGTGTTCTGTGAGGATTTGCGCCCAAGCCTGAAAATTATCCCCCAAACGCACTGGTACGGCATCTTGGAGGTGGGTTCTGCCTGATTTGACGATATCTTGAAATTCTCTGGCTTTTGCTTCTAGGGATGCGATCGCCTTTTCTAAAGCTGGGTGTAATGTGTGATAAAGGGCCAATAAACCACCAATGCGAATTGCTGTGGGAATCACATCATTGGTAGACTGCCCGTAGTTAACATGATCATTGGGGCTAACCCGCTGGTAATTCCCCTTTTCTTCGCCGAGAATTTCTAAAGCGCGATTTGCCAAAACTTCGTTAACATTCATGTGGTGAGAAGTTCCCGCACCAGCTTGATAAACATCCACAACAAACTGATCGCGCAACTTACCCGCAAGTATTTCTTCAGTGGCTTTAACAATCGCCAGACTGATATCTTCAGGAATGCAGCCTAGTTCACCGTTAACAATGGCGGTGGCTTTTTTTATAATTAAACAAGCGTCTACGTAGGTGGGTAAAGGCTTAATTCCACTAATGGGGAAGTTTTCCATCGCCCGTAAGGTTTGAATACCATAATAAGCGCTACTCTTAATTTGGCGATCGCCCATCGAATCGCGTTCAATGCGGAATTGGGAATCTGGTTGTTGAGTCATAGTATTGTTTGAGGAGAGCTTCAGAAAACAGATTTTCCCATGTAGGCAGACTCAGATACGCTAATCTGCATAGATTTTGAATATTTGTTTGGCTGTTTGTTAGTTTACACTTCTTAATTTTGAATTTTGAATTTTACATGACTATACCCAACTGGATTACCTTTTCTCGACTCTTGGGGATACCATTTCTGCTTTATGGCTTATACAATCCCACACCGCAAGCTAGATGGGTATGTTTGGGAATTTTTTTAATTGCGGCTTTAACTGATTGGTTGGATGGCTATTTAGCGCGAAAACTCAACCAAATTAGCGATTTAGGGAAATTTCTTGACCCTTTGGTAGATAAATTACTGGTACTGGCGCCGTTACTGGTTTTGATTGAGTTAGGAAAAGTGCCAGCTTGGGGAGTATTTTTAATACTAGGGCGGGAATTAGCGATCGCTGGGTGGCGGGTCAACAAAACCACGATTACCGGAGCAAATATTTGGGGCAAACTCAAAACAGTCAGTCAAATAATTGCGATCGCCCTTTTAATTGCACCCCTATCACCAGTATGGCAAATTCCCACCCAAATTAGCTTTTGGGTATCTGTTGCTTTAACGTTAATTTCTGGGGGAATTTATCTTTTACCGGAGAATCCAGCTAGAAACTTGAACGACAATGCAAAATCTACCTGAAAAAGCTTCTCGTACATCCTGGCAATACTCAGATTCCCGACTTCTTAGAGAAGTCGGGAATCTTGTTACACAGCTTTTAAAATTTCTTCATCGACAGAAAAATCTACATCAGCTTTGTCACGCCCAGATGGTAGATAATCGTTTTCTAAGGAGTCATTCAGCCCAGAAATTAAATTATACTCAGGTTGCCAGTCTAATTCTGTTTGGGCTTTGTGTACAGAGGCAAAGAAATGTTGCACTCGCATGGGAAAAGCTTTGCGCTTGCCAAAATCAAACTTTTTCGGGTCGTAATGCACAATTTTTAGAGAATCGGGTGATTTGCCAGCAGCAACAGCACAAGCACGAGCTAAACCATCAAAGGTCACAAAGCGATCGCCAGAAATATTATATATCTGACCAATTGCCTTTTTGTTACCCACCACCTGAGTCATTGCCTGAGCCAAATCCTTGACATGACCTAGTTGTGTGATGTGCATTCCATTACCAGGGATAGGCAGAGGGCGATCGCGCACAATTCGCTCAAAAAACCAGCTTTCCAACTCATTATAGTTCCGGGGCCCATAAATATAGGTCGGACGAATAGAAGTAAAAGGTAATCCCTGTTGCATCAGGTAAGCTTCCGTTTCGTGCTTACCCTTGTGACGACTCTGAGGATCAACTGCATCCCCTTCTACATGGGGCAATTGGTCAGATTTAAGATAGACTCCAGCAGAACTCATATATACAAAATGTTGCACCCGTCCTTGAAAAATTTCGGCCAGTGGTTGAGTGTCCGTAAGTTCCCGCCCATTATTGTCAAAAATGACATCAAAACTTTCTTGTGCTAACTTTGCTTTTAGCTGAGTAGCATCAGTGCGATCGCCTATAATTTGTCCTACTCCCTGTAACGAAGGTGCTGGACGATTACCACGATTGAACAGTACCACCTCATGTCCAGCTTCCACCAGTAGTTGAGTCAGGTAGACACCAATGAACCGAGTGCCACCAATAATCAAAATTCGCATAAGTTCCCAATTCCTATGTCAGTTGACGTCAAGGGACTGGGGACTCTTTACTAGGGAAAACTTTTCCCAATCCCCAATCCCCAATCTGAGGTTATCAGGTTGCAGCCTCTCTGGTGGAACCTCTTTTAGTCGGATTACGTCTTCGGGTTAATCTGGGGCGCTTCCCATTCATTCATCACAATGGGAAACTTTTCAGTTAACCTCATTCCTTCCCCAAGTATTTGCCACCTATTCAAAGTTAGCTGTGCCCTTGAAATATGCTCTGGTTCATGAGTGGCTGACGCCTAAAGCCACAGGTGGTTCAGAACTCGTTGTCCGGGAGATATTGAATCACATTGATGCTGATTTATATTCCCTCATCGACTTTGAATCTACCAATCCTGAAAGTTATTTATATGAGCGTCAGATTGGCACGACGTTTCTCCAGCACTTCCCCTTAGCCCGCCAAGGTGTACAAAAATATCTGCCTTTGTTGCCCTTAGCGATGGAACAACTGGATTTACGGGAATATGATGTAATTCTGTCTTCATCCCACGCTGTTGCTAAAGGCGCTCTGACAACTCCCGATCAGTTGCATATTTGCTACTGTCATAGTCCCATGCGTTATGCCTGGGACTTGACCTTCGATTATCTCCGCCAAAGCAAGCTGGGGAGTGGTTTAGCTGGATGGGTGACGCGGTACTTACTGCATCAGTTGCGCCAATGGGATGTATTGAGTGCAAACCGCGTTGATTACTTTATTGCCAACTCGCAGCATACAGCTCGGCGGATTTGGCGTTGCTATCGGCGAGAAGCAAAAGTAATTTACCCACCAGTTAATCTTGAGGGATTACCCTTTTTTCGTCAGAAGGAGGATTTTTACCTGATAGTTTCCCGTTTAGTGAGTTATAAGCAAGTATCCTTAATTGTCAAAGCTTTTAACCAACTACAACGACCCTTAATCGTTATTGGTACAGGACCAGAAATGAACAAGATTCGCTCCTTGGCAAATGCTAATATCCAAATACTGGGATGGCTTCCCGATGATGTGGTAAAAAAATATATGGCCAGTGCCAAGGCATTTGTCTATGCGGCTTGTGAAGATTTTGGCATCGCTTTGGTGGAAGCACAAGCTTGTGGGACTCCAGTTATTGCCTACGGTGCAGGAGGTGCGCTAGAAACTGTGCGAGATATTCGCACTTGTACGGATACAGGGACTGGTATATTCTTCAGGGTGCAAACAGAGGCAGCTTTAGTGGAGGCGGTAGAAAAGTTTGAAGTCTATCAGGACTTTTTTAATCCTGAGTATACGCGAGAACACGCCACCCAGTTTTCTGGGCAAGTTTTTGCAGAGCGATACCTCGATTTTTTAAATAAATGCCAAGAAAAAAGACATTCCTGGAAATCATGGTCTTGATTTTTAGATTTGTTTTCTAGGCTTTTGGAAATTTCCCCCCAGAAGCACTGCCTTTTGGCTTTAAGATTGGGACTATGTGTGGTGTGGATTCTTAAGGAGTATGATGACTGCCCAGAGCTCACTCCTCTCCGGCAAGCGATCGCGTACTTTCTTAAAACGTGGTCAACAAACAAAGACGCCGAGGGTAAAACCCAAAGGTTTGTCTTTACAGGGTTTAAACGGAGAGTTTGCCAAGCGACTGTTCGATATTGTTTTTTCGCTTTCGGTCTTGATATTGTTTTTCCCCGTCTACTTAATCTTGGCCTTGCTGATTGCTTTCAGTTCAGAAGGCCCGATTTTTTATGCCCAAGAACGGGTTGGTAAAAACTATAAGCGCTTTAATTGTATTAAATTCCGCACAATGGTGAGCAACGCAGACGAAATTCTCGTGCAAATGATGGAAACATCCCAAGAATTGCGGCAAGAATTTGAAACCAGTTTTAAGCTCAAACAAGACCCCAGAATTACCAAAATTGGTCGGTTCTTACGAATTACCAGTTTGGATGAATTTCCTCAGTTCTGGAACGTTTTAAAAGGGGACATGAGTGTCGTCGGTCCGCGACCCTTAGTAACGGAAGAATTGCCAAAATACGGTTGTCACATCGATCAGATTTTAACAATCCGTCCCGGAATCACTGGTTTGTGGCAAGTGTCTGGGCGCAATGATATTCCGTACCCCCGGCGAGTTCAAATCGACCTACATTACGTCAAATATAGGAATTTTTGGCTCGATTTATGGATCATCTTGAAAACAATTGATGTGGTCATTATGCCCAAAAATAACGGGGCGTACTGAGAAGCTACTCAAGGTTGATTCTGTGGGGCAACTCATGCCCCCGGATACCAATTATTGCATGGAAACTGAGCAGGGACACCACATAAGTCACTCCAGTATGGTCATATTTTTATTTATCCTCTAGTGGCAAAAAAATAAATTCTATTCAAATTGATCAAACTTAAGCCTTGGCAAAAACCTGGACAAAATTGGCGGTTCCAACGCTTGTTGGCGGCTTTTACAATCTCGTTTTCACACAATATCTTGGGTGAAGCCTCGCTGCGCACCGAGTTTACGCATCTGACGAGCAGATTTTGGATTCTGACCGCCAATGAAAGGATAACTTTAATGAAGCCCTGGATAAAATTTAGTCGCCTAAAAATTTATACATAGATACTCAGTATATGCTATTTTTTATTTAGACCTTACTTGTTAAATTACTTTTACTTAAGTATACTTATTTACAGCCAATTTCTATTAACAACTAATACTCTTAGGCTCTCCATTAGGCAATTGAGTAATTAACTGTTAGTTTATATCAGATTGCCTGTAACTTTTTAATCACCGATAACAAGGGATAATTGAGCATGACGCAACCGAAGCGCGCGTTGATTACTGGTATCACCGGTCAAGATGGTTCATATCTGAGTGAGTTTTTGCTAGAACAAGGTTATGAAGTTCATGGTATTATTCGCCGAACTTCTACCTTCAACACAGATCGCATCGATCACATTTACGAAGACCCTCACAAAGAGGGAGTGCGGTTGTTGCTTCACTATGGTGACTTGACAGATGGGACGACCCTGCGGCGGATTTTAGAAGAAGTCAAGCCAACAGAAATTTACAACCTGGGTGCTCAATCCCATGTCAGGGTAAGCTTTGATTCCCCAGAATATACGGTAGATGCGGTAGGAATGGGAACTCTGCGGTTGCTAGAAGCAATTCGGGACTACCAGCAGCGCACAGGAATTCAGGTGCGGTTCTACCAAGCAGGTTCTTCGGAAATGTTTGGTTTAGTGCAAGCAATACCACAAAGTGAGACAACGCCATTTTATCCTCGCAGCCCCTACGCTTGTGCTAAAGTTTACGCTCACTGGCAAACAGTGAATTATCGCGAGTCCTACGGCTTGTTTGCTGCCAATGGGATACTTTTTAACCATGAATCGCCCCGACGTGGCGAAACCTTTGTCACTCGCAAAATAACTAGAGCAGTCGCCCGCATCGTTGCTGGTAAACAGAAAAATATCTATATGGGCAATCTTGATGCCAAGCGGGATTGGGGTTATGCCAAAGATTATGTGAAGGCAATGTGGCTGATGTTGCAACAAGACCAGCCAGACGATTATGTGATTGCTACTGGCGAAACCCACTCAGTCAAAGAGTTCCTGGAATTAGCATTTAGTTATGTAAACCTTAATTGGCAAGACTATGTAGAGTTTGATGAGCGTTATCTGCGTCCATCAGAAGTAGAGTTATTAATTGGCGATCCAACTAAGGCACAACAGAAGTTAGGCTGGAAACCGTCTGTAACCTTTACCGAACTTGTGGCGCTGATGGTAGAAGCCGACTTGCAAGCCTTGGGTCACACTTCCCCCAATGGAAATGGTTCACTACTACCTCAAGATATTGCTACTGTTCGTCAAGAACTAGGCGCTCTCCACTTCTGATTTACACCGCGGAGGATAAAAAATATGACAGCCTTAGAACTAAAAAATAAACGGATTCTGGTCACAGGTGGATCAGGGTTTCTAGGTCGTCAGGTGATAGATCAGCTGTGTCAGGCTGGGGCTGACCGTGAAAAAATTACTGTAACGCGATCGCGCGATTGCGATCTAAGGGTATGGGAAAATAGCCAACGTGCAGTCAACCAGCAAGACATTATTATTCACCTAGCAGCTCATGTTGGTGGTATCGGTCTTAACCGCGAAAAACCCGGCGAGTTATTTTACGATAACTTGATCATGGGCACTCACCTGATTCACGCTGCCTATCAAGCTGGAATCGAAAAATTTGTCTGTGTTGGCA
Organism: Cylindrospermum sp. FACHB-282; assembly: GCF_014697195.1. Lineage (GTDB taxonomy): Bacteria > Cyanobacteriota > Cyanobacteriia > Cyanobacteriales > Nostocaceae > Cylindrospermum. The sequence goes on along the minus strand of NZ_JACJRJ010000020.1, from coordinate 46,767 downwards.
CTATCTGCGCTTATCCCAAATTTACCCCAGTGCCATTCAAAGAAGATGACCTCTGGAATGGCTATCCAGAAGAAACCAATGCTCCCTATGGCGTTGCCAAGAAAGCGCTTTTAGTGCAACTGCAATCTTACCGTCAGCAGTATGGCTTTAATGGTATTTACCTGTTACCAGTGAATCTATACGGGCCTGAAGATAACTTTGACCCCAAGAGTTCCCACGTGATTCCGGCGTTAATTCGTAAGGTACATGAAGCTCAAATTAAGGGAGAAAAGCAACTTCCCGTTTGGGGTGATGGTTCTCCTACTCGTGAGTTTCTCTATTCAGTAGATGCCGCAAGGGGGATTGTTATGGGTACGACATCCTATAACGACTCTGAACCGGTTAATTTGGGAACTGGTTATGAAATCTCCATCCGTGATTTGATTAATCTAATTGCGAAATTGATGGAGTTTGAAGGTGAGATTGTTTGGGAAACTGACCAACCGAATGGTCAACCCCGCCGCTGTTTAGATACTGAAAGGGCAAAGCAAGCCTTTGGTTTCACAGCTCAGGTAGGCTTTGAGGAAGGGTTAAAAAATACAATTGAGTGGTATCGGCAAAACGCCGCTTAGTTAGTTATCAGGTAGGGCATTGTCCCTACCCCCTGATTCTGGTTTGATGAACAATATTGATGCTCAACTAGATAAAGCCAAGCTACGCCGTACTCTGATCAAAACGCGGCAATCAATGTCTGTTGTCGAGTGGAGAGAAAAGAGCGATCGCATTTCCTCTAATTTACAAAATTCTGTATTATTTACTCGAGCTACTACCATCCTGGCTTTTTTCAGCTTTCGTCAAGAACCTGACCTTAGCTCACTGTTTACCAACTCTGATAAACGTTGGGGTTTTCCCCGTTGTGTTGGTAAGTCCCTAGCTTGGCATTTTTGGCAACCTGACGACGTCATTAATACAGGTGCTTATGGCATCCCTGAACCACATCCAGAAGCGGCAATAATTGATATAGAAGAAGTAGATTTAATTCTCGTTCCCTGCGTGGGTTGTGATGTCCAAGGATATCGCTTGGGTTATGGTGGCGGCTATTATGACCGTTTGTTGAGTTCTCCACCTTGGGCTAAAAAACCTACTATGGGCGTAGTTTTTGATTTTGCCTATTTACCACAACTTCCCCTTGATATTTGGGATAAACCTTTACAAACTGTGGTGACAGAAAGAAGATGAGTGACATAGAAAAATATATTGCTAAACGTAATGTTAATAATTTTTGACTCGTTCCCAGTCTCTGGCTGGGAATGCAGTTTTTGAGGCTCTGCCTCAAAAAAGGTAATGGAGGGAGAGCCTCCTGTAGAGCATTCCCCGGAAGAGCCAGGGAACGAGAACGGAGAATGGATGAATTAGGATAACTATTGCTACCCATTAGCATCTTCTGGTGGATGCCAACCAGCAGAAACCCATGCTTGTCTAACAGTAATTGCATAAATATTATTGAGTTGTAGGGCTAAAACTGTAGCGCGTCCACAAGCAGTCAACCCTATAATATGTGTATCATTATTAGTCCAAGCAAAATGACATGACCACTTTTGTTGACGAGGATTAAATAACTTTACATTACTGTCAGTTACTTGGTCTAGTCCATGAGTTTGAGTGCCTTTATATCCGTTGCATAGTCTACAAGCAAGCCATAAGTTTTCTTCGTCATCAGTGCCACCTTTAGCTTTGGGGATAATATGATCAATCTCCAAAATACCCAATACATACTTTTGCAGACTACGACAGTAACCACATTGATTATTAGCCTGGGTTCGCACCCTAACCCGGACTTGTTCAGAAATTTGGCTAGAACTCACGCACCTAACTCTTTAATTAATCCACGTTTTACAGCTTCACTCAATGCAGTAGCTTTTCGCAATAGCCTTTCTTGATAAATTTGCATTAGTGCTTGTAATTCAGAATGTTCTAACTCTGTGATCATACCAGCTTGCTGTCTGTCTAGCAATTCACTCAAACGGCTATCTTCCTCAGGGTTCATTTGTAACTCTGTCAATGCCAAAACTTGCACGTCAGAAAGTGCTGATACAGGTTCAAGGGTTGCGGCTTCTTGACTAACAGGTGGGATAGAAAATTGGATAGTATCAACTAAGATGCTTGCTAAATCACGGTTTGCTAGACGTGCGAAGTGTTCAGCTTTTTGGTAAACATCGTCTGGTAGAGTAATTGTGATTTGGTTACTCATATTTTTGCCCCATTTTCCTTACTCTATTAAGTATAAAGGTAATAAATTCCAAATACACAAGAAAAAACAATGTCTGAATTATTGATTGATTTAAGTTTCGATGAGTTAGCAGCTTTAGCAGAAAGTGTTTTATCTCGCAAAAGTCAGACTCAATTAGATGAGTTATTAACTAAAAAGTCTGAAAATAAATTGTCTAATGAACAAACTGATACTTTAAACAGACTATTGGCAGAGGTTGACGAATTAAATATTATCAAAGCTAGAGCGAGATACACATTAAATACTTTTTATAATAACCACCGCAGTGCCAGGTAATAAAATTCTGATTTGCAAAACTCGCAAAGCCTTAGATATTAAACTTTATAAATCTCGATGCGAGAGAAAATTAATCATTCACAATTAACTCGTGTGCGGAAAATGTGGGTGAAAATGGGTGAGCATCCACCCAATATTTGAGAAAGTAAGATGTAGGTTGGGTTGAGGAAGGATACCCAACATTACCAAAAAATTAGTTGGGTTTCTCTTCGTTCACTGAGACGACTTTGGCGTATTTCCTGAAGATACTGTAATAGTCGTGTACCCAGGTTGCATATGCTATTGTGTACGGTTTGGAATTGTTCTGAGGTCATAATTAGTGAATGTTGGCGAAAAAATAAGATTAATTAGGTAGGAAGATAGGAAAAAGTCAGACTATATCATCAGTTAGGCTTGTAGAAGTGTCGCAATTGCTTAGTAACAAGCTGGTTTTTGCTGTATTTCACCATGAAATACCATAAGTAAAATATAGATAACAGTATTTTTACTGAAAAAGCACATTTAAAATACAGGTATGTGTAAATCCCTTTTATTCCTTGGTGCTGCTGTAATTTACTTTACACTTCCATCCCAGCCTTAACCCTCCCCGCTTGTGGAGTAGCCATAAAGATAATCAATCAGTATGTTAAAATTAATAAACAAAAATATAGAACCTAGAGAGTATGTGAGCGAAATTAACTTAAATGAAATCAAAATAAAGGAATTACTAAAAGCCGCTATTTTGGAATTACTGTAAGAAGAAAAAGAGGTATTTTCAGATTTATTGACAGAAATTATTGAAGATATAGCTTTAGAGAGGGCTATCAAATAAGGTGAAAATACTGAACCAGTCAGCCGCGAAAATATTTTCAAACTTCTAGATAGAAAAGATGAATGTAGAGTTTAGGAAAAGCTTTGAGAAAGATTTAGACAATCTACGGGATACAAGTTCACTGCAAAACCTTAAATCCGTAGTTGAAGAAGTGAAAAATGCTGTTAGTCTAGCAGAAGTTAATAATGTATGTTAAAAAACTTAAAGCTGATGGTGATTATTATTGCATTAGAGTTGGAGACTACAGAATTGGTAACGGGGTTTCTGAGGATGTGGTAATTTTTGTGAGAGGTTTATAGATACTTTCCATCATTTGAGCAGAAAGCTTAACCTGAGATGAATTTACAAAAATCACGTCTGCAAACTTTATTAATTTATGGAATACTAGGAGCGATCGCACTCGTTACCCTGTTTCCCCTGCTGTGGCTGATTAGTACGTCCTTGAAATCGCCGACGGAGAACATCTTTCAGTCACCACCCCAGCTATTACCCAGGCAACCGACTTGGGATAATTTCTCTACTGTTTGGCAGTCCCTACCTTTTGGACAGTACATCTATAACAGTACTCTGGTGTCAGTACTGACTGTGGGTTTAAATCTGCTGTTTTGTGCTTTAGCTGCCTATCCTTTGGCCAGACTATCATTTGTGGGGCGAGACTGGATATTTATGGCCATCGTCTCTACGATTATGATTCCCTTCCAAATCGTGATGATTCCCCTGTACATTTTGACAGTGCAGATAGGGTTGAGAAATAGTTATTTAGGCATGATTTTTCCCAGTTTAGCTTCTGCTTTTGGGATTTTTCTGTTGCGGCAGGCTTTTATGAGTGTCCCAAAAGAGATAGAAGAAGCCGCCCGGATGGATGGCAGCTCAGAGTTAGGGTTATGGTGGTATGTGATGTTGCCAGCAATTCGCCCTGCACTTGTTACCCTTGCCATTTTCGTATTTATCGGCGCGTGGAGTGACTTTTTGTGGCCTTTAATTGTCATCCAAGACGAAAATTTATACACCCTACCTTTGGGTGTGGCAAAGCTAGCGGGGACATTTTCCCTTGATTGGCGATTGGTGGCTGCTGGTTCAGTTATTTCTATTGCACCAGTTTTGGTATTATTCCTAGTTTTACAACGCTATATCGTACCAACTGACAGTGGTAGTGGAGTCAAGGGGTGAAAAAATTCAAATCCAAACAATTTTATCGTTCTAAATCACGGTGAGAGCAACCCAACCAGGCTGCTAAGGGTAGCAACAGCTTAATAAGCGCCACTCTTGTTAAAAACAACCCAGATAGTTTTAAAAATCAGACTCAGGTCGTAAGCTATAGACCACTTATCCTGATAATTTATATCCATGCTGACGATGGTTTCAAAATCTTTGATGCTGGAACGACCATTAGCCTGCCATTCTCCAGTCATACCTGGTTTGACTCGCAATCTTTCCCAGTGGTGTGGTTCATAGTGTATGACTTCATCAGGCGTTGGTGGACGGGTACCAACTAAGCTCATATCCCCCACCAAAACGTTCCAAAATTGAGGTAATTCATCTAAGCTAGTGCGCCGCAGGAATTTACCCACTGGAGTAATGCGAGGATCATCTGTACATTTAAAGATGTGACCTTGGGCTTGATTTTGTACCAGATGCTTGAGTTTTTCGGCATCAACGACCATAGACCGGAACTTCCAAATGCGGAAAGATTTGCCGTTGAGACCGCAGCGAATTTGGGAATAAAATATCGGGCCTGGATCGTAAGCAATAGTGGCGATCGCTATAGGTATAGCCACCAAAGCGGTAATTATCAGTCCCACAATGGCTCCGACGATGTCAATTAGTCGTTTAGTGGCACTAGCAGTCGAGGGGTGTAAAGGCTTTTGTGAGAACTTAACTGGAACCAGTGAATCTAGAAGGGTTAAATTATCCACAACAAGACTTTTGGCATCAGTAGTTAAAGTAGACATGGACATAGTTATTATGTAGTTTTTACTTATTTTGCCGTTTCTACTGGGTTCTACTGAGTGATAATATAGACAATTTTTCCAGCTATAAAACAGCAAAATGCCTCGAATTTACAAAATCTTTAAAAAAAAATATGTATTTTAAGTTTTCAGTGTTTTTCCATAAGACTGAAAAATAAATGTTGCACAAATGCCCCCACTTGTGAATAGACTGTAATTCTACTTACAAGTGGGCGTTTCGTGCCTTGCATATTGCTGGAAGAGAAGGTTGTTCTACCTAATGATGTGTCTCTAGAATGAAATTAACCGTATATGGTTCTTCTAGAGATTGCTGAGTACTAGCTTTGATAGCATCTAGATAGCGACGCAAAGACAGCAGTTGTTGGGAATTGGGACGATAGGTGAGACTGCCTTGTTTTTCAAAAAGTGCTGTGCTGGCGATCGCCTGATAGTCAGAATTTTCTTGAGAGTGCTGGGTGAGCCAAATGGAGTCTGGGGTTGAAGGTATCAAACCAGGAGGTAATTCACCTTCTAAAAAAGCCAGCAGCCGTTGCTGACAAGTGCGGGTATTGATGCCACGACCCTCAAATAACTGGAGAACTTCACTAAAAGATAAAGGTCGGTCAGGTAAAAGCCGGAGCAATTCGGTGAAGAGGAAATAATCAGTGTACTGTTGCCTAGGCACTTCTAAAACCTGGGGATGCAGAGGTAGCATAGCCAGACCATAAGCCACCCGACTACATAGAGGAGCGCCATTGTCGCCAAGATATAAATCTTGAATAATTTTGGCGTTAGGGAGTTTTTGCCGTAACCAACGGTTTACCGTTCCCACAGAAGCCACCCCACCAGTGAGGATTGCTTGATTAATTGCTTCTGTGGGGATGCCACGAGCTACCAATAATTTGTTAAGTTCTCGGTTGAGGCGGCGCACAAATGGCACAAGTACTTGGCTCTCTAGGTCTCGTCGCTGCAATATCCACCGCTGGTCAGCTAATTCTAGGGTAAAAGAGTCTTGGTGTTGCAATATCAGCTTCAGGGCCAGAGCAGCATCTAGCACTGCCTGTCCCAGAAGGGAGCTTTCTAGACGCTGCTGGAGGCGAATACGAGGGATAATATCTGGTTCCCCGACTCGCGGTAGTTCTAGTTCTTCCAATCTCAAGCTATGCCAATGCATTTGGTCTAATCCGGGAATGGCTGGTTGCCAATGCCAAGGGCTACTGGTGAGTGTGGTGCTATCAGCCTGTGTTTCTAGACGTGATTGCCGAGATTTTGGTGGCAACAGCAGCTGGCAGATAATGTCCTGCTCAATGCCCTTGCCAGCATAGGCAAAGCCGTGGAGCATGAAATCGTTGTGTGCCAATTGCCCCAGGTTTTCCGGCAAATCAACCAAGGACATTTCAGTGGCAGTTGCCCCAATATTGATTGTCAGGGTGTTACCAAGGAGAGGATGATCGCTGGTTTTTGCTAAACGTAAACCTTGATGTTGGCTTAATTGGACTCTTTGAGCATCTGCACTATCGAGTTCTGGGAGCAGACTGGCGATCGCTTCCTCAATAAAAAATACTTGCTGGGGATGGGAGACGAGTTTGCTAGTCAGTACAGCTTCCCGCACATTGAAGCGATATTGTTCCGACCAGCTGGAGGGGCAAGTGCAGATAACACCAGCAATGTTATTAATAATCTGAGAAAAAGTTGCTGTGTCTATACCAATAGCAGTAGCAATTAAAGCCGGAGTGGTACTTGTTTGATTAGACTTGAGAGTTAACAGCAGTTTCGAGAGCGATCGCACCACCCAAATCAAAGGCCCCGCAGAAAAATCATTTAATTGCAACACAGGTTCCCATTTTTGCTGTGTGTTCTTGTAGGGAATGGACACTTGTAAATAGGGCTTCAACTGTGCTGAGTAGAGATTATTCGCCGAATCTGGTGCCGACCTAGCCAGGTTTTCAGGTACTTTTTCCTGAGCCACAGCCGCAGGTGCTGTCTGCTCCATAGCTTCCGTACTCTCCAGCTCCGAGTGAGGTATAGAAGCCCCAGGCAAATAAACCTCTGCTGGTAAACGAAATGATTGCTGGAAGGAAGTTGCGCCTGGTTGGTTTTCTGCTGACCAGTAGATAGGATAGACAACAGCTATAGAGCGATTCATCAGCGCCGCAGAAATTCCCGTTGTCCCCAAATCAATTCCTAGATACCAAACCCCATCCAGAACATTGGATGCAACTTCAGAATTATTCAGGGAGTTAGAAATGTCCAGCCAAGAACTTTCCAGCGCTGGAACTACGACTTCCTTTTTTTTTTCAAAGTTCAGGCTCAAGTCTACCTCAGCTTCCGGCTGAGGAATCTCCAGACTGGAAAAAGCAGCCGTTGGAGTATGCTCTACTTGTTCCGTACTAGGAAAGTCACTACTAGAGTCAGCGGTGCTGAACCCCTGATTGTTCTCATTCACCAAATCAGGGAAACTATCCGAGTTAGTTCCAGGCTCCAAGAAAGAATCGATCTGGCGATCAAAGTTAGCCAAATCTCGATCCAATTGCTGCATCTGCTCTTCGTTCAGAACAATATCAGACACAATGGGCAGTTGTGTTTGCTCTAGAGAAAGCAAATTTTCCTGTAGCGAAGCAGCAATATAGTTATCTAACGGACGCTCCTGCTCCTCATTGTTAATTAATGCTGCCGATGTCGCCATCGGAATTTCTGCTGTGGTGGTTGGTAAATGATTCACGGAGGCTGATATTTCCAGCAGTTGCTGATCACTGCCGAGATCAACCAATAAGTCAGTCAGGACTGTAATTGTATCAATACTAGGTGGACGAGAGTCGAGTTCTACGGGGAAACTTTCCCCTGTGGTGACTACTGCCTGTGTTTCAGTATCTTCTGTAAAAAATAAAGTTTCCCATGACTCTGATGATGAATCTGTGGGTTGAGCAATTGCATCTGGGATTTCTGGTGGGAGAGGATTGTCCAGATCCAAAAGATTTACATCTGCTTCTTTCAACCCAGGATCTGGTAATGCTACAGATGAATTTATGCTATTTGCGATCGCCAAAGACCCAGGTTCTGGTAATGCCACAACAGCATCCTCTGGTGGCTCTAGATTGGTTGAGGATAAATCTGTGCTGTTAGGTCTAATTAAAGCCGATTTCGCGGCTATTTCCAGAAGAGATAACTCATTCGTGACAACCTGTGGAGTTACCTCAAGGCTGGCGTTAGTAGAATCATTAGCACCAAACAAACTAGCATAAAGTTGGTCTACTTCATCATTAATTAACTCAGAACTATCTAAGGGCAATTCAGTTGGATTAGTAGCTGTAGCAGTCTCTGAAGATGGAGGCTCATCAGCACTAAACGGTAACAGCACTGCATCCAGATCCTCTGTTTCCGCAGAAATCTGAAGGGAAGATACATCCCTTGCTGTCGGCACAACCTCCGCACTGCTAGAAGCTGACTGTACCTCTACTGAGTTAACCACCAATGATGGTGATGCTGGTAGTACTTCATTTTCTACCCCAAGAAACGATGGCTGGACACCAGAAGATTGTTGCTGCAAATACTGGGTCAAATTGTTAAAAAAGCTCGCCATCAACTGCTCACCTTGCACACCCTGACTGTGCATTCTTGCCAGTGCTTGAGACAAGGACTGGTGATAAGTATTGATATTGCCCTGTAGTGCATCAAATACAACATTAACAGTCCCGTCTAGTGAGAGTAAGCGTAGATCCAACTCCCTAGCCAGTCCTGCTAACCGCTCCACCCAATCTGGCGATTCTAAAAAAGATTCAATTGTCGAGGGTACTGGTTCTTCATTCGCGTTGCGACTGGGTATTGGAGAACTTAGGGAATTAGTCAAATGTGGCGTTAAACTTGGTACCAGGCGACTCATGAGCACTTGTAAAAATTCGGAAATCATCTGCTCTTGGTTTGCCAACTGCTGGGTTAGAGAGTAGTTTTGCAGTCGCCTTTGCTCTAATTGCCTAATTTCCTGGATCAGAGTTGCTCGCTCTTGCAACAATCCTGATAATTCCGCTTGCAAGGGCTGGAACAATGCGGAAAATTCACTATTTAATAGACCTGTCTCAACAACACTCTGCTCTTGGTTGGGTTGGTAAGACTGAGCAGAAGACTGGTTACTACCTTCCTCGACAAATCGCGCCAGCAAAGGTGACAGGGGCTGTCCAGAAGGCTGACTTTGAACTCTGGTCTCTAGTGCCTCGCTTTCAACTAACCTGACAAGAAAGCCACGAATTTGCTGTAACACTTCTCTTGGCTCCTGCGCCTGACCAGACAACAGTCTAGACAGGCGCTTGCCACTGCTGGCAAGTAAATTGTCAATGTCTGCGATCAGTTTTTGAATTTCATCTACACGGGAAGTCACTTTAAATTACCTTAGCGATAAATGTACGTTAACGGCTGTGGGAATTACTTGACAATTACCAAAGTCGCCAGTAGCAAAAACTACTTCTTAGACTTAGTAAGGGCAATTATGTGATGAATTGCTCTTAGCAGTCGCTTTAGTCAATCAGTGCCTGTTTTAGAAGATTAACTTGACAGCTAATTGAAGTCCAGGAATACAAAAAATCTAGGCTGTTTCATTAAAGTTATCCTTTCATTGGCGGTCAGAATCCAAAATCTACTCGTTAGATGCGTAAACTCGGTGCGCCGCGCGGCATCACCCAAGATACTCTGTGAAAACGAGATTATATAAGCCGCCAACAAGCGTTGGAACCGCCAATTTTGTCCAGGTTTTTCCCAAGGTTTCACAAGACGCTGCTCCCTCTCAGCAGACAGCCAATTTTGCAACCATTCGGATGTCGTCACATCCAATCTGCCTGTAGGCTGTAGGTGGGGAATCCTATCATAGCTGACAGAATTTCCTGCCTCTACCTTAATCCCTCAATAGAGTGGAGGTGAATGAGCGCTGAAACAGGAAACACCTTCTAACCACATTTTTGCATAGCAAAAACTAGGAAGGGGGTAGTTGAGTTTTTGACAAATCTTTTTCTGTATCGACCAGGAACGGGTTGAGAAACGAGAACCTACTGTTGACATCCTCCCACCGCTAATCAGGAGTACCTGAGATAGCGGGGGATTCCAAAGATCGCTCTTTGGGCTAGGTAGGGTCGAGGTGTGCATTACTGCATCACCCCTCCCATTCGGAACCGTGCTTGCAGCTTTTCACCGCACACGGCTACTCAGTGTGTTGCCCATTTGTCACATCTGACTTCCTGACAGCATGACCTATGAAATTAGGAATATCATGTATCCACTCCCAGTTAGATTTATTCCAAAATTGAGAAAGCTTCTCTCGGAATTTTGAGCGGTCTTTGTTCCGAATTTCTATTAGGTCGAATGCGGTCTTTTCATCGTGACAATGCCGATGCAGTAGTTGCAGATTTTTGTATTCATCCTTGCCGCTTAACGCACTGGGGGTGATATGGTCTACCTCTAAAACATCCCATTCTTGGAAGCTTAGTCCGCACCAAGGACATTTACCCAATTGAAGTTTTAACAACTTAGCCTTACGATTAGGCATTTGGGGGTGTGTCCCTAGTCTTTTACTCCAATAAACTGTGTCGCCATCGTAAGGGCTTTTATCGCCTTTAACTTTCACATAGTCAGTGCTACTGCAACTTGTTTCCCTATGTTTTAGTAACCGTAGGGGGTTTGTGTTCCCTTCCCTGGTTGCGAATACCCAGTTATCGCCGTCGGTGGAAGTCCAATATTTGATATGTCCATCATTTATGTTTCCACATCGGCGTTTTGCCCATCTCCGAAGTTTCAGGTATGTGAGATAGTCTTGTTTAGAAAATATTCCAACGGTTTGAGCGTCGGATTTTGAGTAGAAAGAAGCCCATCCCCTTATGACAGGGTTGAGGTCTTTTATGAGAGCCGCTTGGGGCGATGACCTATGTTTTGTGATGATTCTTCCGACTTCCTCGGAATGCACCTTACTTGCCTTCGTTGATGGGATGATTAAGGTGTTAAAACCTAGTATTTTACCTTCGGCACTTTTGTTGCTTCGGTATTTGCCAGCCGGGTATTGTTGGATATGATGACCTAGAAAGTCAAATCCAGCCTTACCATCCTCACTTAACTCATGCTTGAGAGTGTGGGTTAGTCTGGTTTTTTCGGGTTTTAACTTAAGTCCAATACCGGTTAACCAGTCCTGAATAATCTCTTTGCATCTTTGGACAACAGTTTTATCTTTATGAAAAACCACAAAATCATCTGCATATCTGATTAGGGATAAAGATTGCACCCTACTCTTTTGTGACTGCTTTACACCACAGGGGTGTCTGAGGTCTAAAGTTTTTGCAAATTCTTTGATGTGGTTTTCTAAACCGTGGAGGGCAATATTAGCCAAGAGTGGAGAAATGACCCCACCTTGTGGTGTACCCTCAGATGTAGCAGTAAACGCTCCTTGGTCTATTACTCCAGATTTTAGCCATGCTTTGATTTGTTGCCTGACTTTACCCTTTATGTTCAACTTTTGGAGAAGTTTTTCCTGGTTGATGCAATCAAAACACTTGGCAATATCGGCATCTAGTACAAACTTTGCCTGTGATTGAATACAGTTTTTTATCTGTTTTATTGCATCATGGCATGACCTACCTGGTCTAAAACCATAGGAATTTGGTTCAAATACCGCTTCCCATTCTGGTTCAAGTGTAGATTTTACTACGGCTTGTAGTGCGCGGTCGTACATTGTGGGTATTCCTAATGGGCGTTTTTCTTCTCTTCCTGGTTTTGGTATCCAAACTCTGCGAGTGGGTTTGGATTTGCCAGTTAGCTTTAGTTGCCCTGCCAGTTCAAGACGTGCTTTTGGGGGCAGTGATTTAATACCGTCCACTCCTGCCGTCTTTTTACCTTGGTTTTCAACTGTTACCCTACGTACCGCTAACACCCTGTTAGACCAAGACCTCATCAGCGTCTTTTGGAGTTTACGGCATTGCTTGACATCACCACGGCGGGAAGCAGCATAGATGCGTTTTTGCAACTTAAAAACATATCTTTCAGCTTGTCGCCAATTGATTGTTTTCCATCCCTCGGTATTCATTACTAAATCCGAATTAGGCTTATTCATAGCTACTGTTACCTCTAGCTTTCCCACACTGCGGCTCACGTCTGCTTATCCTGGCAGTTACGCCATCCCTTTTAAGGCATTACCCGTTAATTCGGATTAGGCATTTGCTTCTTGAGTCATCCTGCTCCCTCATGTCTTGTGGCTGATGCCTACCTGTTACCAATTTCAGGAGAACATGAGGGGTTGTTTCGTTCCCACTATCCATTGATTGAGTTGTTAGGGCGTGTCTATCCACCGGGGTTCTAGGTGGTGCGCTATCTCAGTAGAGGAATCTTGATAGACCTTACCCTTGCTAGATGTTTCCAGCCCAGGAGGTAGGTGTAGTCCTACTAGCTTATTTCCCCTGATTCGCGGTAACGATGGTTAAATGACACTTAGTTTATTCTGCCCATAAACTCTTGCTAGCAGTAAGCGCTTTCAGCTATTGCCGCTTATTCCTGCGTTCACCCCCGCTTTACATCTTTGATAATCAGTCTCCGCTGTAGGGGCTGCCAGTTGTCTGGTAGTTTGTGTGCTTTCAGTCTCGCACCGAGATGGTAGGACTTGGAGTATTTTGAATTGGGTTATAGTTTTGGTTGTTTGAAACCTAATCTTTTCCCCTTATTCTCTAGCTGTCTTGGCTATTGCTCGGCTAGATTTTCTTCACCTACATGAATAGTGAGTTGTCATTGGTTGAGGATTAAAGTGCGAACTCTACCCTAGAATGGGTTACTCAACCATTGCCAGTCTTCCCCCTTATTCAGGTTTCGACTGAACGAATCGCACCCTCTTTCCACGACTCGGCTTACTTGGAGGAGTTTCCCCACCCAGGCAGAGGTCGATATCTCCAGAGGCGTTAGTTCCGACATGACCTGCCGTACTCAGTCCTTTTTCTAAGATGTTTCGTGCTGCATTATGGTCGCGGTCTTGAGTATGCCCACAGTGCGGGCAAACATGAGTTCTAGACGAGAGATTTTTTGACAATCTCACCGCAATTAGAGCAATTTTGGCTGGTGAAATGGGGAGGTACAGCAACCGTGACAACACCAAACACCTTACCGAAATACTCAACCCATTCACGAAACAGCGACCATGATACATCACTAATTGACTTAGCCAAGTGATGATTCTTGATTAAATGTTGTTATTATACTTTCAATTTGCTATTATATTAACATAACAAATAGGTCGATTGTTATGGCTGCCAAGCGAGTTACCTTTAGGCTCTACCCATCAAAAATAAAAGCCGATAAAATGCCTTATTTGCGACGACTTCACAAGGATTTGTACAATGCTTGCGTTGAGCATCGTAGAACTTCTTACAAGAAATTTGGTAAGTCAGTTAGTTATTACGACCAACAGAACTGTCTACCGGAATTTAAAGAATACTGGGAAGAGTACAAAGAGCTTGGTAGCCATGGGTTACAAGATACAGTCAAGCGTGTTGATTTGGCATTTAAGCGATTTTTTAAACTTAAATCTGGGTATCCTAAATTTAAATCAAGTCGCCATTACAAAGGGTGGACTTATCCCTGTAATTCAGGTTGGAAAGCTTGCACCAATGGCCAGAATGGTTATCTAAAAATAACCAACTTGGGTAAGATCAAAATGCGTGGTCAGGCTAGGGACTGGGGCCAAACTAAGACCTGTACAATCATTTTTAAGCAGGGTAAATGGTATGCCTCGATTACCGTTGATTGCATCCCATTTCGCCCACAAACTGACACTGGGGCTATTGGGTTAGATTTTGGTGTATATAATGCAATTGCTGACTCTAACGGGGATGTAATTGAGCATCCCAGATTTGTTAAAATTGCTCAAAGCAAAATTAATCAGATAGCTAAAACCAGTAGAAGAAAAAAACCTCCATCCAGAGGCGTTAAAGCTTCACGACGCTGGAGAAAAGCCAATAAGACAGTAGCCAAAATACAGTCAAAAGTTGCTCGTCAAAGACAATATTTGCAACATAAAGTGTCTACACAGATAGTTAGCCGTAATAGCCTGGTAGCCACTGAAAAGTTAAATCTCAAGGGGATGACTCGTAAATCCAAGGGCAAAAATCAGCGTCAAAAATCAGGGCTAAATCGGTCTTTGCTTGACGTTGGTATTGGTAACCTCAAAGACTTAATCAAGTACAAAGTCACCGAGGCAGGTGGTTTTTACATTGAGGTTCCGACAACAAAGGTAAAGCCATCTCAGACTTGTCCTAATTGCGGTCATCAAAGTAAGAAAACATTAGCGCAAAGAGTACACCATTGTTCCCAATGTGGCTATCAATGCGATAGAGACGTGGCAGCAGCAATGGTAATGCTTAATGACGCAAGGGGTATGGAACGTGCCTCTACAGGCGCAGATGAGTCTACCTCTACTTGGTGCGGAAGCTTCAAGCAAGTTGCTCAATTGAAGCGTCAGAAACTCACCCCTCAACGCAGTAGGGGTGAGTAGTTCATCCAGTTTTACACAGACAGCGATGGAAACACAGTTCCGAATCCAAAACATCTGCGTAAAAGCGAAAAAACCTTAAAATGCTGGCAGTGCCAACTATCTCGTCAACACAAAAGTGCCAACAATTGCCTAAAATCGAAGCATCAGGTGCGAAGGAACCACCTCAAAGTAAGTAGGCAACGTAAATACTTGGCTGTAAAGGTGGCAAGGTGCTTAGTCCAGTCTAACGACTTGGTAGCTTATGTAGGCGCTTCGCCGTGCCGAAGGCTGGATCTACTGGTGCGAAATATGGTGAGCCAGCACTTGAGTATCATTGATGTTGTTTGCCTATATTCTTAAGTAATCATATTTGCAGTGTGGTTAATCTCTAAATAATACTTCAGCGGGTTGAATACCGCTTTTAGCCAAACTTTTACTTAGTCTAAACCCATAGGTAAAGATTGTTGAGAAAAAATACGCTTGTGGCCGAATTGTGTAACATAATTTAGTTTTCTCTTTAGAAGGGGCTGTGCCTCCATAGCTTGGCTTGAGATGGCGCTCCTGTTTGTTGTCTATATAGCAGATTTAATTAATAAAGATGTCCTAATGGAAGATCGATATAGCTTGCAGCCACCCGCTCATCACTGGATGAACTCGGCTCCTTTTTTTCAAGGGTTGCCAGAAACGGTGGTGGAAATAGCCCTCACCCATCTTGTCTCCCGTACTCACCCAGCTAATCAAGTGATCCTGCTAGAAAATGACTGGGGCGGTTCTGTGTATTTTATCGTAGATGGATGGGTAAAAATTCGTACTTATAATATGGAAGGGAAAGAAGTAACACTGAATATTCTCGGTAAGGGCGAATTATTTGGGGAAATGGCAGCGCTAGATGAAGTACCGCGATCTACTGACGTAATTACCCTGACTCCGACGATGATTGGGAGTATGCCTGCTCAGGATTTTGTCAAGTTACTTCAGATAGAACCCTTGGCAGGAGTTAGATTAGCGCAATTGATGGCACGACGTTTGCGGCAGGTGAATCGGCGGTTGCGCCTGCGGGAATCTGATAGTCAGTCGCGGGTGGCAGACACGCTGCTATTTTTGGCAGAAGGACAGGGAAAAAGAGGGCAAACAGGCACGGAAATTCCCAATTTACCTCACCGAGAATTGAGCAGTTTGAGCGGACTGGCGCGGGAAACAGTGACACGAGTATTGACAAGGCTAGAAAAAAAAGGCTTGATTAGACGGGATCAGGACATTATTTGTATTCCCGATTTGTCAGCCTTAGAGAGAATGATCGTCTAACACAACTTATGAGTATTTTAGATTCCCTGCCAGATGAACCAGAGGAAGATCCCTCCTCTGAATCTCAAGCTCCTGGCAATCAAGGGTTAGATAAACAAGAGCAGTTAACTCAAAAAGACAGTGGGCCCAACTCTCTCAACCAGAATACGCGGCTATCTCCCCAACTGAAGGTTGATGCACCCTTAAGGATGGTGGAAACGGCGTTTTTAGCTAGTGCCTCTAGCTTGATTTGGTTTATTAATGTTTACTTTCCCTTAGGGCCAGTTTTGCGGATATTTTTTCCTGTGCCGATCGCCTTAGTTTACCTGCGCTGGGGTAGACGAGCGGCATGGATGGCAGCAGTCACCTCTGGGTTGCTGCTGGCTGTGCTGATGGGGCCACTTCGTAGTCTGCTTTTTGTGATGCCTTTTGCCTTCATGGGCGTGCTTTTGGGGGCGACGTGGTATCGTCGTGTGCCCTGGATTGTTTCTATCACTTTAGGCACGCTTTTGGGTACTTTAGGGGTATTTTTTCGATTATGGTTACTGTCTGTGTTGTCGGGTGAAGACCTGTGGATTTATGTGATTAACCAGGTGACAGACATCATAGAGTGGATATTCTTGAAACTGGGATTATTGACAAATCCGAGTGTGTTTTTGATTCAGGTAGGGGCAGTGGCCTTGATTGTGATCAATAACTTTATCTACTTGTTTGTGGTGCATCTGGCAGCATGGCTGCTGTTAGATCGCTTAGGAAATCCGATCCCCCGTCCGCCGCAGTGGGTGCAAGTCTTGATGGATTATGAAAGCTGAACAATTTTAGATTTTAGATTTTAGATTGAATGCAACTGGTTATACGGACAACGTCTCCGATTCTTCTTCTTCCATGGCTGATCCAAAATCTTGATCATCCAAAATCCAAAATTCAAAATCTAAAATCCGATGATTCACATTTATACCCAAATAGAACAAGGTGAAGAATGGCTAGGACGTTATCGTGCTAGTCTACCCCTATTTGCCTGTGTTTTAGGATTTACGGAAACTGGTTTGATTCCTGGGATTTCAGCTGCTGGCCGCACTCCAGAAGATCGGAAATATACTGCTTGTGCTGATGCCGAGTTTTTATACTTTGGCGCTCAAGAAGAGGCGGTATATCCCTTACCCCCTTTGGCAGCGGGTGCTTCCCCTGTGCTGATTTCCCGCGCTGTGGTGGAGGGGATCAACATACCAGTTTATTTGTTTAATGCGGGGTTGCCCCAGGCTCCTGCTGTGCCAGTAATTGATTTGGGTGGGGCGATCGCTAAATGTTTAAGTCAAGGTGCTGCTATGCCCATAGCACAGGTACACCACTTGTTTAAACAAGGGCTGCTTTGGGGTTCTAAATTGAGTGCTGATATTCAACAGAGTTATCTGATTGTAGGTGAGTGTGTCGTTGGTGGTACCACAACTGCTTTAGCAATTTTAACTGGCTTGGGTATAGAAGCAGTGGGAAAGGTTAACAGTAGCCATCCTGTTTGTAACCATGAGCAAAAGTGGGCTGTGGTGCAAGCTGGACTGGAAAAAATGCCAAATTCTCTAGATCCCTTAGAATTAGTTGCAGCGGTGGGTGATCCGATGCAAGTTGTAGTAGCTGGAATGGCGATCGCAGCTAGTCGCCGTTGTGGGGTAATGCTTGCAGGGGGCACACAAATGTTAGCTGTTTATGGGCTGATTCAGGCGATCGCTAAAACTTACTCTTTATCTTGGCAACCAGAAGCGGTAGTTGTCGGTACTACCCGGTGGGTAGCAGAAGATCCTACAGGTGGTACTGTTGACTTAGCCCTCAGCTTGGGCAAAAATAGCGGAATCCCTCCCCTCATAGCCACTCAACTGAGTTTTGCTAATTCTCGTTATCCTCAACTTCAAGCTTATGAGCAGGGCTTTGTCAAAGAAGGCATGGGTGCTGGTGCTGCTTGTATAGCCGCCCATCTTAGCCAAGATTGGCAGCAAGAGCAACTTTTGGCAGCCATTGAAGACCAACTCCAGCGGCTTAATGGTTAAAATTTTGAGTAACAATCCAAAATCCAAAATCGTTATAGCCAATCAATTATCTTGGCATTTTCTGGCAACTTAGCATCCCGTTGCCCAATACTACGGGCCCTAGCAGTAAATAACCCGATGGGAGTATTTAACAAGTCTACAAGACTAGCTTGAGAAGCGATCGCCTTGACAGTTTCCCTTGGTACTTCCTTAAATAACCAACGTACCAAGCGATAGCCATATTCCTTGGTTGTCATTTCCCGCATTAACTCCACTCCATGGAGTTCATGGAGATAGCGATTTGAGCGCCCATAGCGCCGCCATTGGCTTTGGAGTTCCTTGAATGTGGTGCGGTGACGGTGCTGGACGATGGCATCTGGGGCAAATTCCCAACGCCCGATATTCGCCCCCAGAATCCGCCAACAAATATCTGCATCACCGCCAGTGGTGAGATAAGGACGAAATAACCCTACTGTTTCCAAAGCGGTGCGGCGAATTGCCAAATTAGCGGTTTGACCGTAAGGACAAAATTTATTTGCTAGAGTGTGCTTTTGAGATAAGGTTTCTTGACGGTCTGCGTGTAGTTCTAGCAGCGTTGTGCCTGGTAACGCCACAATTTCCCCAGCGACAATTACCACAAGTTGATTGACAAAAGGCTGAATTAATGTATTTAGCCATTGTGGTTGAGGACGACAATCAGCGTCGGTAAAAACCAAAATTTCGCCCGTAGCAGCGCGAATTCCAGTATTACGTGCAGCGTAGGAGCTTTGAATTTGGTTTTCGCTCAAGGGGTGAATTGTGATGGGGCAATTTTCGGCAGTTGATTTTAAAATAGCGAGAGTGCGATCGCTACTATTATTGTCTACCAGCAAATACTCCACCCGGTCTTTGGGGTAAGTTTGAGACAACAGACAACTAATTAAATCTGGTAAATCTGCCTCACCATTATAAATAGGCACAACCACCGACACCTTGGGCAAGAAGCTGGGCGCGGTAGTTGCATCAACTGGCTGATGATTCATAAAACAGAGATTATTTAGCTGAGATTAAAAAATATTATCCGTTCTTGTATGTGAATAAATAGCAACTACATCGATTGCATAAAAGTTGCTTCTCAAATCTAGTAGTGGATAACAGACGATGAAGGCTTGTTTTAAATCATTCATCACCTTTGCAACACAACTAAATCAAAGAACAATCAAAATGTTTAATTGCCAGCAGATTTTATCAGTCACCTTACTAAGTATCGCATTACCTTTAACAACTGCTTCAGCATTTGCCCAACAAGTAGCTCGGCCTGCAACTAGCTCCCAACTAAGTGCAGGGGGCAATTCAACCTCAAGCACTGTGAAGTGTTATGGCAAAGGCGCAAATGGAGAAAATTTAGGCGGTGGTAAAGGTGCAGGCTCTTGCCACGCCTATCTATCCAAAGCTGGATGCAAAAATATCAGCGGTGAGCATGGTGGCACACAACGTTGCCGAGATTAAAAATAATGCCATACCGCAATAGGAGATTTACCTATGTATATCTCGTGTTCATTTTATTTTGAAAGTCCTGACAATAAATCCCACCTCTAAAAGTAAAAGGGGTGGGATGAAATCAATCACAAAATTCGGATTTGGAAATCCTGAACTAAAATTTCAAGTCGTTAGCGCGACTGCTCATCGGTTGGGTGGTGGGAGTTACTTGCTGTTGGGCAAAGTTGTTACCAGATAGAACTGCGATCGCTCTAGCATATTGGGGATCGCTCTTAGTGCCAACTAAATCTGGATTACTTGCCAACTGCCGCTCTTGGGACTCTGTCAAGTCTTGCTTGATATCTGGCGTAATCCCTTTATGGTTTATATCCGTGCCCTTGGGGGTGTAGTAGTGGGCAATAGTAACTGCTAAACCAGAACCATCTGCGAGTTCATGCACTGACTGCACTAAAGCTTTACCAAAGGTTTGACTGCCAACAACTACCGCCCGTTTATTATCTTTGAGTGCCCCGGTGAGAATCTCACTAGCACTAGCGGAATTACCATCCACCAGCACCACCAAAGGACGATTTGTCAAGGCAGTACGATTAGCTTTGGTTTCTTCACTTGCTCCCCGACGGTCTACTGTACGGACAATGGAACCGCTATCGTACCACATCCGGGCAATTTCAATGCTTGCCTGCAACAAACCACCGGGATTCCCCCGCAAATCCAATACAAAGGAATCGACTTGCTTACCGTTCAAATCGCGGATGGCTCGTCGCATTTGATCAGCGGCGTGGGAACTAAACTCCCGCAATCGGATATAGCCAACGCGGCGAGTACCTTCTTGCTTGAGGGTATAACGTACTGTTGGGACTTCAATTGTCGCCCTAGTCAGCTTCAGATTAAAATCATTCCCACCGGGACGCCCTAGCCGCAATGTTATAGCGGTACCAGCTTTACCGCGAATCAGCTTAGAGGCATCATCCACTTTCATCTTCAGAGCGGGTTTACCGTCAATTGCTAAAATCTCATCCCCTGCTTTAATGCCAGCTTTCAGCGCTGGGGAATTCTCAATCGCCTCAACAACAGTCAGCCGCTTGGTTTTGTCATTCAATTCCATGCGAATGCCAATTCCCGATACTTCCCCAGATGTTTGGCTGGTGAGGGCTTCATATTGTTTGGGATCCATAAACCTTGTATAAGGATCACCCAACTTCTGTAAAGCTTCGCGAATAGCTACATAAGCTTGTTCGTTGTTTGTATACTCTTTGCTTAACAGGCTCTGCCTGGTTGCTTGCCAATTTTGTTGATTAAATTTGCCATCAACGTATTCACGATTCACCAGTTGCCAAACTTGGTCAACTAACGCTTTTGGGCTATCTTGCAGCGCAGCGCGAACACCGCGCGTCCAAGCTGTACCAAATACAGATATAGTAGCAGTCGTGGCGATCGCTCCACCAATCAAGGCTACTTGGAGCGGCGAGTAACGTTTCGCAGATTGGTTCATGTATATCAGATGGAATAATAGTGTTTTTGACAGTTTAGCAATCAAACTTTCCTGAGATTTTTAAGTTTTTATACCCCAATTTCAGCTATACTCCCCTCATCATTTTGCCTTTGGAATGATGTTAAAAATACTGCATTGGTTGTTAACAAACAGTTCTCGGTTTTTTTGCTGTCTCCGGAAGACTAATCTAATGACATGACACTTTTATCAGCGTCATCTTCACACCCTCGATTACTTTTATAAGATAGCACCTTGCTGCTTTAATTGCATCACTCCCAAAAAGTAGGCAACTAGGCTTTTCTTATATAATTCATGAAACGCAAATTTCCCACAAAATTATCAATTTTCCTTAGCCGAAAATTCCCGATACTGTGGCAATCGTTACAAAAATTAGGTTGGGGTTTGTTTCTTCTCCTGGGCATTTGGCTGATTTTCACCACTATAACCTTAGTTTCTGCTTCTTCCCAGCCAGTAGATGCCTTTTTTGTGATTGGGGGCAGCATTCAGCGAGAAACCTACGTTGCCCAACAAGCAAAACAATACCCGCACACCCCAATTTTAATTTCTCGTGGTTCCGAAGATCCTTGTATTTGGCTAATTTTTCAACGGGAAGCCGCAGAGTTACAAAAAGTTTGGTTAGAAAAGTGCGCTAATTCCACCTTTGAAAATTTTTATTATGGCATTCCAATTTTAGACCACTGGGGGGTACGCAAGGTAAAACTGATTACCTCCCCAACTCACTTACCACGAGCTAAATGGCTGGCTCAGATTCTCTTAGGATCTCATGGCATTTGGGTGGAACCAGATATTGTTCAAGAGCGAGGCATTCCTGCGAATCGTGAACATTCGCTGAAAACAGTTCTAGATGTAACGCGCAGCTTATTTTGGGCGGTTTTAAGTCAAGGTATTCAGCCTCAATGTTCAGATATCACCAGACTGGTTGATGTGGATATGTCAGCTTGGGAGCAAAAAGGTTTTCACTGCGAACACCAAGGAGGGTTGAGGTAGACAATTTTGTAGGTTTGTGTTGTAGGTTAGTTTTAAATTACGTATTTTCACGGTTGAAGCCTTGGCATTGAAGATAAATTACCCAGAAATAGAGAAGGCTAAAACAACGTTTTGTCAACCTTTCAAAAGTTATAAATTTCTCGGTTTTCGTGGTAAACCGCTCAATTGCCCCGCCGATCACTGATGCTAGAATGAATATTAAAGTTGGTTAGAGGTGTTGTCATGTCACTTCAAGAACTTTAAGAGCAGGCATTCAGATATTCATTAATCATACAGCGGGCAAGATGCCCGCACTACGAATTTACAGAAATGGTATGCTCCCTTATAAGCTTTTTGTTTTCTTGAAATAGCTCTAAAACTAAAGGTAAATAATCAACATAACTACCGTTTAGTTTAAATGCAAACCTTTTTTAGTAAATAATTTCGCCTAAGCAATCTTTGATAATATCAACGATTATCTTAAAATAAATAAAATCATCCGCCTGTTTTCTTTCTTCACATATCCATTTGCAAAACTTCATTTTTTGAAATTCTTGAATCTGGTTTTCTTCTCCATAATCTCCATATTTGGTTTTTTGTGAATAAAATTCTTCTGTGAATAAATGATCTAAAAATAGGTTTTCAATCCCTTTCTTGACTTTTCGATTCTCTTGTTGAGGGATTTTTCTGATTTTTAATTTATCATGGTCTTCATTAGTTTTTCTAGTATCACAATCGTAGAGCAGTAATACTTTTCTAGTTACGAATTGAGGCTTAGAAAGCAGAACATCTCTAGTATTATTCAAGCCACTATCACCACTATTTATACTCTGCCCTTTACCTATAGAAGCTCCTACCCATTCAATATCAACTTGTTCTAATATTTCTGTTTGTCCTTGTAATTCTAAAGCAGTTTTAATATAAATTGGGTCAGTTTCTCCTTCTGTTAAAACTAGAGGTTTAAAACCTTTTTCCACGGTAGCTTTTACTTCATCTTTAATAGTGTTGATTTTTTTACAATAGTTGAAGAACATCCATTGACCATGTTCAGACATTAGATAGCTACAGTAATCTTCCCAAACCTGAACTGACCAATGATTTAGTGTTTGTCGAAGATATTGATAAGTAGGACTGTCTTCTCTATAACGAGAACTTAAAAACTGCTTAGGATAACTAACTTGTGTATGAGCAGCTATATTATAACGTGCCATTATTCTTAATAAACCTATTCCCTCACATTCCCACATTGTCAGGTGTTGAATTACATAAGATAAATGAGCAGGATTGGAAGAATCTGCAACAACAATAATACAAAATCCTAAGTATAGCGGGTTTTCATGTTCGCCGTCAAAACAACCTTTCTCAAAGGCATTAATAATACCTTGTGCTTGATTCTCTTCTGAAAGAATATCAATCCACCAGCCAGGAATGTCTTGCTGTTTAAATCCATAACCACACATGACCCAAAAACTACCAACAATGTTTTGAGGATACTCTTCAAGTAATGATATTGCTCTTATACAACAAGTGACGCCAATTAGAGGTAAATGCACCGTCATTTTCAAAACTCCTACTAAAACGCAGAAAGGCAGACGAATCTTATGTAATATATTAAGTAGCTTGGCGTAAATAATTCAAGGTTGGTAGTAAGGGCTGAAGCCCTTCTTTGAGGGCTAAAGCCCTCACTACGAGCTAATTTAAATCAATATTTTTTACTTTTCTTAACATAGTTTGATTTCTTTCCCTACTTACTTAGTAATATAATACTCATGGTTAGCACATCTTTTTCAGCGAATACCATGACTTCAGTGCGATCGCGGTTTTTGTAGCGACTGTCTTAAAAGTTAAGCGATCGCATTTTTAGAAAAAACCAACTTTATTACCCATATCACTTAAGAGGAATAACATTTGAAGATTATCTGTAATTTCTTAAGTTATACGCCTCTATTTCCCCGTAAACTTATAGAAGTTCACACTCTGCTTCTGACTGCAAATGAAGACAGACACGATATTTTATACCCTGCTACAAAATCTCCCTAGCGTTTTATTTGAATTACTGGAACAGTCCCCTACACTGGCGTTGCACTACGAATTTTCCTCTGTGGAAATCAAAGAATTAGCACGTCGCATAGATGGGTTATTTTTGCCCAAAGCCGAATACCCACAAGACCCGATTTATCTTGTTGAGGTACAATTCCAGCCCGATGATGATTTATACTGGCGGTTGATTACAGAAGCGTTTCTTTACTTAAACCAATATAAACCTCATAAAACATGGCAAGCTGTAGTTTTGTGGGCAAAACGCAGTCTTGACCCTGGTATACCACTTGCATATCAAAGTTCACTAGCTGCTGGGCAAATTCATGTAGTTTATTTAGATGAATTAACCGATACATCATCCTCAATTGGTTTGGGAATTATTAAACTAGTAGTTGCACCTGAAGATGAGGCTGTAGAAGAAGCAAGAAGTTTGATAAATCTGGTGCAACAGGCAGATACGCCAAACAGTCGTAATCTTTTAGAATTAGTAGAAAGGATGCTCGTTTATAAGTTTTCATCCTATAGCCGTCAGGAGTTGGAAGCAATGTTTGGATTAACAGAATGGCGACAAACTCGATTTTATCAAGAAGTTAGAGAAGAAGTTAAGCAAGAAGTTAAGCAAGAAGTTCAGGAAGAAACAAAGCTGGAAGCAATACCTCGTCTTTTAAAAATGGGGTTAAGTGTAGAACAAATTGCCGAAGCACTAGAATTAAAAATCGAAGTAGTACGACAAGCTATTGAACAGCAAAGTAGAGAAAAATCTTAATATTGATTTAGGTTTGATTACTTGCAATATATATTATTTTTGTTTTACTTGAAAGCTAGATCATACCAGCTTGAAAAATCTGGTTTGCTGTGAGATTTAATTCAGGAAAAGTTTGGGAAATAATACGTTCATTGTCTCGAAACTTACTAATCTGATATTCTCCATCCACCAAGTTACAAACACAGATTGTCGGTTGTTTGGGATTGCCAATAAAATTACGTCCGCCCAATGCTGCATAGTCTACAATCCAATATTCGGGGATGCCCATTTCCTCATAATCAGCATATTTCAAATAGTAATCGTCACGCCAGTTAGTTGATACAACTTCAATTACCAAAGGTATTGATGCACCATGACTGAGGGTGGATTCTTTTTTCCATAATTTTTCGTTTGCTAGATTTGCACGGTTTAGCACTAACACATCTGGAAAATAACCGGAATCTTTGCCATCAGGTCTAACAATAACTTGGTTAGGAATGATGTAGGGAAGGTCTAATCGGTCAATCGCCGCACTAAGCTTGATGGTTAAAAACCCTTTAACTTCTTCGTCATCCCCTACTGGTTGTGCCATTTCAATAATGTTCCCATTATGTAATTCGTAACGTACCCCGGAATTTTCAGGTAGCCAAGCGGCAAATTCCTCGAAGTTAACAACTTTGGGTAAGGCTAGAGTCATAGCTTTTAAGAATGACTGATGATAAAAATATTATCTCTAATTTAGGGAACTGCGGTCTGTTTGAGTGGCGATCGCGTAGCGCAGATCGCTATTATTGTCTCTAGAGGAACTTCAGCAAAATACTCTCGCTGAAATTGTTCTTCGCGGACAGCGGCTAAAAATTGGTTAACAGCAGCATCCGCAGGGTTTTGTGAGGCGTTGTCAGCATTCCAGTTGATTTGCAAACAACGGTCTTGTCGTTGAACTGTAAACCCTAAATATTTTAAAGCTTTAAATCCCAAATGTAAGGTTTGATCACCTATACCCAGTTTCTCTAAAAGTTGTATGCGGGTAACTGGTTGATTTGTGCGACTGAGATATTTGGCAATTCCTACCAAAGTGAGCCAAATTTGGCTTGGTGGTTGATGATGGGGTTTCGACCAGGCTATGGCTAATTGTTGATTATAAAGCGACTTCCTAAACCATGCACGTAAATCATCCCAGCTAGTAGGACAATTTTCGATAATCATCGCTGAGTTTTGAGTGCCCTGTTTGGGAATATTTCGCCAATCTAGTATCTGTGGTGAATTTTGATTGCTGAGTTGTGAGTCAACACTGGGACGCACAGCAATTAATCTGATTTCATAGCGTTTTTTGAAGCTGTTGTAGTCTAGTTCAGCTATGCAATCACACCTACCTGGGGGTAATTCATCTTTATAGTGTCCCCACCAAATTCCCGGAAAAGGGCTTTTGCTGGAATCATCGCGAATGTCAAACTCGGCTTTAATATACTGTACTTTTTTCCCTTGCCAATCTTTCTGATTGCTATGCCAAGAATTTTCAAACCAGCAATTTTGAATCAGCAGTTTCGGGGCGGGGTTTCCCATTCCACAGGGTTCTAAAAGTTTGAGTTCTAAAAATAAATCTTTTCCCAAATCTGCTACTGTTACCACCAAATCTGCTTGTACTGTTGGCGTCAGGTTAGCACCACCTAAAGATTGTCGCAACCTTTGGTTAATAGCTGCTGTAAATAAAGAAATATTCTCTGTCAACAAACTCAACCCAGCAGCAAAGGGATGTCCCCCAAAACGATGTAACAAATGTGCTTGGTCTTTTACCAATTGGTATAAATCAACAGAATTTATCGAACGGGCAGAACCACGGGCTAGAGTGAGTTTTGAGGGAGTTTCCGAGTCAGGGGGTGAGTTTTCTGTACTCAACAAAATTGTCGGGCGGCCTGTTTCTTGGGCTATTTGTCCAGCGACTAAGCCCAAAACGCCAACGGGCCATTGGGCATCTGCTAAGACAATGACGCTGGTGGTTGATAAGTCTAATTGGGTGAGTTTTTGCGCTACTTGGGCTTGTACATCTTTTTGTAAAGACTTGCGGCGGGTGTTGGCTAATTCTGTAACTTCCGCTAGTTCATTGCAACGTTTAGCATCCCGGCTAGTCAGCAATTCTACGCAAAAGCTAGCGTCGCCTTGGATGCGACTAACCGCATTGATGCGCGGCCCCAAGCCGAAGGAAATATCTGTGGGGCGATCGCCACTTTTCTGGCATAATTCCAATAATCGCCCTATCCCTGGACGCCTCCTTGCTCCTGGTGGTTGTTTAAAATCAGCTTGCAATTGTTGAATTCCCACTTGCGCCAAATAGCGACAATCTCCTTTTAGTTGCACCAAGTCGGCAATTAACCCCACCGCCACTAAATCTAATAAATCAGTTAACGGATGTTCTGGTATATCTGGCAGAGTTTCATACAGTGCTTCGACCAATTTATAAGCTACAGCCACCCCTGAAAGATGAAACAGCGGATGTTCGTTAGGGAAATAACGGGGGTTGATAATTGCTGTCACAGGTGGGCGTTCTGAAGGTAAGGTGTGGTGGTCTGTAACAATCACATCTATACCTAGCTGGTTTGCATAGTTAATTTCACTAATATTTGTGCTGCCTGTGTCACAAGTAACAATTAATGTAAACCCTTGTTTTGCTAACTTATCAATTCCCTGGTGATTCAGTCCGTGGGACTCTGTGAGGCGATTGGGAATGTAGTAAATTAATTGCGTATTCTGCCGAAAAAACTGTCCCAACCCATCCCAAAGGACAGATGTGGCGGTGATGCCGTCGGCGTCGAAGTCCCCCCAAATGGCTATTTTCTCCTTAACTTCCCGCGCCTGTTGCAACCGTTTTACGGCCCAATCCATTTCTTGCCCAAACTCAATGGGACTGACTGGTTGATAGGATTTGTAGTTGACAAAAGCTGTTAATTGTGTTTCATCTTTTATTCCCCGTTGCCAAAGTAGCTGGGCGGCATAAAGTCCACCTGCTGGGGGCGCGTACTGTTTCACCGCTTCAATAAACCACTCTGGGGGTTGTTCTGTTGCTGCTAGAATCCACTGCATTTAATCAATTAAAAATTAAAAATTAAAAAAAATATCAAAGTGCTATTTCTTGAATGTTGTCGAGATTTGGTAGTGAGTTGGCGATCGCCTCTTCAGTTACTTGAGAGCGATGGGCTTCTCTCCGAGACGCTCCGCGAACGCCGCGCTGAGAGCGAGCGCACCGTACCGCAAACTGACAATTATTACATAATGCTTTTTGAGCTTCTGGAACTTGCGGAAATAGCTCATCTTTCTGGTATAATTCCAGCCAATTGCTTAACTGGCTTAAAAGTTGATTTAGTCTCTTCGCGGTTTTTTTGTGCTGGCTAGCATCGTAACTAAACTTAATACTTTGTGGTTGTCCTTGAGATTGAACAAACCAGTAAGTCATGGAAATCTGTTCTGGTGAATATTCGCTAGTTTCAGCCAAAACAAACATATAAAGGCGTGTTTGCCAGTTTTTTTCTAACTTGCTTCTAGTCGGTGGCTGAGGATAGGTTTTCCAGTCGAGGATTTGCGCTTGTTGGCGATCGGCAATCAATAAATCATAGATCACAGTCAGCAAGTAATTTTGAACTTGCAAAGTGCGGTAGTGTTCACTTTCGCGGAAAGTTTGATTATCAATGAATGGTGTTAAAATTTCTGGTGCGGCATTGGCAAAACCTGCCATCCAGCTTTGTAGTTGAGCATCCGCTTCCAAAAAACTCTGAATTGGTAAACCCATTTCTTGCTGTTGCATCAGCAGGTGAAAGCGACTACCAAGAGTTTGTTTTTCTTCCTGTTGGGGATTTGAGGGTGTATTGAGTTGTTCTAAATAAGTGTGCTGAAATTTACGGGGACAAGCTTCTAACAGGTTTAGCTGTCCTTGAGACAGTCGCAATAGTTTGGTGTAAGTTGATAGCATACTTCTATTTTAGAAGCGATCGCCTTCTGATATTCTGCCACTTGCCGGGTGCCTGCCAAAAATAAAAGGTAAAAGAATGAATTTTGCATTTTTGCCTCATCCTTCTACCTTTTTTATGTACCTGATGCTTACTTCATGTTAGCCCTTGCGTCCCTCACTGCGGCAAAGAAAAATAATCCTGTTAGGGGAATACTCAATCCCAAGATAATTGCAGTCACTTGGACACCTAAATCTGGTTGTCCGGAACTGAGTTCAAAGACCGAACCTACAGAGGCGATCGCAGTTATGCAAGATCCACCCAGATACAAACCGCTTTTTGGAGTTAAATACACTACTTCTGCACCCTATACTACTGGTTTCACTGCTTGATACGAAAAGCCATTCTTAGATAGCTCCTGAGCCAAAGTCAAGGAATTTTCCACACGATCTACAAACACTACACCGTTGAGGTGATCCATCTCGTGTTGAATGCAACGTCCTAGTAAATCAGTAGCCTTTAATATCTGGGGACGGCCTGACTCATCTTTATAGGCAATTTCCACGACTTGGGGACGCTTCACATCTAGATATACACCGGGAATGCTTAAACATCCTTCTTGGGCAACGCAGATGTCACGGCTAACCTGTTTAACAGTGGGGTTAATTAACACCAGTGGCGGATTAGCGGCATTGTCTGGTTCGCAGTCAATGACAATAATTTGTTTGTGAATTCCAACTTGGGGTGCTGCTAAACCGATGCCATCCTGACTGTACATAGTTTGCAGCATTTCGCGCACTAGTTGGCGGATCTCGTCATCTACTTTAGCAATGCGCTTTGCCACTTGACGCAGCACGCGATCGCCTAAATAGTGCAGTTCCAAAGGCGGATTTTTTAACTTTTTCTTCTCTACAGCAATGTCAGAGGGCATGATTCTTATTAGGCTTGATGGTGAATAATCCTACTATTTCAATTCTATCAATCTCGTCACAGTAGGGGCGCAGTTTCCCCATACGTACATTAGACAGTAGTCATTTGTGCTATTCTTTCATTTTAAATTTTGTCTCCCTTCGGGAAACCCTAGACATATTTTGAATTTTAATTTTGGGTGATATGTGTTTAAATTTCTCACAAAACTAGACTACTTACTCAAAGAAACTTTCCTCGGATTACTGCGGGGAGGTTGGATGAATTGGGCAGCAGTTAGCACCGTCACGGTGTTACTATTTTTATTCGGCTTGAGCTTGCAAACCTCTTGGCAAGTAGAAACACTCCTTAACCAGTTTGGTAGCCAGCTAGAATTATCAGTTTATCTTGAGCCAGATACCAAAGCCGAAACCATAGAAACACTGGTGGCAAATATGCCAGAGGTGGCGTCTATGCGAACCATTACTAAAGAACAAGCTTGGACTAAGTTAGTTAAGGAACTGGGAATTTCTGATATTGAAAATGCTACCCAGCAGCTAGGGGAAAATCCTTTGGTAGACGAGATGAAGGTAAAAGCCCGTAATTCTCAATCTGTACCAACTTTGGCGACACAGCTGGCTAAGTTGCAGGGAGTTGATTTGGTGCAGTATGTAGATGAAGCAGTTAAACGCATCGCCCAGTTACACCAAGGTTTAAACTCCATGACTTTGACAATTACGATCATCCTCACCTTAACGGCGATCGCCGTTAACACCACCACAATTCGCCTCATTGTCATGGCACGACGGCGGGAAATTGAAATCATGCAGCTGGTGGGAGCAACTACAGCATGGATTTACTTGCCATTTATTTTACAAGGTATTTCTTTTGGCTTACTTGGCGGTGCGATCGCCTGGAGTTTCATTACTGTAATTCAACAGTTTCTCGGACAACTACTAGCCAATCAACCTGAGTTTATCCAATTTATTAGCAACGGTGTGCAACTGACTGCCGCCCAAACTTTATTATTACCCTTAATTCTTTTGAGTTTCGGCGCAGCTGTAGGATTAATAGGGAGCTTGTTTGCTGTCAGGCGTTTTGCTAGATAGTCATTACTCATTACTCATTACTCATTATGTCATCACAATGGGAACGCTTACTGCAAAATCTTGGTGAATGGCAAGGTTCATTCACTCGTTTTTCACCCCAAGGGACACTTTTAGAAGATATCAAAAGTGTAGTTTCTCTAGAAGGGTTGAACCAAAACCAGACCATCCACCAGATTGTTCGCCGTCAAGGACAAGAAGATTTAGTTCTGGAATACAGTTCCCTATCCAGGAATACATTATTTTTTGAAAATGGAGCATTTTCTCAAGGTTCAATCCAGCTAGGGCCATTTTCTGAATTTGGGGCGGAGTTGGGTTTAATTCATCAAAATCGCCGCTTGCGTCTAGTGCAATTATTTGATAAAACCGGACAACTCAACCAAATCACCTTAATTCGAGAACATCTAGCTAATACCCCAGCAGTAGAAAACCCGCCTTTACAGGTAGAGGATTTATTGGGAGAATGGCTTGGTGAAGCAGTCACTATTTATCCAGATTGGCGATCGCCCACTACTTACTCTTCAACTCTACAACTGCAACTTGATACCCCTGGGCGATTAGTTCAACATCTCTCTTTTGGGGAACGCACAATTACCTCCAGCGCTACCATCAAAGGCCCGATCATCCTCTTTGATCAAGACGAACAAAAGCAAGTGCAAGTATTACTCCTACCTAATGGTGCTTCTGCAACTTCTCCCCTAAAAGCGCAGTTGCACCAACCATTGTTTCTAGAAGTGGGTTGGTTAATTGAACCAAACCTGCGCCAGCGAATGATTCGCAGTTACAGCGACAAAGGCGAATGGGTTAGCCTAACCCTAGTTACAGAACGCCGAATCACGCCAAATATTCCCTAGCTTTATCCCCAGGGCTATTTCATTTATTGAGTATTTTATAGGCCTACAAGTTCCCCGCAGCAGTCAGCAACGATTGGTACATACTGAAATCAGTACGAAGCTATGACCAGAGGCAATACAGGATTAAGCTTCTTAGCTTAACCAAGTCTTCTAGTCATAGTTGAATTTCTGGCGAGCGGATTTCTGCCGAACAGCTTGATGATGGTTTCAGCAAATTCTTTATTATCGTACAACTCATGCATCAAAGTAATAGGTTGGGAATAAAGTTGATCGCTAGCAAAGACCGACTTCCAATCTAGTTTGGTGCTATCAACAACTCCAACTTTTTTCATCTCTTTGAGGAATTCATAAGCAATCAACCCTTGACCAATGGCAGACGGATGAATGCCATCTAAACTAAATAGTCCACCTTGTCGTATTCGTCCAGTAGTGTCTGCGTGGTAGTATTTGGTGTTGACCTGGGGATAGACAAACTTGAATTCTTCTGGGAATTCATACTGCACCTGTCCAGCATTTCGCTTGAAGGCAATTTGTTGTAAGGCATTGGCAAGATCAACAATGTGATAGCGTGGTTGCGGATACTGGCTGTTTTTACTATCGACCAGTTCTTTAATTACTTTATTGTATCTGCGAATACAGTCATCAATGTAGACGGCATCTTGTAGCGTTAGGTGTACGGTTCCGGTTTCTCTAACCGTATCCTCTTCAAAGGGAAAATAAGTGTAATATTTGTAGTAAGTTGAAGGTTTCTCCTCTCCGTCCACATGAATTTCAGTGGTTGCACCCACACCTTTTGCCAATGGCGCAATAGTTACCAGCGGTACTGTCCCAATGAAGACATTCCAATCGGGGTTGCTGTTACTTTGCATAATTGCATCAACCCGATCAAGCAATTGTTGATATTCAGCCTCGAAATCCTTGGGATGCCAGAGGTTCCATTTTTCTCTTACCTCACGGAATGATTCGGGCTTTTGACTTGGGTTGTTGAGAATCTGATCTGTGTCATTGGGAGTTTGATTAATTTCTAAACTGATCACAGTTCCCAGCGCATTGTTTGCTCCTAACCAGAGAATTAAATTCTCAACTCCTTCAGTTGTGGTTGTATGATGGTGCTTCAACCAATCTAGTTGGCTATGATTGTCAAAAATAGGATTTAAAGACGGGTTGAGAACTTTAAGTGCAGTCCGGTAGAAGGCAGCATTGGGCAGACTAAAAAAATTATCCTTACCCTCTGCTTTGTCGTTGCTAAGTTTAATTTGATATTTGCAAACCTTGGGTGTTATCATCCAAGAATCAGCAATATCAAAGCCCTGAATCCCTACATTGTGGAAAAATTTAATTCCTCCTGGATAAGGCTGTTCAGCACAACCTCCTTGCCTTTCATAGTAATCTTCAGCTTCATCAAGTACCCCCTCAATAGTTGGCAATATGGTCAGCCAATCTAAGGCGTTGATATCTGAGCCATATTTTTTCTCCAAACGCCGTAAAATCTTCTCAATATTGGCTGGTAGTCCGCCCGCTAACCATTCAGGGTACAGATATTCAGCACCAACTTTTAGCCCCATTGACTTAGCAATCAAAGTTGAAAAACAAAGGTCTGTCCGGGCTGCTGCCAAAGACATAAAGCCTTGAGAAATACTGTCACCAATTGTAAAGAGTTTCATTTACTACCTTTAGATTTATAGCTTTTTGCGTGCAAGTAGCAAGGCGAAAGTGTTAAGTACTTAAGTAAGTATATATAGATTTGGCTTAATACTGAGTAAAAAAATACATCAATTTTTATTGGTGCAAGATGTGAGGTTAAGTCTTTAGCACTGGAGCGAGTTAACCGTGCCACTGTGTAGCCTGACTCCTCTGAGTAAAGAGTTAGCCATTCTACTACTCCCGTAATTGTTGCTTGAGGAGGAGAAGCATTAATTTGTTGGTGAGCAGGGTTTGGTCGAGTGGACGTTATTCGCTCAACAGATGTCTTATTTTATCTTGATTTACATTTTTTATTCAGTAATTAGCGAAGTAACGGTAAGGGTAACGAATGTGGGATTTAAGGGATTGCACTGTTGAGAATTTCGTTAAATTAAGGAACAAGGACTTTGCAGCGCTTGCCTCAGTAAGACATTATATTCTTCATCACTCACGAGATAAGCACCAAATCTTTCCAAATGGGGATTCATCATTTGGGCGTCAAACAGCACAAATTGCCTTTGGCACAATCTTTCCACCAACTTCACCATCGCCACCTTTGAGCCGTCAGGGATGCGGTAAAACATCGATTCGCCAATAAAAGCGCCGCCAATGACAATCCCTAAAATTCCCCCTGCTAGTTCATCATCCTGCCAAGTTTCAAAACTATAAGCATAACCACTCTGGTAAAGTAGCCAGTAAATCTTTTGTAATTCCGGTGAAATCCAAGTAGTTTCGCGATTGGCGCACCCGGCAACCACAGATGGGAAGTCACGGTTAATCGTCACAGTGAAGCGTTTTTGATTAAGAACACGCTGCAATGACTTGGGATAACGAAAACGTTCATCCAAAGGAATTAAGGTGCGTTCATGACTTCCATACCACCCCAGGCGATCGCACTCATCAGCCATGAGAAAATAACCTTGAGCATAACCCCGAATAATAGCGGCAATATCATATTGCATAGTGAGTACAAAAGATCAAAAAAAAGCCTCAGAGTAACGCAATTTGCTGTTAGCAGTCATCCTTTGCGTTCCTCTGAAGATTACCTGGGCAAAAAAACCGTTAAAGCTCACTTAATAAACTAAAAAAAGATGACTGAACCAATTCCACCTATTACCCTACCACCGTCTGAAAATCCCCAGCTAGAAGGACAATGGTTGCAACAGTGCCTGCTCCTGTGGCTAGATAGAGAATTTCTCCCGGAAGCAATCAATAAAATAATTGCCCAACGAGCCGCCCAAATTTTTGTGCGTCAACGAATGGAAGGAGAAAATGACTTAGGTTCTCTGGTGATTGCCATTGTGACAGAGATGCAATCCTTTGATTTTTCCAAAAGCTTCTATGGAGAGTTTGCGATCGCCAACGCCGTCAGCGATCTACTCTTAGAAAGTCTGGGCATTGATCATTGTTGCGGCCAATAATTTTAGTCAGTTGTCAAAAGCCAATGACTAACGACTAATGACTACCAACTAGACTTAACAACACCAGGCAAAAGACCCTCGTGTGCCCATTCCCGCAGGACGTTCCGAGATAGCCCAAAATCACGATAAACACCTCTAGGACGACCCGTTACCCAGCAACGGTTGCGGTGGCGGGTGGGCGCACTGTTACGGGGTAGCTGTTGAATTTTCCGATGGATTTCTAGCTTATCCAAGGGAGATGCAGCGCTTTTGAACTCATCCAGCAGCGCTTCCCGTTTGTCAGCATACTTTTCCACCAACTTAGCGCGTTTTTTCTCGCGCTCAATCATGCTCTTTTTTGCCATAAATTCTCTAACTTAAATTTAAAGACAGCATTTTCCATTCTACAGTCTCCTATCAATTTTAGGGCTGTTTGTGTCGCCTAGCCTAACACAAGCGACTGATTAGCAGCAGGGCATAAATCCGCCAGCTCACAAGCAACACAGACGGGAGAACGAGCCTTACAAACAGCACGTCCGTGATAAATCAGCCGAATAGACCAATTTTCCCAATCTGCTTGCGGCAATAACCCCATTAAATCTTGCTCAATATGAATCGGGTCTGGATACTTAGTTAAACCCAAGCGTTGGCTCAGACGCTTAACATGAGTATCTACCGTCACCCCAGCATTTATTCCATAAGCATGAGCCAAGACCACATTTGCCGTCTTTCGCGCCACACCTGGAAGTAGCAACAACTGCTGCATTTGGTTAGGGACAACAGAGTCAAACTCACTGACAATCATCCGACAAGCGCCTTGAATATTCTTCGCCTTATTGCGATAAAACCCAGTCGAATGCACCAAATCCTCTAACTCAGCCAACTCAGCATTAGCCAAACTCGCTGCATCGGGAAACCGCCCAAATAACGCTGGTGTCACCTTATTCACCCGCTCATCAGTACACTGAGCAGAGAGAATAGTTGCCACCAGCAATTGTACAGGCGTTGAGTAGTTCAAAGAGCAAGTAGCATCGGGATAAAGGCGCTTCAGACGAGCGAGAACTTCTAAAGCACGCTGCTTTTTAGCCGAAGATTTGCGGGTAACACTCACTGGAACAATCTTTGCACCCAATCCAACTGAGCAGTTAATTGAGTAGTTTCTTTAACAATCAGAAAAATTCCCAAGCCCAAGAGTAACACCAACCCAGTTTGCATCACACCTTCTTGAATGCGGGTAGGTAAAGGCTTACCAAGCAAACCTTCAATCAACAGGAAAGCCAGTTGTCCACCATCCAAAGCTGGTAGAGGCAAAATATTGATGATTGCCAGGTTAATGCTGATAATTGCCGCAAAAGACAACAAGTTAGTGCTATTTTCATCAGCTAACTTTGCGCCTATTTTGACAATATTAACTGGCCCCGAAACTTGTCCAATAGTTTGTTGAAAATTAGTCACCAACTGCCCAAAACCCTTGAGTGTACCAACAAATAACTGTTGGAACCTATTGGCCGCAGTACTGAAAATTTCCACAGGACTATTGGGACGACGATAAGCAATTGTACCATTGGGGCCAAGTTCAATACCAATCAAACCTTTGCCGTCAGCCCCCTTATTTGGTGCTAATTTCAGTGATAGTTGCTGGTCTTGATGCTGAACTCTCAGTTCAATTTGCTGATTTGGATGATTTTGAATCTCTTTTGTCAGCAATGTCGTTGAATTTTCAGTAGCCGGTAATTCCTGACCGTTAATAGCCAGAATAATGTCTCCTTCCCTAATACCTGCTTGGTAAGCAAGGGATTGTTCATTAACAGGCTTGACAATTACACCAGCTTGATAGTTGAATTCTTTGGGAATGCCAACGATACCCAATTGCAGCGTTAGCACCAAATAGGCAA
The DNA here is from genome assembly GCF_014697195.1 of Cylindrospermum sp. FACHB-282. Lineage (GTDB taxonomy): Bacteria > Cyanobacteriota > Cyanobacteriia > Cyanobacteriales > Nostocaceae > Cylindrospermum. The sequence continues at coordinate 10,151 of NZ_JACJRJ010000020.1, read as the reverse complement.
ATATTAAATTTGCTATCACCCCAGCACTAATGACGATCGCCCGATCTAAAATTGGACGGTTACGTAGCAGATTCGGGTCATTGGGGGGAACATCGCTATCAGGGTCATCATCGGGAAAGCCGACAAACCCACCCAAAGGGAAAGCGCGGAGAGCATATTCGGTTTGTGAGCCTTGGTATTTCCAGATAACTGGGCCAAAACCCAAAGAAAAGCGGTTAACGTAAATACCTTGAGAACGTGCTGCTATAAAGTGTCCAGCCTCGTGTACCAAAATCAAAATAGCCAAGACTGAAATCGCTGCTAAAACTGACATAGAGCCAAAATATTCAGATATATTCTCTTATTGTAGTTTGGAAACTGGCTCAGAGACTCCGCATCCCTATCGGTTTTGCTGAGATTTGGTCGTTCAGGAACGTTTCCAGCAATGCCCAGCCTCTAAGATCAGGCGATCGCACTTCAACCCAACTTACAAGGGATGCGATCGCACTACAATATTAGCCTATTAAAAATATCACCACTAATCAACCGTAGTGATATGGCAAGACTAAAATTATCCATAAAATCTAGCTCTTGTATTGAATCTGAGCATAAATCCTGCTCATCCTCTAATCTTGCAAATCCTGATTCTGACGATGAAAAATGTCTGAATCAGGATTTTGAGGATTTAAGGATGTACAGGATTATTAAATACAAAAGTAATTCCAATTTAATAGTTTATACACTACTTAGTGCTTTTACTTTAGCGATCGCACTTTCAATATCTGGTAGTTTTTGTCCATGCTTTTTGGCTGTTTCCAACCACAAATTTCTAACAACTATCAATTCTTGTAAGGTTTCTTCTAAAGTTTCACCTTGTGCCAAACATCCTCTTAAGGCTGGAATTTCAGCAACAAAACCACCTTCATCACAAGGGTAAACCACTATTGGATAGTTCACAATTCTTCTCCTTCAATTAGCTCTACAACTCGTCTCACATAAACAGACTTAACACGATTATTATGAACTGGAATCACTAAAATTGTTTCATCTTTCTTGAAGATATGATGACTACCTGTAATTCTATCTAGTACAAATTCCTCTAACTCTAAAAGCTTACGAATATCGCTAAATGTTACATTATTGGGGCTATTTTTTAAAAGTTCAAGTAACTTGTCTCTTTTCACCATATTTTGAATATACAGCAGATTTTACGCGATCGCACTTTATAAGAAACCACCACGTAACTATAGGGTTTGTTAAATTTCATTAACGCACTCTACAAGATTAGCGATCGCACTGAACTAATTTTCCCCTGCGCCGTTCATTTAAACTTAGTAGTGTAATTAGTAGTATAATTCTCGCAAAATCTATCGGCTGTCAGTTTGTAGAACATCAATCTCTCCCTAATAGCTCTATCATCATTAATCTTGTTATCTACGCATAATGCATTGATGAAATGAGATATATTTTCACGCAATAGATTTAGCTTTTCTCCATTAATAATTCGTGTTTTCTCTTTAGGTGTGGCAGCATATTCAAACTTAACTGATGGATGAACTAAAATGGGAGTAAATCTACAAGTTTCATCGTATTTATCAGTAAACCACTCACCAGAGCCATTTAACTGATTGCAGTCACCTTTGTTAATAGTATCTGTAGTAGCTCCATTTTTGCACTCGATCACAAAGTATGATAAGTTTCCGACTTCCCAAAGTACATCTGGGCCTTTCCTATACTCTGCTTCTGGACGCTGACTATTAAATCCAATATACCGAGCAATAGTCTTCAATGATTCTTCAAATATATCTGCTGTCTCTGGTTTAAATATCAATGATTCTAACAATCCATACATCTCAACAACGATTTTATTTGGATCATCAAATTTTTGTCTTAAGTAATCACCACATATTCTTGCTTGATCCATAGCTTTCGATTCAAGCTTGTGATATGAGATGCCCTCCATTGGCTTAGTTACTCTTGAGTTATCACTGGCTGCTGACATCAAAGTCCTTTGCGCCTCTGCCGGATCATAGAAGTTAATGTACTCTGCCAAGCATTGTTTTAGGTAGGACTTTAGAGGTTTCTCATCTACTGTATTTACAACTTTTCTAAGCTCACTCACTGCGGCATTATAGTTGTTTATAGCAGCAAAATTATACGTTTTCCTTTGTGCAATTGTTATCAAATCTGGTGTACTACTTTCTTCATATGAAAGTGCTGCTAAAGCCCCCTTGCTTTTAGATACCCAATCTTGGTTTCTATGTAAGCAATACATAATTGCTTCCCGTATCTGAGGCAAGTCTTCTCCTTTAATTTGCTCAGAAATCTGGTTCGATAGGTTTATTTGTGCTTTAGTTCCTGGAGAAAATTTATCTATTGCACCTCCAGCATATAATTGGCTAGTAAGATTACGTCCCATTAAAAATACAACACAGTAATCGTCGCTGGATCTGACACCGCGCCCCATTCCTTGCTCTATTTTTTGAACTAGTTGAGTAGCTTTTCTTGAACTTCCCATTAGGATGACTTGTTCAACTTTATCAATCAACCGTCTAGCAACTGGCAATCCATCAATTACAATAAATCTACAGGCATCCTTTGGTAAGTCTACTCCGTCGTAGCGATTCACTAATATTGTCAGACCAACTTTTTCTTTTTTTAAGCGAGTTACTCCTTCATACAGATTATCCTTATTCAAAATTTGATCGGCCTGATCTTTCCAGTATTTAGCTCGTTCATCTGATGGAACGATAACAACAACATTCACATCTTGTGAAATCGACTTACAAAACTGTTTTATTTCATCATCAGTTAATTTAGTATTGATTACTTGTGGAAGGAGGATCATCCTATCACCAATATCACCTGCTGTATTGGGTATAACAGCCCTATTAATAGACTCCTCTGTAATACCAAAATGGCTAGACAAAATACTGTCATCCACTAAAGTCGCTGTCATAAATATCTTTCTACGAGCATTGGTAATACTCGGAATCATATCAATTGGTATGCAGTGCGGTGATATCTCTATTTTATCTGAGCTAACAACGCACCTTGAGAGAGCTAGTGATTCTTTTATCAATGGCCATACAAACTTTAGCCATTCAGTATTTTTGTTTTTAATTAATATTTGTGAGATTTCTGGTATCTTACTTTGCCAACTCCAAAAAGGAACTTGCATATAAACATCACGCTCACGATTATTAATCTCAGATTCCTTTACTAAACATTGATCACGAAGTGATTCTTTAAAGCATTGATAAATTTCTTTGTATGCAGGATTTTGGCTATCAATTGTTAACATAAATTGGTCTTCTACCGTGTCGAGACACGCGTGTGCATCATCGATGATGATGCTACCAATGTTAATTTTGATGCCTTCATCACCAACACCAAAAACTGACTTTCCATTAACTAGCTTATATATATTAATGACTAAAATAGCTTTGCCCGACAGAAATCTAGGGGAACTAGTGTCATTTGTAACTTCAATTCCCAGGTCTTTTGCTTCATCAATAACCTGTTTTACCAGATATTTGTCAGGAACCACATAAACTGCGGAACCTTTACCTTCATTTAAGCAACTCTTTAGGATAAGTAATCCGACTACGGTTTTGCCACTACCCGTATTCATTTTGACAACTAAATCTTTTTCATTCCTCCTTGAAAACCAATGATCCCAAACCTGTGTTTGAACGTCTCTCGGATATTCAAACTTGCCTTCTTTCTTACCTGGAAGGGCTGTAAATATTTCTCTAGGATGAAGAGATGTATCACTTGTATTTCCGGTATTAATTTTACCCAAGTCAATAGGCATAATATCTCCTGTACTATTCAAGCCTAACTACACTTAGGCTGAATAGCACAGCCTATTATTATGATTCTACCATTAATCTATGATGCTGTTACCATGCTTTTGTTTGTATTACAATACTTCTCGCCCTAAAAACGATCGCAACACCTCCGGTATCAACACCGTCCCATCTGGTTGTTGATAATTCTCCAAAATCGCCGCCATTGTCCGCCCCACAGCCAACCCAGAACCATTAAGCGTATGGACAAACTGCGTCCCCTTCTTACCCCCTTCCTTAAAGCGAATATCAGCCCGTCGTGCTTGGAAATCAAAACAATTAGAACAACTAGAAATTTCGCGGTACTTGCCAGAAGAAGGTAGCCAAACTTCTAAATCATAGGTTTTAGTTGCCGAAAAACCTAAATCACCAGTACATAAATTGATAACACGGTAAGGTAATTTTAAAGCCTGTAAAATTGCTTCCGCATTCCCTACTAATTTTTCTAATTCCTCAAAAGAAGAACTAGGATGAACAAGTTTCACCAACTCCACTTTATTGAATTGATGCAGACGAATTAAACCCCGCATATCCCGTCCATAGCTTCCCGCTTCCCGACGGAAACAAGGAGTATAAGCACAGTGATAAATAGGTAAATCTTCAGCAGCCAGAATTTCTCCCCGGTAGAGGTTGGTAACGGGAACTTCCGCTGTGGGTATTAACCACAAATCGTCTTCAGCACATTTAAAGCTTTCTTCTGCAAACTTGGGTAACTGACCGGTTCCGGTTAAAGAATCAGTGTTTACTAACAGTGGTGGACTGACTTCCACATACCCAGCTTGGGTTTGCAGGGATAGCATAAATTGAATTAATGCCCTCTCCAGCGCCGCACCAGCCCCCACTAACGTTACAAAGCGACTTTGGGCAACTTTTACGGCTCGCTCAATATTGAGAATACCTAACTTTTCCCCAATTTCCCAATGGGGGAGAATATTCGGGTTTTGGGGCAGATATTCATCCCCCCAACGGCGTACTTCTTGGTTATCTTCCTCAGTTTTACCAATGGGTGTAGCATCACTTGGTAAATTGGGGAGTTCTAGTAGCTTTTGGTGAATTTCCGCTTTCAGTTCTTTTTCTTGGGGTTCCAGTTCGCTTAATTTAGCTTTGATGGAGTTCCCTTCATCCCGCAAGGCTTGAAGTTCTGGGTCTTGAGGATCTATCCCAGATTTTATCTTTTGCCCGACGATTTTACCGATTTCGTTACTTCGAGCTTGGAGTTGACTGCGTGTCCCTTCCAGTTCCCGTTGCTTTTTATCTAAGTCTAATATGGGCTGAATATCGTATTTACCACTACGACCATTCAACCGTTCCTGAACTAATTGGGGATTTTCCCGAATTTGCTTAAGATCCAACACAGATTTTTCTTTTATTTTTAGCCGAGTATCTTTTCGCCAAAACACCAGCATATACTGATTTTGGCTTGCCGTCACCGGAATTGCAACCAGAAAAATGTTTGCTAAGAACGGTTAATGCGATTGAGTAGCCACAGCGAGACTACAAGTCCGGCAAAGTGTGCTGAAACAGTGTTAGTGTTTGCCTGCACCACAAGCATATCTAGACCGCTAATAATTCGGGTGGGGTCAAATAGTTGGGTAGTTACGGCTTGAGGGGAGATAGACCTAGCAACTAGGGTACCCACAATTGCTTGGGCCCCTAATAGTGTGACTAAAATTCCCGCTAAATTCACCATTAGTCCCAAACGCAAAACTTGTACAGTCTCACTTTTGCGAGGGCGGTTGTTGGGATTAGAAGATTGCAGTTGATTACCGATTCTGGTGTAACGGTAAGCCAAATAAATGCCCACTCCCAAAACAACCAATCCACAAATTGCTAAAAAGACGCCAAACCCAGTTCCTGGATTATTACTTGGGCTGCCAGTTCTTTGACTAAAAATGGCAAAAAGCAGCACTATTATACCAGAAATTACGCCTAGTACTAACTGAATCCAAAAACTAATCCAACCTGTAAGGCGAAATGTTTGGGCAATTGCCCGTAGATTAGAAGAAGAGGAGGGGGCGTCGGGGTTTTGTGACATAGCAGATCACCAATTCATGCTTCCGCTGGATAAGTTTAATATCGAATTTAAGAGATAGAACAAGAGTATTTCAAGTCCAGTCAGTCATAGAATTTTCAATTTGAGATTTGAAATTGTCTCGACTGATAAATCTAGGGGTATCCAAGTTTGGATTCTTAAATTTTAGATTTAGTCTTTTTGCTTAATCCCAAATCCCAATTCCCAAATTTAAAATTGGCACAGTTAGTACTGGCTTTTGACTGAAGTGTGTCCATAGTTAGGGCAGCTTTCAGCCGTAAAACTCCTTTGGCTCAACATTTTAGGCTCTAGACTAGAAAAAGTACCGTAAAACAAAGTGTTTATTTAAGCTTTACAGACAAAATGGCATTTTAACTGTAAAATTTCTTCGATAGGTATCTTATTGCTTCAACATCTCTAACCAGCACGGCATCACTCAACACACAAGATGGCGGCAAAGACACTGTCTGCTTGCTCCTAACCACACTGCTGCGAAATCTGGTAGGGGCGCAGATTTTTGCACCCCTAAAACTTGCACACTCATCCCACTAAAGAAAAAACGTGGGTAATTGTTTAATGTTTGTTTACATTTTGGAAATCAAACCTCAGTAGCTATATCTACTTATGGAAGCTATAGTATATTTGTATACTGATTACCTGAATTACTTACCTTACCCTAAGGCATTTTTTTAGCCATTCACTAACCATGAAACTTGAGGATATATATCATTTTTTTGAGAATCCTCCGCCAACTTACCTCTGTCAGGAACTAGCAGTTTGTTACATACTGCATGTTTTACTACAAGGTGAATCTTACGGAACCGAGTTGATCCAGCGACTGGAAACTAGATATCCAAAATATCGGCTTTCAGATACCGTACTTTATAGTGCGATTAAATTTCTCGAAGACGAAAGGGCTATTGTTGGATATTGGAAAAGACTCGAAGGACGGGGACGCCCCAGGCGGATGTACCAGATTTCTCCAGAATGGCAAGTTCAGTCGCTGGATTTAGCTGATCTTTGGCTGGAGTATATCAAATAGAGGACAATTTAACGAATGATTGATAATGAATAAGTCCCCTCCTATAAAACAGTAAACATTAGTTATGGATACCGTTATTCTGCCCTCCACGTTGCTGCTAACCTTGTTGTTATCGGTTGGTCTGTTTTTCTTTATTCGTGCCTCGACCAAAGACCGCATAGAAAAAGCGCAACTAGTATCTGAGCAAGACGAAGCTGCTTTAATGTCTCAATTGAAGGAGTATTTTCGGTCTCGGTCTTACCGAGTGGCAGCGGTAGACCAAGAACAAAACCAAGTGACTTTTGAAGGGTTTGTTAGACCTAGCTCGTTTTTAGCTGTCTTTTTGACGTTGCTAGCATTTACTGGTCTTGCTTGTTTATCACTGGTTTTGACGCTGCTTTTTCCTGGTTCTAGTCAGTTATTTCCAGCGATAGTGGTGCTGTCGCCTTTAAGTGGTCTATTTTATTGGAAAAAAGCTGGAAGACTTGAGAAGGTTTCGCTCAAGGTAGAATTGAACCAGAACGAACAACGCTCCCCAAGTAGTGTTACTGTGATCGCCCATAGAGATGAACTCGCTGAGTTACAGAGGGCATTACAGTTAAAAGTTGCTGATTGACTGTTGGTTATTGAGACCATCGCCTAAATTATGAGATGCAGACTTCTGACCAACTATTGAGGAAATGGACAGTAGGGAGGAGGCAAAATGACTCTTGTGTTGTCGGTTTCCCCCCACAACTGTTGTCATAGGGAAAAATTTAGATTGGTTGACAGAGTGTGTTGGCAATCCACCTGATGAGATCACAACGCCAGCACTTTACTTTTGAATGCGCTTGACTCTGTTCCCACTCCCTGCTGTATTATCAGACTCGAAATCAATCCATACAATTGAGCATAGCTTGAGACTAGTTGATTCTCCAATTACCTGCACAAGCCTCACTGGCAAATTCAGCTACAAACTTAAAAAATTTGGAATTTTTGCATAAACTGAGCAATTTTGCCAGTTAATTATTGATCAGAAGCCAGATTCAATGCGTAAAATAACCATTTATAGTTTACCGACTAGCCACAGCCACTGGTTCCTGACCTGTAGGAGATTCTAATATCCTCAGGCTGGGAAACAAGAAATGGTTTTCTTCTACGTATTGAGCACCAAACAGTCCCTTTTCTGCCCAGAAATAACGGTCTGTAGTGTGTTCGTTTCGCTTTACGAGTAGCAGCGCTGGTGGCAAAATCCCTTCAGCTTGAATGAATTTTCTAGCTGCTGTCACAGGTTTTTCTTCGCCGCTTTCGATGCTATATTGAGGCACGTGTTCTAAAATCCGCCGTCCTTCCTGGCGACGACGACTTTTCCTTTTGCGTCTCCTTGCCAACCTATTGTCCTCCTCTTTCAAGCTGATAGATTGTAGTTATAGCTACAAAATACGTCGTCATTATATAAGTTCTAGTTCAAAAAATCAATGGGTTTTTACCTTTTGATACAACAAAAGTAATATTTTTGAAAGTTAGAGAAATTAACAGTAAGTAAGAATATAATCCCTTGGCGTAAACCATTGCTGGGAAGATTTAGTTAAGCTTTATTAAATAAGATTGGGAAAAACTCAACGTCTTCTTTGATTCTCCCTCAAAGTCTGTAATTCTGAGCAAAAACCAAAAAATGTTAATGTCTGCCAGTTCTGATTTTCTTGCTCTGTGCCACGAGCAAATAGCGCTACTCACCCAAGGGTTGGGAGCGTCTTTGAGTATTGTGTATTTAACACAAGAATTGGTAGAGGCTCCTACGGGTGATGCGAAACTAATTCCTGTGGTGGTTTACCCGGAGACGGGAGTATTACGGCACTCTGAGGAGCAGGCTTCGACGATGGGCTATGTCCCGGCTGAAGCGATTGTGCGGAGTGCCCTGGAGGAGGCGATCGCACCCAAGCAACTACAAGTTGGCAATGTTGTGGCATTACGTAATCACCAGAGCAAATTATTGACGGCTGGGTCAAAATCTCCTGACTCATCCCAGGAGTCTGAATCAAAAGAGGCAACCCAACCTGATTTACAAGAGGAATGCTTGCTCAGTGGAAACCAAATTGTTTTACCGCTGATTTATGAGGGTGTGATGATGGGGTTACTTGTGACAGGCAGGGAAGACCGGACATGGAATGAACATGAGCAAGGTGAAATTCAACGGATAGCCCAAACTATGGCGATCGCCTGTATTTTGGATCAGCGTCGCGCATGGTTGCAGCAGCAGTTGCATCAACAACAAATTCTCCAAGAAAAGCAACGGGATTTACTGGATAATCTCTTGCACCAGTTTCGCAACCCATTAACGGCTTTGCGGACTTTTGGACAGCTGCTGTTAAAGCGACTGCGACCAGCAGACCTTAACCGAGATGTGGCAACTAGTATCGTGCGGGAGAGCGATCGCCTGAAGGAATTGTTGCTACAGTTTGATGAAGTGATTGATTTGACAGAGGCGGATCTAGCACTACGGACAGTCCCGGAAACCGAAGTATTTGTGGAAGCAACTTGCCAAAAAGAGGCTAAACCAGCGTTATTATTGCCAGGAACTGGTGAGAAATCTGCCGATTGCTTGTTAGCAGATTTATTAGATCCATTATTATTGTCAGCTAAAGCCATCGCTCAAGAGCGAAATCTCCAACTAATTGCCAAAATTCCCGCCAATTTACCCCTAGTACACGTTAACGTCAAAGCATTGCGGGAAGTATTGAGCAATATCATTGATAATGCTTTGAAATATACTTTTGCTGGCGGCAAGATTTTAATTCAAGTGGGGCAAAAAAGAGCTAATTTTCAAGGTATAGCCATCAGTGATACTGGACCTGGCATTCCTCCGGAAGATTTAGAGCATTTGGGAGAAAGACATTACCGAGGAGTGCAAGCGAAAACAGAGATTCCCGGTACAGGTTTGGGAATGGCGATCGCTAAACAATTGATCGAACAAATGCAGGGCGAAATAGAGGTTTTCAGCCCTGCAATCAACTCTGCTATCACTTCACCTCATACCCCAGGAACTACATTTATTATTTGGTTGCCTGAAGTTAGTTAGGGCCGGGGAGACCCCGGACTTGTCAGTTGTGATTAGCTAATAATTATTTAAGTGCTATCGACAAGTTTTGATTGATAGTCATTTGCAGATCGGTGTTCAGGGTAAGCTCATCTAATTTGGTATAGTATGAACTTGACAAAAAAAACAAGATAAACATCAGCGAGCAAATAAAAAATGTACTTGACATGAGAGCAAAATAAGTGAGATGAA
>NZ_JACJRJ010000002.1 GCF_014697195.1 Cylindrospermum sp. FACHB-282 | reverse complement strand
CTCGGTCAATCCTGCGGATTGATGTGGTCAAGGGACGTTTCGTTTTTGTCTCGCAATTCCTCTCGTCACCTCCCTTGCGGGTAGGTGAGAGGCTCCTTGCTGTTCAAGCTGAATGCTGATTAACTTCCTCTCTTTAACTTCTAGTTGATTTTGCTATTACCCCTAGTTGTAAACCAGGTGGATAGCTGCCTTCGTCTTTGATGCGCTTGATTTCAGCTTCGGTAATCTGCAAATCTAACTTATGTGCTAAACACTGCATAATGTCTCCCCGGTCAATGACACCTGCGACTGCACCGGCGGGAGAAAGAACGGTGATTTGGCGTAGATGTTCATTTTCTAATTTGTTAATCACCTCTGCCAGAGTAGTTGACTCAGCAACGGAGGGTATTGTGGTGAGGGGATGAACAATGCTGTGCAGGGTTTGGGTTTCCCATTGACTTCGTTCAATTGTTCGCAAATCATCAACGAAAACCATACCCCGGTAGCGTCCATCAGAAGCGGCAAAATAAGCTTGCAAAAAGGCAGTTTCTAAAAGGTATAGGTCGGCGAACTCACGTAATGTCTGGTCTGCATCGACCACACGAAAATCACGGGTCATAGCATCGGTGGCGGTTAGCTTTAACAAGGTTTCTTGCAATGTGGTAACACGGTCATAGCTGTTGGCGTTGCGGACAGCAAACCAACCCAACATGACAATCCACAAACCAAACACTAATTCTTTGGTTAAGAAGTCTACAGCAAATCCTAAGGCGATCGCACTATAACCCAAAATTTGCCCCGCCCTTGCTGCCCAGTGTACCGCTTGAAAGCGATCGCCTGTTATTTTCCATAGTGCTGCTTTTAAGACTTGTCCCCCGTCTAGTGGTAAGCCAGGAATCAAGTTAAACAAGGCTACAACTAAGTTAATTCTCGCTAAATCCCCCAACATTACATCCAGAGGGCTAGCCTCAGGCACAACATTGCTAGCCAGACGCAGCACTAAAAATAGGATAACGCTAACTATCGGCCCGGCGATCGCTACTTGAAAAGCTTTGCCCGGAGTTTTTGATTCTTCTTCTATGGCAGCAATGCCACCAAACAAAAACAGGGTAATTGAGTTAACCTTAATACCTTGTGACTGAGCAACTAAGCTGTGACCCAATTCATGCAACAATACAGAAGCAAATAGCAACAGCGCCATGACTATGCCAGCACTCCAACCAATCGCTGTCCCCCATTCCTGGTAAGCTACCCCAAAATTGAGGGTTGCCAGCCCTAAAATTACAAACCACAACGGGTCTAAAAATAGAGGAATTCCAAATAAAGACCCTATTTTCCAATTTGTTTCCATTGCATTGTCCTAAAACTAAATATTTCCAGCAGTCTCTATCCTGAATATTGTGTGTCTATTTTTATACGGCAATGGCTCTAACACAATAGTCTCGGTGCGAGATGCTCTAACTTCTAGAATAGACAATTAATTTCAGATATTCACACCGCAAGGCGGAATTCAAAATTCAAAATTCAAAATTCAAAATTCAAAATGGATATAGTGTGAGATTTTTAGAGATTTGGAATGAGTGGTTTATTTTGTCCGATCTGTACTAGTTCAGATTTCTTTACAAAGTTATTTTTAATTAATGACGCTTTTCTACTTAAACAAATCATAAATAATTTGTAAAACCTTAAACACTTATAAACCATAAATCATGATAATGTGTGTTTTATAACGTAGATACTAATGCTGTATTGCCGAGATAGACGGTATGATATTAGAAGCTTTTTACATGAAAGGCCTTGATGATATAGACATTGTAAACCTTCCTCCTGCTGAAATCCAGGCGCGGACGATTGCCAAGAATGTTTCAGTAATTCCTACTTTTTTTGTTTATGCACTATTTCTACCATTGTTGATGGTTTTACATTTCTGTCATCAACCTAGTCAAGAGAAAGTACAGGCGATTATTTTTTATTTCCTGCTTAAACCAATTCGTTGGATTTGGTATAAAATAGTTATCTTTGTCTGCCGTTTGTTAATCAGCGGCAATTAAATTTGTGAAAATTAATCTTAACTTGTCTTTAAATACTCGCCTTGCTAAATCCTCTCTCAAAGGGAGATAAATCACAGTCCAGTCATCGCCTTGCTTCACCAAACCCCAAAACTATTTCTGTTTGACATTTGGTATCAAAATCCCGTGTCTCGGACTAAATAGTAATGCCAACAAAAATAACCCGGATACGACTAACACAATTGCCGGGCCAGAGGGCAAATTATAAAAATAGCTGAGATACATACCGCTGATACTGGAAAATACGCCAATCACTGCCCCGAAAATCATGACTTGGTGTAAGCGTTTAACTAATAAATAGGCAGTGGCTCCCGGCGTAATCAAAAGTGATAATACGAGGATGACGCCTACAGCCTTCATGCTGGCTACAATTGTTAAAGCAATCAGCAACATTAAGCCAAAATTTAGCCGATTAACTGGCAAGCCTGCGGCTTGAGCACCTAAAGGGTCAAAGGTGTAAAATAAAAGTTCTTTGTAGATTAAAACAACGACTATTAAAACTATAGCGGCTATGATCGCCGTATCTCGCACTTCGTCACCAGTGACGCCGAGAATGTTGCCGAAAAGAAAGTGGTTTAGGTCGATTTTGTTATCTTTTTGAATGAGGGTAATTAGAGTAATTCCCAGAGCAAAAAATGCTGAGAAGACTATACCCATTGCGGCATCTTCTTTAATAGGCGATCGCGTCCTAATTACAGAGATCACCATTGTACTCAAGACACCGGCAATAAACGCCCCCAGATATATATTGCTTCCCACCATAAAGGCGATCGCTAAACCGGGCAAAACTGAGTGGCTAATAGCATCACCCAGCAATGCTAGTCGTTGTACCATCAAGTAACTACCAACGACTGCACACAACAAACCAACTAAAATGGCAATCATGAGTGAACGCTGCATAAAGCCATATTGCAACGGCTCAATTAATGCTTGGAGCATAGTTTCTTGATTGATAAAATGTAGGGGCAGGGAAAACCGATCCTTGAGGGTTTCTCCATCCTTTAGGCAGCATCAGAAAAGTACATTACTTTACCGCTATAAGCAAGATTGAGATTTTCTTCTGTGAGTACTTGTTGCCGTGAGCCTGTGGCGATTAATTCACGGTTTAGTAAGATTAAATCATCAAAGTGGGTGATTGATTCGCCTAAATCGTGATTGACTACTAGGACGATTTTGTCAGCAGCGGTGAGTTCGTGGAAGACTTCAAAAATTACTGACTGGGTTTTCTGATCGATACCTACCAATGGTTCATCAAAGCAGAAAATGTCTGCTTGCTGGGCTAAAGCACGGGCTAAAAATACCCTTTGTTGTTGTCCTCCAGAAAGTTCACCAATCGGGCGATCGCCATAAGCACTCATACCCACCCGTTCTATGGCAGCTTTTGCTACTTGGCGGCTAACTGCTGAGAAACTACGTAACCAGCCCGTTTTTTTTACCCGTCCCATCATCACCACATCCCAGACTGTAGCGGGATAAGTCCAGTCTATTTGACTACGTTGTGGCACATAGGCAACTTTCTCTAGTTGCTGCATCAAAGGCTTACTTTGGTATAACGCTGTACCACCACTCAGGGGAACTAACCCCAATATGCCTTTCATCAGCGTACTTTTACCAGCACCATTGGGCCCAAAAATCCCCGTCAGCCGCCCCGGTTTAACAATACAGTTAACATCCCTCAAGGCTTCTTGTGTACGGTAGTGTACTGCTAAATGAGCGATGTTAATTGGTGCTGAGGAATTCATCTCAATGGTTTTTATAGCTTGTGCAGGCATCTCTCGGAACTGTCGCTGAGATTGGCTAAATTTCTGGTAAAAAAAGACTTTTTGCATAACTTTGTTTAATTATCCATTTCTTGAGCTTACTATAAAAATGAGAGAAATATGAAAAAAATCATAATTAGAAGTAATATCTAACATAAATGAAACTAATACTTAAGATAGAGAGTCAGGCAGCCGGGAAGCAGAAAACAATGGTTTCGAGGCTTTGCCTAGGGATGCTTTTACCTTTGGCTTTATTGAGTTGTACCAAAGTGAACCCTAACCCCGACTCGGCCAAAGGAGAGGGTAAGCCCCAAGTCGTAGCAACGAGTACCATTATTGCTGACTTGACACAAGAGATTGCCGGCGACGAGATTCACCTCAGCGGAATTCTCAAACCCGGTACTGATCCTCATGTTTACGAACCAGTACCAGCAGATAGCCGGGTTTTAGAAAAAGCCGACTTGATTTTGTATAACGGCTACAACCTAGAACCAGGACTGATTAAGTTAATGAATGCCACTGGGGGGAAGGCACGGAAGTTAGCGGTGGGGGAAGTTGTCAAACCTTTGCAGTTGGACAAAGGCAAAGGGCAAATCGTGCCAGATCCCCACATTTGGGGGGATGGAAAAAATGCGATCGCCATGGTAGAGGCAATTCGAGATGCTTTGATTGAGTTATCACCAGCAGATAGAGAAAAATTCACTCAGAAGGCCTCAGAACTTACTCAGGAATTACAGCAGTTAAATATTTGGATTAGTCAACAAATTCAAACCATTCCCCCAGAAAAACGCAAACTCATCACCACCCACGATGCATTTCAATATTATGGGCAAGCTTATGGAATAGCGATCGCCGGGACTTTAATTGGCATCAGCACCGAAGAACAACCCAGCGCCCAAACAGTACAGCGATTAGTAGAGTCAGTTAAAAAGATAGGCGTACCCGCAATTTTTGCCGAAACAACAATTAATCCAGCATTAATTAAAACCGTTGCCCAAGAAGCAGGCGTGACATTAGCCCCGCACCAACTTTACTCTGATTCTATTGGTGCAAAAGGCAGCGACGGAGATACTTACATCACAATGATGCAGGCAAATACCCGCAGCATTGTAGAAGCATTGGGCGGAAAATATACACCATTCCAAACAAATAAATCTAACAGCATCAGCAAGGTTGATTAACTCTGATGTAACTATTATTTAATACCTCAAAATCTCCCTCAAGCTCTCTCTGGAGAAAGAACTGTTCACGCTGATAATTTTCTAAAATTTATGTTTAGCGAAAACACAGTTGTTCATTTGCGACACACCTATGACTAACGATTATCTAGACGAGGAAATTCACCAGCCAGTCAGTGAAGACCCCCATTCTCGTGAAGAACCAACAGTCAAAGAAAGAGATTTAACAGCAAATCCGGGAGATAGAATTTCCGAAAAACCACAATCAATTCAAGAAAAAGCCAAGCAGGTTGCTGTAGACGTCCCCGACATTACAGGTGACTGGATTAAAGTCCCGACTTACTTTGTGGTGGAATATCCTGATGGTACAAAAAAAGCACTCCACCATGTAAAAGATGCTGAAGAAATATCTGATATCATTCGCCAAGCACGAGTGGATGAACACGGTAATCGTATTTGGTGGTAGTGGCTAATCATGGGGCTTAAACCTGGCGTCCTTTGCGGTAATACCGACCGCTCCCGAAGGGATAGGTTTCTTTATCCGTCAAAATTTATTTGACAGACTACTAGTTTTGGGAAAGTTTTTCAGAGCGGATATAACTGTAAGCAAGCAATCAAACTACTGCAAGAAGAATTGCAATGCACAACTGCCTGAAATACTTCACACTTTTGACCTTATCTCCCTTGCCTCTGATATCCCTCTCTCCCCTAACAGCCCAGGCGCAAACTTATCAACAGCAAAAAAATCAGGCTTTGCGGCTTTACCAATTAGGTATTCAGCAGTTTAATCAAGGCCAGTTTCAAGAAGCTTTAAAAACCTTTGAGCAAGGTTTAGTAATTGTCAGACAAATCCGCGAACGCCGAGGCGAAGGAGTAATTCTTAATGAAATCGGTGGAGTTTATCGCAGCTTAGGAGAATATGCCAAAGCCTTGGAGTTTCTTCAGCAAGCTTTAGCCATTTACAAACAAATTGACGACAAAGCCAGCGAAGGGGGAACTCTTAACAATATTGGGTTAGTTTACAACAAATTAGGAGAATATCCCAAAGCTTTGGCGTTCTACCAGCAAGCCTTAGCTATTCACAAAGAAATCGATAACAAAGGGCAGCAAGGGGGAATTCTTGAAAATATTGGCTCAGTTCACAACCGCATGGGAGATTATACCCAAGCGCTAGATTTCTTTGAACAAGCCTTAGCCATTTACAAAAAAAGCGGTGACAAAGGGCAGCAAGGGGGAATTCTCAACAATATTGGCTCAGTTTACAACCAACGAGGAGAGTATACCAAAGCCTTAGACTTATTTGAGCAAGCTTTAGCTATTCACCAAGAAGTCGGAAACAAAGCACAGCAAGGCATTAATCTCAACAATATTGGCTCAGTTTACAACCAACGAGGGGAGTATACCAAAGCGCTGGAGTTCTTTGGGCAAGCCTTAGCCATTGACAAAGAAATTGGAAACAAAGCTGAACAAGTAACAGTTTTCAACAATATCGGATTGACCTACGATAATCTAGGGCAATATGCCAAAGGGTTAGAATTCTTTGGGCAAGCTTTAGTCATTGCCAAAGAAATTGGTGACAAGGCTGGAGAAGGGGTAATTCTCAACAATATTGGCTCAGTTTACCGCAACTTAAGACAGTATCCCCAAGCTTTGAAATTTTTAGAACAAGCTTTAGTAATTCGCAAACAAATTGGCGACAAGTTTGGAGAAGGCAAAACTGTCAATAATATTGGGGAGGTTCACCGCAACTTGGAAAAATATCCCCAAGCCTTGAAATTTTTTCAACAAGCATTAGTCATTCACAAAGAAATTGGTGACAAGCAAGGGGAAGGAACAACTATTAATAATATTGGAGAAGTTTACCGCAACTTAAGACAGTATCCCCAAGCCTTAGAGTTATTTCAACAAGCATTAGTCATTCACAAACAAATTGGTGACAAGCAAAGGGAAGGAACAACTATTAATAATATTGGAGAAGTTTACCGCAACTTGGGAAAGTATCCCGAAGCCTTAGAGTTATTTCAACAATCAAATGCCATTGCCAAACAAATTAGCGACAAGCTGGGTGAAGGGATAACTCTTAACAACATTGGAGCAATTTATAATCGTCTTGGTCAATATTATAATGCTGAAAAAACCCTATTTGCTGCTGTAGAAATTTGGGAATCTCTGCGACCAGGATTAACTGATGATCAAAAAATATCTATCTTTGAAAACCAGGCAGAAACTTACCGGTTTCTCATACACAGCTTAATTGCCCAAGATAAAATTGAAGCTGCTTTAGAAGTAGCCGACCGCGCTAGAGCTAGAGCATTTGTTGAGTTGTTAGCCTCTAAACGATTAGAAAAACCAAACGCTCAATTTAATATTAAACCTTTGACAATTCAGCAAATTAAAGAAATTGCCAAAATTCACAATGCTACTCTCATTCAATATTCCACAACATGGAATAATGCACTCTACATATGGGTAGCCAAACCTACAGGTGAAATTTTCTTTGAGCAAGTTGACCCGCAAAAAAGCCTAGATACTTCCCTCAAAGAGTTAGTAAACAACAGCCGTCAATCTATGGGTGCAAGAGGTCGGGGTATCAACGTTGAGCCTACAGGTGGAGGTCAGCAAACACAACAGCTACAAAAACTCCATGAAATCTTGATAAAACCCATCGCTTCCCATCTTCCCACCAATCCTAATGCCCGTGTCATCTTTATTCCCCAAGACTCGCTGTTTCTTGTGCCTTTCCCTGCACTGCAAGATGAACAAGGCAAATACTTGATTGAGAAACATACTATTCTCACAGCCCCTGCAATTCAAGTTTTAGACTTAACCCGCTTTTCAAAACTAAGGAGTGGAAAACGGGGAGTAGGGAGTGAAGAAATTTTAGTAGTTGGCAATCCTACAATGCCGAAAGTTCCCATTGCAAACGAGCAGTTACTAGCTCTCCCTGGTGCAGAAATAGAAGCTATTAAGATTGCAAATTTGTTTAAAACTAAAGCAATTACAGGTAGCAAAGCAACTGAGACTTCGATTGTGCAAAAGATGACTAAAGCCAGGATAATTCATTTTGCTACCCACGGCTTACTTGATGATTTTAAAGGATTGGGTGTACCGGGAGCTATGGTTTTTGCTGCTGGTGGTCAAGATGACGGTTTTTTGACAGCCGGCGAAATTCTTGACATGAAACTTAACGCCGAACTCGTTGTCCTGAGTGCTTGTAATACTGGGGTTGGCAATATTACAGGTGATGGTGTCATCGGCTTATCCCGTTCTTTGATTACTGCCGGAGTTCCTAGCGTCATTGTATCGCTATGGTCTGTACCAGATAACTCTACAGCCTTTCTCATGACCGAGTTTTATCAGAACCTCCAGAAAAATCCTGATAAAGCTGTAGCCCTAAGACAAGCCATGCTGACTACAAAACAAAAATATTCTAATCCGATTGACTGGGCTGCATTTACCCTCATCGGTGAAGCAGAATAAAACTCAGTGAAAACCCAGATAAACCTGCTGCCTTGGGTCGTGGGATACTAATAAAAAATATTCAAATCTTCAATATTGGGCAGCTTTTACCCTAATTGGGGAATGTGAGTAATGTTCAGTGAATGACAAAAATAGTGGAAATCGGGCTATGAAAGGCATCGCATCTGGCATTTTACTAACTGGTTGTGTTTGGTCTGGGTTGGGTATGTTTTCCATTTCACCACAGGTAAGGGCAGTGGCACAAACTCAAGAGAGTGGTGATTTATTTTACATATATAAAGGACAACGCATAGCTCTAAATCAGCGAGAGGATGCGATCGCAGTTGCTTTTAAAAAAGTAGCTGGAACACGTCGTCTTGGTGGTAGTCCCCCCCTGTACCTCCAACTCCAGCAAGACATCCAGGGCAGCGTTCGCACAACTACTCCACCAAAGGTCAGTCCTTTGGGCGAAAATTATGCTGTGGTCAGTCTGCCAACGGGAACGGAGAAAGTTGTGCAGCAGCGTATCCAACAGCAAGCCTATGTGCAAACAATCCTACCGGTGCTGACTCGCAGTCAAAGCCAAGAAATTATTATTGTCCCCAACGAAATTATTATCAGCTTTGATGCCAAACTCACGGAGAGTCAGAGGCAAGCAATTTTACAGCAAAATAATTTAGCGATTGTCCGTCCATTGCGCTTCAATCGCTCACGCTATCTAGTCAAATCCACTACTGCTGCTGGCACAAAAGTCCTCAATGTTGCCAACCAACTCAACGGTGTCAAGGGGGTGACTTCTGCATCACCCAACTTTATCCAATCTGTTACTGACCAAAAGCTCAAAACATCTGCCAAACAAGTTGCCAAGCTCAAAAAATCTGCGCAATTTTACCCCCTGACCAAAGAAAATACCGCCCCCGAATCTAGCAAAGGCATTTCCCCAAAAACCAACTTACTAGGATTAGCATGGCATCTGAACAGCTTACCTCTCAAACAATGTCTGCAACAGGAAACATCTGCCTGGGAATCACTGCAAACCTGCCTGCAAAAACCAAATGTGGCAACAAAAACGGTAATATCCCGCACAGATATGCGGGTTACAGATGCCTGGAAACGTAGCAATGGGGGACGCGGTGTAGTTGTGGCAGTCCTAGACAGCCTAATTCAGTGGGATCATCCCGATTTGGCAGATAATTTATATACAGTCAAAGCTGCCGATAAATGCCCAGGAGAAGTTCACGGCTGGGATTTTTCTGCCGGTGGTGATAGCAGCGACCCCTGCAAAATCGGTGATGCTGATACTCGCGTCAGTCCAGAAGAACTGGCTGTTCTCGGTGCAAAATTTCAGGATACCTTCCAACTAACTGACGCTCGATTAGTTGAGCGATACCTCAAAGAAGCGCTGGAAGTGAAGCTAGAAAACCCAGAGTATTCACTAGAAGAAGTTGCTGAGGTGTTACGTTATGTTTTTCGCACTGATCAAATAGGTGGGGAATTTCACGGTACTTATGTGAGTGGAACTATTGCCGCTAAACCACAAAATGAACAAGGATTAGCAGGTGTGGCTCCCAATGCTCAAATTTTACCAGTGCGGGTGTTTGGGTTAAATGGTAGTTTTGAGCCTTCTGCCTACATTGAAGCCATTGGCTATGCGGCTAATCGCGGCGCTGATATTATCAATCTCAGCTTGGGTAGTACCCTACCTTCTACAGAAGAAGAAGAAGCGATCGCTGATGTCCTCAAAGCCAACCCTAAACTAGTAATTGTCGCTGCTGCTGGTAACTCCAACAGTCATCAAGTCGCTTTCCCTGCTGCTTATCCGGGAGTAGTTGCAGTTGGGGCCACTAATATTTTGGGTAATCGTGCTTCCTACAGTAATTACGGCAAGGGATTAGATGTAGTTGCACCAGGAGGCGACCTAGATACACCAGGATTGTTGGGGGGAATTCCCGCCACAGGTGGTACTTGGCTAAATGCCTTTTGGCAAGGGATACCCAACCCCACCTCTCGTTGGTCTTCTGAGGTTGACTCTAAAGGTAAGTATTGGTGGGTACAAGGGACATCTTTTTCTTCCCCAGCGGTGGCTGGAGTGGTGGCATTAATGAAGGGAGAAGATCCCAAAAGAGTATTGAGTCGCGATCGCCTGATCAGTATCCTTAAATCTACAGCCACTTACCAAGGGCTGACTATTTCTGAGGAAGATGCCAAGGGATATCGTACACAACCCTCAGTTAAAGGTCAGCAACTCTTCTTTGGTAAAGGACTAGTCAACGCCGATGCAGCAGTTCAGGCAGTGAAACAGGGACGTTGAGCAATAAGTCTGAAAAAACTAGCTACAGAAGTGGAAACAGACAACCCAAAAATTAGACCAAAATAGATATGTAACCTGTGGTTTCTTCCACCTTGAATCAACCTAACCCAGTGCGAAATCAGCAAGAAAGTCACTTAAACCGCGCTCGTGCTAGCCTCAGACAAGCGCTGTCTTGGTATGGATATCTCCGGAAATCAGGACAGTTAACATCAAACCCAGAATTGGCGGCTTTGGTGAAACCAGAATTAGAGGCTTTAAACGCTACCCTCAACAAGCTAGATTCTAATGTGATTAGAATTGCTGTTTTTGGTTTGGTGAGTCGGGGGAAGTCAGCGGTATTAAATGCCTTGCTGGGAGAAAAGATTTTGCCAACTGGGCCCCTTAATGGTGTTACTCAATGGCCTCGTTCTGTACGTTGGCAACCAGGAGGTAAAGTTCTGGTTGAATTAATTGATACCCCTGGATTAGATGAAATTGAGGGTGATGCACGGGCGCAAATGGCGCGATCTGTGGCACAGCAAGCTGATTTAATCTTGTTTGTGGTGTCTGGAGATATCACGCGCACAGAGTATCAGGGATTGCTGGAATTGCGACAAGCACAAAAACCCCTGATTTTGGTCTTTAACAAGATAGACTTATACCCAGATACAGACCGGACAACGATTTACAATAATTTACAGCAACTGGGCGCAGCAAATCCTCAAGCCCAGCCTTTACTACCTGATGAAATTGTCATGGTGGCAGCGGAACCTGCCCCAATGGAGGTGCGGGTTGAGTGGCCTGATGGAAGTGTTAGTTATGAATGGGAGACACAACCACCTCAGGTAGATGAACTGAAGCAGACAATTTTGAAGATATTGAATCGTGAGGGGCGATCGCTACTTGCTTTAAACGCACTCATCCAAGCACGGGATGCATCCGTTGCGATCGCTCAAAAAACCATCGATTTACGCCAACAAGAAGCAGAGGCTACCATCTGGCAATTTACCAAATACAAGGCTTTAGCAGTTGGGCTAAATCCCATCGCTTTTTTAGATATTCTCGGCGGAACTGTGGCGGATTTGGCTTTAATTCGCTCTTTGGCTAGGTTGTATGGTTTACCAATGACTAGCTATGAAGCTAGCAAAATTCTCAAAACGATTTTATTTAGTTCCGGTGGCTTGCTACTCTCAGAATTAGGCAGCAGTGTGCTGTTAGGTTTAGGCAAAAGTACAGCCGCTCTTGCTAGCGGTGACAATCCCACCAATATTACTGTTTTCGCTGGCAGTGCGATCGCTCAAGCAGGTATCGCCGGTTATGGCGCCTATTCTGTAGGTAAAGCCGCCCAAGTCTATCTAGAAAAAGGCTGTACATGGGGACAATTGGGCGCTAGCACCGTCATACTAGAGATTCTTTC
Source organism: Cylindrospermum sp. FACHB-282 (assembly GCF_014697195.1). Lineage (GTDB taxonomy): Bacteria > Cyanobacteriota > Cyanobacteriia > Cyanobacteriales > Nostocaceae > Cylindrospermum. The sequence goes on along the minus strand of NZ_JACJRJ010000002.1, from coordinate 207,820 downwards.
TGAAGTTGACCAAAATACAATTTTGTATCGTTTGCGCCAAGAGTTGGGAGGTAAGTTCGGAGAGTTTTAAAATGTAACTCGCCTCAGCCCTGCTCATAAATAAAAATTATTTTGTAGCCTCAAATACAATATGTTTTTAAGAAATTCAGTTAAATTAAATGTAACCCGCAAAACAGATGAGTTGCGTACATAAACAGCCCGAAACTCAACAGTTATTGCAACAGGTGAAACTTGAATAGCTTGAAAAATTGCAAATGACAAGAGGGCTTTCACCACTCATTTTCGCTAAAAGAATGACGGTGTTTACACCAAACTCTTTTGCGGAACTTATCTAAACTAAAAGAAATGTGAGTTTCCTGATGTTAACAGCCGCTCACAATCAGTTTTTATCACAAGGATCAAAGGTAAAAAACATGACCACAACTTTAAATGCAACTACCAGTCTTGAGCAAACAATTGTCGATGCGATCGCCGAAGCCCGCGAAACCTGCGATATTAATGGCAGTAACTCCGCCGGTTGTGCTGTAGCCTGGGACATCGTCGAAGAATTGCAAGCTGAAAAAGCAGATCAACAGCGAGCAAAACAACAACAAAACTCCTTAGAAAACTATTGCGACAACCATCCAGATTCCGTAGAGTGCCTAATATACGACGTTTAAGGGAACCCCAACAAATAAATTATCCCATCTTGTAGGATGGGCGTCCCGCCAGTCCAATAAACTGGGCGGGCTAGAAGCCCACCCCACAAGAATTAGTTGGATATTTTTTTTTAATCGGAAGTCCCTAATCGTTTCCTAGATTCACCACCGCTGATTTAGTCATTACGCCCAATAGCTTCTAACATCAGCGGTAATGCCTTAAACAATATGTACTAGCATTTTTTTGGCTTTTAATCAGGTAAAAATTGACTATCTATTACCTGTTGACGAGTAAAGGGACATTGTGGTGGAAAAATATCTTGAGATAACCCGGTTTCTTCCACCGCCCAATCTAAAGCAGGAGGATAACATTCCTCAAAAATAGTCTCATAATATCTGCTCAAACTGGGATGTTTTTGGATAGATTTATTAATGCGGCGACGATGTTCTTTAATACTCCCTCGCCAACTTCCTGAACGATGACCGGGTTGATATTTCCATTTAAGTAAATGGGCTAAAATAACAATTAAATTATTTTCTAAAGCATCTTTTAAGCTCCCACCCATTTCCTCTATTTCTTCTATTAATAAATCAATATCTAAATTATCAAAGTCATGCTGTCGCAACTGATTAATAGTTGACTCCAGCCATAATTCATAATCTTGTCTATAGAGAGATGACAAACCGAATTGATTACTCATTTTTAAATCTCCCATTGATTAAATAGTAAATATTTTTACCAGGGCTGTTTCATTCTTTTAAAGCCTAGAATAATTTTAGTTATTTAATCTCCGACGTCGGAGTTCGTTCTGGTAGCTACGATTTCCAGTCATTAGCTATTTTTTTAGAAACTCCTGAACTACTTTCTTCGTCATTTGCAAAATCGCCTCTAAATCTGGCGGTGGTGTTTCACCTTCCATTCCCAACCACAAAAGATACTCAATATTCCCCGCAGGCCCGGTTATTGGCGACCAAGTTAACCCCTGATATTTCCATCCTAACTCTAGAGCCACCTGCAACACCTGGAAAATCGCCCCAGCCTGGTCACTAGGATCGCGCACAACACCCTTCTTACCCACACGAGACCTCCCAACCTCAAATTGTGGTTTCACCAGCAACACAGCCTCTCTGGGAGATTGCGTCAATTGCCACAAAGCAGGCAAAATCTTAGTTAAAGAAATAAACGACACATCCACCACCGCCAAATCAGGAAGCGTTGCATTTTCAGCATATAAATCTTGTGGTTGTAGTTGACGTAAATTGGTACGTTCTTTTAAAACTACCCGTTCATCAGTTCTGATTTTCCAATCAACTTGTCCGTAACCAACATCAACCCCGTAAACTTGGATGGCGCCGGCTTGCAATAAACAATCAGTAAAACCACCCGTAGAAATTCCCCCATCCAAACAAATCCGTCCAGCTACAGGAATTGCAAAGATTTCTAAAGCCTTAGAGAGTTTTTCCCCACCTCTAGACACAAAAGGAGGACGTTCTTTTACTTGAATTTGCGCCGCAACATCAACCTCAGTCCCGGCTTTATCAATCATTTGTTGATTCACCGTCACCTCCCCAGCTTGAATTAGCCGCTGTGCTAGCTGACGAGATCCACATAAACCTAAATCTACTAAAAGCGTATCTAGTCGCTGTTTAACCAATTAAATTGACTCTCCTGATGATATTAAATCTAAAGCATAGATGTTGTAGCCAAGTCAAAAAGTTTGGTCACAGAAATCTTGAAGTCTTTTCCCGCATAACTACGAGTAAAAAATGAGTTTTTATGGGTTAGGATTTTTCATGATCAAGGAATTGCCTCAGTTCTCGTATGGCTGCACTCGTATTGCGGTTATAGGCAGTTTTCAAACACTGCTGGACAATCCCATGTAAGTCAACATTAGGGAAGTAGCGGCTATGGGTTTGGGATAAATAGCTGTTTTGGTGAAGTTGATAAATAAACAGTTGCTTTTGTTTACACAGCCAAATTTCTGGCACTCGATAGGGTAGATAGTCGTTGACATCAGTATAACTGGTGACATCAATTTCCAGCACCAGATCAGGAGGTGGATCAATACTCCAGTTAATGCGCTTTTTGCCAGATACAGCTTGCCAGTTGTCAATGTAGAAACAGTAATCGGGTTCTAGTCCGCTTTCTTCGGGGAGTTCCATTGTCACCGGGGTGAAAGCATCATACTCAAGCTGAAAATAATCGAGAAGGGTAGTAATTACACTGGCGATGAGGTGAACATCTCGACCATGTTGTGGCAACGGTGACATCAGCAGAACTTCCCCATCTCGATATTTTAGCCGGGGAATTGTGCGATCGCCCCGTTGTTGGCAGAGAGTTTGATATTCTTCCCAAGTTGCTGGCATCCGCACCACTGCACCTGGGGGAATTTGGGTTTTATCTGGTGATATTAGGGCAAACATAGCTTAAGCATCAGACCGCTAACTATAGTTTTATTTTAGGTTTAAAAAAAAGTAAACGCACCTTGCTAATAAAGCCAAAGTGCGATAGTCATTGATCCCGCGTAGGCGGACTTTATTTGTATAGCCGCGATTTATAATCGCCCTGGCTTAAATTAGCTAAATATCTCTCTCGCTCAACTCACGAGTGATATGGTCAAAAGGTTCATCCACAAAAGCCGTATTGGCGATACCAGCCCCTGCAACCTGTGCCTTCACTAGATCCTTCATAATCTGGACACCGCGAACCGTAGGCCCAATAGGAACGCCTAAAGAATTGTAAGTTTCCCGCAAACCTTGCAGCACGCGTTCATCCAACACATTGGTGTTACCAGCAACCAGGGCATAGGTAGCATAGCGTAGGTAGTAGTCCATATCCCGCAGACAAGCCGCATAACGACGAGTCGTATAGGCGTTACCACTAGGGCGAATCAATTCTGGCTGTTCTTCAAATAACTTAGAACCAGCCTGTTTGACAATTGCCGACGCATTGGAATTAATTGCCGCTGCTGCCTGCACTCGTGCTGTACCGCTTTCAAAGTAAGACTTGAGGCTATCGATCGCATTCCGGTCAAAATACCGTCCGGTTACGTCATAATTCTTAATTAAACTTGTTACTGCATCGCGCATTCCTGTTTCTCCCAATCATTACTATCTGTGGTTTGATATTTATTTGACTGCACTCATGCACCAGTAAATTTTTTGTGCCATTTAAAATAGACTCGGCACAAAAACAATCCATCCGCTATCTAAGGATTCTATGCCAAAGTTGTCCCATGATGTGATGAACTTTCCAGTTTTGTGCAGATCAGCCGAGAAAGGTTAATATAACCTGTAATCAGGATAATCTGTATCAAAGGCTACAAATTTACCCAATGTCTAGTATCTAGGATATTTCAGGTGTGTCGCAACTTGGGTTAGTTCCGCAGGGTTAGGATGCTTTAGCAGATTCTGGTTTGACTTTAGTTAATTGGCTACAGAAGGAGTAACAATGACAACCCCAAAAGAAGTCTTGAAGTTGATTCAAGACAAAAAAATTCAGATGATTGATCTGAAATTCATCGATACACTAGGTACTTGGCAGCATCTCACCGTGTACCAAAACCAAATCGATGAGAGTTCATTCTCTGATGGTGTACCTTTCGACGGTTCCAGTATTCGGGGTTGGAAAGGCATCGAAGAATCAGACATGACAATGGTACTTGATCCAAACACCACTTGGATCGACCCGTTCATGAAGGAGCCAACTCTAAGTATAATTTGTAGCATTAAAGAACCACGGACGGGTGAATGGTACAACCGTTGCCCACGGGTTATTGCCCAAAAAGCAATAGATTACTTAGCTTCCACTGGACTTGGTGATACAGCCTTCTTTGGGCCAGAAGCTGAATTCTTCATCTTTGATGATGTCCGTTACGACCAAACCGCCAATGCAGGCTACTACTACGTAGACTCCGCAGAAGCGCGTTGGAACACCGGCAGAGAGGAAGGCCCCAACCTCGGTTACAAAACACGCTTCAAAGAAGGTTACTTCCCAGTTGCACCCACGGATACCTTCCAAGATATTCGGACAGAAATGTTGTTAACAATGGCAGATTGCGGTGTACCCATTGAAAAGCAACACCACGAAGTGGCTACTGGTGGTCAGTGCGAACTAGGCTTCAAATTTGGTAAATTAATCGAAGCAGCAGACTGGCTGATGACTTACAAGTACGTCATCAAGAACGTTGCCAGAAAGTACGGCAAAACCGTCACCTTCATGCCAAAACCAGTTTTTGGCGATAACGGTTCTGGTATGCACTGTCACCAGTCTATCTGGAAAGATGGTAAACCCCTGTTTGCAGGTGATAAGTACGCTGGTATGAGTGAAATGGGACTGTACTACATTGGTGGTATTCTCAAGCACGCACCAGCACTATTGGCAATCACCAACCCCACCACCAACTCTTACAAGCGCCTAGTACCTGGTTATGAAGCACCTGTAAACTTGGCTTACTCCCAAGGTAACCGTTCTGCTTCTGTGCGGATTCCTCTGTCTGGTGATAACCCCAAAGCCAAGCGGTTAGAGTTCCGTTGTCCAGATGCTACTTCTAACCCTTACTTAGCATTCGCTGCTATGCTTTGTGCTGGTATTGATGGTATTAAGAACAAAATCCATCCTGGTGAACCCTTAGATAAGAATATCTATGAACTGTCTCCAGAAGAGTTGGCAAAAATTCCTTCAACTCCAGGTTCTCTAGAATTGGCATTAGAAGCACTAGAAAACGATCACGCTTTCTTGACAGATACAGGCGTGTTTTCTCAAGACTTTATCCAAAACTGGATTGACTACAAGCTAGTTAACGAAGTTAAGCAAATGCAGTTGCGTCCTCATCCTTATGAGTTTTATCTCTATTACGATTGCTAATTTCAACAATTAGTAAATTTTTTTGCCACCCTAGAGGGTGGCTTTTTTTCCACATTTGATATGTGTACAGTAAATATATTCAACTAATACCTATTTGAAAAAAAGAATGTGACAAATACAAGCCCGGAAACCTATGAAATCAAGCTTTATTAATTTTGAATTTTGAATTGGTATAACGTTTTTTTAGATTTGCATAGGTTTTTCAAAACGGCTATTTGATTAAGAACAACTAGTAAGGGCAGCGCCACATTGATCTTCTTTTTTCAACCAACCCTTAACACCTTGATATTCCACCCATGCCCAATTGCTCTGACAGCCTAACAAATTAACATTTACATCAGGGGAAACTCGTCCTACTTTTTTGCTTTGTTGATTAGCATTGGCGTAAAGATTCACGCCATTAGAACCATAGCCCCGTGTTGATATGCCTAACTTGAGCACAGACACCCAACCAGTTCCTTTAAAACCATCACTAGCATTAATAATCTTTACCCAATTTCCCAAAACAGCAATAATTTTAACTGTTTCGTTGGTGGGTACTGTGCCTAAAATTTTGTTCCTGGTACTTGCACCACTCCGCACATTTAAACCTTGGGGATCTTTCTCAGTCACATAGGCAAAAATATCACATTTTACTGGATTGGCGGTTTTCGCCAAAACTATTTGATTAGCTATCCCACTATTAATCATCACACTAATACAACTTAGGGATAATCCCATCACTAGTTGTGATGCCGAATTTTTAAATGTTTTTTTCATAACTGCTCTAAACTTTTTCACACCAGCACTAATACTATTGTTCTATTTTAACGTCGGATTTTACATAAATTGGGGTTAGCTTTATAGCTAGATTACTTAAAATTCAAAGCGAATTCTGTAACAAAAATTAATAATTTTATTCTCATTCTCCCTGGTGGATGCAACACAATAATTACTATTGAGTCTAAAATGTGAATATTATATTGTGTTTTATTGTGTTTAGAAAATTACTCAGCACTTATTAGGTTTTATGAAAATTAATTTACAGCCAATATCAGAAAGAATAGGTCAACAAATTATTAATATCAATAATGCCAGGATTTTGGAAATAGATAAAGAGGCAGTTATTAGTCTATTTAAATCTTCTGGTGTCTTACTTTTTAGAGGATTTGAAACTAATGCTGATATTTATAACACTAGAATACTTCATGGCAGAAGAGCTTTTACGGATGTTCAAAGAGATATTTATATCAGGCTAGGCGTCCCAGGTTTTGCATTTTAAGGAAATCTCCCCTCCCGGATGTTTCGTGGAGGGGTTTTGTGGGTATTACTTCATATCGTAGCCGAATAAGTTGGGATCAACTTCTCCTAATTTCAAATCTGCTAAACCATACTCCGCCCATCGCTTTTCAACCATCGCCGCCACATTGGGATCTGACTCTAGGGGTTTACCCCATTCATGTTCAGTTTCTGGGGGAATTTTTGTCGTTGCATCAATTCCCATGCGTCCACCTAAACCCAGTTTTTCACTGGCAAAATCTAACGTGTCAAAGGGAGTATTTGGTAAGATAAATACATCCCGTGTGGGGTCAACTTTGGAACTAATTGCCCACACTACTTGACGCGGATCACGAATATTTATGTCTTTATCCACGACAATGACAAATTTGGTGTATGTAAATTGGGGTAAGGCACTCCAAAACGCCAAAGCTGCCCGTCGTGCTTGTCCCGGATATGCTTTATCAATGGAAATAATCGCCGCTTTGTAACTTAAAGCTTCCATTGGTAAGAAGAAATCGACAATTTCGGATACTTGTTGCCGTAGGATGGGGGTATAGATGCGATTTAAGGCGATCGCCATCATCGCTTCTTCTTTGGGTGGACGACCGCTGAATGTGGTTAGATAAATCGGATTTTTGCGGTGTGTCATGCACTGGAAGCGAATCAAGGGCGAATCCTCGACGCCGCCGTAATAACCCATGTGATCACCAAAAGGCCCGTCTGGTAAAACTTCCCCTGGTGTAATTGTCCCTTCTAATACAAATTCAGAATCTGCGGGAACTTCCAAATCTACGGTTTTACACTTCGCCAACTGCACCCCAGAACCGCCGTACAGCCCCGCAAACAGCCATTCTGATAAATCTACAGGGATGGGTGTGGCAGCTGCCATAATGATTAAAGGATCTACGCCAAGTGCGATCGCTACCTCTAATTTTTTACCCCGTTCCGCCGCTTTCCGCAAATGTCTCGCCCCACCCCGCACTGATAACCAGTGAACTGTCATCGTATTCGCCGATTGCAGTTGCAAACGATACACACCCACATTTGGCGTACCAGTCTCACAATCCTTAGTAATCACTAGCCCCAACGTAATAATCCTGCCAGCATCACCAATATAAGGACGTATCAAAGGCAACTTATTTAAATCTAACTCATTGCCTTGAAGCACCACTTGCTGACAAGCGGGGAAAAAGTCCCGTCCCGGTTTCGCCTTCACCACATCAAACAGCACTTTACCAAAATCTATCGCCTGAGAAATCTTCTTCGGCGGTTTTGGCTGTTGCAGCATACTCAGCTTTTTCCCCAGAGTCTCCAACTCCTCTGGACGCTGCATATTCATCGCCCAACAAATCCTTTCCACGGTACCCATCAAATTCACCGCCACCGGGAAGGAAGCACCTTTAACATTTTCAAACAACAACCCAGGCCCACCCTTTTGCAGCATCCGGTTGGAAATCTCCGCAATCTCTAAGTCTGGGTCAACTAAAGCGGAAATTCGCCGTAATTGTCCTCTTTCTTCCAGAATTTTAATGAATCCCCGTAAATCTCTCGCCATTGTTCTAGTACAGATGAATAATTAAGAATTATGAAGCGCTCTCTTATATTATTCAGCATTCTCGCCGCCTCTGAAGAGGAAGCCACTTGACATTTTATTAGTACTAATGTACTATATATTTATGAACATTCAATTAAGTGTGCCAAGCAATTTACAAGATGATGCCCCAGATTTGTAGTTGCGGATAGTCCATAGCACCCGTTTCGTAAATCCAACTATCACCACATAGTAATTTGTGTTTTCTATGTCAATTTTAACATTGGCATAAATTTTTAAGCGCGGATTTTTTGATTATTATAATAAATCCTAACACCTTGACAAATATTGTCTTTTTTGTCTTGGCGAATTTAGCGATTTATTTAAACAAAAAATACCCGTAACTTACTCAAAAAGCATTGCCAGATTTTGCGGTAAAAACAAACTGGAATAATACTGTAAAACTTCAGGATAAAACTATGTCAACTCAAACAGCAAAATTCATTCTTTACAACTTAGCTGGCAAAGAAAAAGATTACTATTTAGTAGACAGAGTTAATCTAGAAATCAAGCCTAATGCTATCCCTAAAAAAACAGTAGCTCATAGTATCATTATCATTGATCGTTCTGGCTCAATGTCTAGTGATATTGATGCTTTGAAAGACACACTAATTAAACTTTTGACTTTAGATGAATACAGCAACTCTCAGTTAGTTATTTCTCTAATATCTTATTCTTCTCAGGGTGATGTTACTTGTCATTTCCAACGCATCCCAATTCAAGAAGTGATGAGCCGGAATTCACCGTATTTAGAAGAAATTCAAAAAATTAGCGCCAGCTATCTTACCTGTATTTCTCAGTCATTGCAATTAGCTAAAACCCTGATTAAAGTTGGTGAATTGACAGCGATTACTTTGCACAGCGACGGTTATGCTAATGATAGTAGCCCGACTACAGAAATAAAGGCTTTAGATGCGATATGTAACGAACTCAAGTACCTAGATGTTTTTGTTAATACTATCGCCTATTCACCTTATTCTGATTTTAAATTATTGGCTAAAATTGCCAATAATCTTTCTGGTAGCTGTGTCCAAGCAGGAAATATTAAAGAAGTGTATGATGCAATTTACAGCACTGCGAACTTATTAACTGAAGCAGTAGGAATATCAATCGAAGAAGCATTAGGTAGTGATTACAGCTATCAGGTGTTTTTCTCTCAAACTGCAAAGAAAATTTACGGAACAAGCCAGACACTTAAAATCTTGGGTTTGAAACCAGAAGATGAGGGGATTATCTATAAATATAAGCAAGTCACTAAAGACGCTTATGAACAACTTCAAGATATCCCGGTGATGCAGAATCATGAATCAGTTTATGCCTTTGCTAAAGCAAATTTAGCTGAAGGAAATTTGAATACTGCGAAGTATGCGCTGGGGAGTACATTTAACGCCACATTAACAGAAAAACACGCTAAAGCACTTACCAATCACGATATTTGTAACTTTGCTCAAGATATTGACATTGTTTTGTTTTATCCCGATGTTCTAGAAAAGCATGAAATATTTGATGAAGTAAAAGTCAACAACAGAATTTCCTTACTCGAACTTATCCAAATCTTTGCGGAATATCGTCAAAGCATTATTGTCAACATCAAAAATCTGCAAGATAACTATCAAAGAAAAGGTGTCAAGCGGGTAAAAGGTGTACGAGATGAAAATGGGGAACTTATCAAGCCTTGGTTACAAACAGAAAATATCATTCAAGGTGATTATGTGGAAATGGGTGTGTTTGAAATTAATCGCAACACCGCCACTATCAATATGCTTGTTAACCGCAAAGTCAAGCTTGTCAAAGCTGAAGATAAAACCCCGATTATTGAAGTTGCAGGTTTGTTGGTAAATGACTTAGCTACTTTTAATAATTACACCATTGTCAGTGATGGTGAAATAAATGTTAAATCTTTGCAAGTCAAAATTAGCAATAAAAAAGCCTTTAATTTGCTTAAAGATAAAAGTGTTATTGACGCTGAAAAATTTGATTTTCATGCTGAATACACCATCCAATTAGACAACTTACCTCTAGTACCCTTTGATGTAAGTCACAGCAGTATTGATGATTTATTCACTCAACTAGCAGAAATCAAAGTTGTCTCTAGTATTATTTCTGCTTACTTGCGCGATGAATCCGATGTGTTTATCCCAGAACAATTAGATGAGTTGAAAAAATATTACTTATCTAAAAACCTGTACCTCAATTTTCCCTCAACCAACGATTACACCGACCTCAACGAAGCTATAAATAACGGGAAAATTGACTCCCGTGTTAGCTATAAAATCGATATTGGTAGTCAAGATATCCTCAACCTGAGCAAGCTTTATTCTGCTAATAAATTCTTAGAAAGAAGATATGAAGCTTATGATAAAGAAACTGGAGAGATTTTTACCAGTCCTAGCTTAGAAATGGTATTTAATCAAAATATAGCTTTTAGACCAAAATCAATTTCGGCGCGGATGAAAATTACCAAAGTTGATGAATTGATGAAACCAATTTTTGATGACTTTCTCGGACTTGATAACAATCACAGAGTTGCAGAAATTTTGAGCAAAGTTGGTGCTGATATTTTGGTGCTAGTATTGCAAGCTAAACACTCTGGTAAAAATGTCAGTAAGGAGGAAATTATTGCTGCAATGACAGCAGCAAATAGTAAGTTAGAGCAATATACTGACAAAATTTACCAGGAGAAAATTTCTCCTTTGGTATTTTATATTGGTGCTACAGGACTGTTACCAGATGAAATTTTAGCTAAAGCCATGACTGCTGAAGAAGTTGCTGCTAAATACCCCAATTTGCAGTTCTCTAAACATGAGCAAGAAGGCACATTTTTTGTAGTTAGTGATAGCATTATCAGCGTCTATGCTCAAACTGAATATTACAGCAAATAGTAGGTGACTAAGTAGGTAGCCTGAATTAAATATCAGACCTCCCTTTCATTCCTCTCCCCTGGAAGGCTACCGATTACTCAAAGAGTCCTGACCGAAATCCCTCTCCTTCATAAGGAGAGGGACAGGTAAAGCGATAGCAAAACCAGGGTGAGGTTTTGTTTCCTCTGTTCTATAAACCATAAAACTGTAGGGTGTGTCATCGCTTTCGTATAGTGCAGGTTGGCGGAAAATAAACCACCCATTCCAAATCTTTGAAAATCTGACGCTGTATTCATTTTAAATTTTGTATCCCTTACGGGAGCCGGAGGCTCTATGAGAGAATTTCCCCTTGCGGTACTAGTCTAAACTCCAGTGGCTGATTTCTTGTTGTATAACTTTGCTCAATTCCATTGCTTGCTGGATATGCATAGTATCTAAAACTGTCTGTTGCAACAACAACTCTAGCTTTCTTGCTTGTTGGGATGCATTCACCAAACCAAAAATTCCCAAAGCTCCAGCTAATTTATGAGCAATTTCCTCCGCTTGATGTTGTACTTCTAGATCAGATTTTTTCGATGACAAAACAGTTATAATTTGTGCCAATTTCCTGGCTTGTTCTGTATACTGAGTCTGAAATTTTTTCCATACCCCTGAGGTAATAGTCTGGGCTTTTTGTTTAGTATCATCTTTAATATTTGAAATGCTTGACAGTGAGCAGTGACAAGACTCGCTGGGAGTCTTTAAACGATACCCCAAGCCATACACGGTTTCAATTGGATTTTCTGCTCCCACCGCTTTTAACTTTTGACGCAAACTCTTAATATGAGTACTGACAGTACCTTCGCTGGGAGATTCAGAAAAATCCCAGAGTCGATCTAAAATGGCTTGACGACTAAATATCCGTTTAGGGTTGAGTAAAAATAATTCCAATAACCAATACTCTTTAGGTGTGAGATGTAAAAGTTGAGTGCCATAAGTTACTCTGCTATTTACTGAATCAAAGTGGATATTTTCCCAAATTATTTCCTGATGATTGAGATATTTTCTCCGGCGCAATAAGGCACTAACCCTTGCTAGTAATTCTTCTAAATTAAAGGGTTTTGTAACGTAATCATCTGCTCCCGCCTCAAGTCCGCTAATTTTTTCTGTTACTTTATCTTTAGCAGTAAGTAACAAAATTGGAGTTTCGTAGCCTTGCTTTCGCAACTGCTTACATAGACTAATCCCATCTATTTTAGGAATTATAATATCTAATATTACCAAATCATACTCAAACTCTTCTATCAATTCTAATGCCATCTGTCCATCGGTAGCTAAACTGACTTGGTATTGATGAGCAGTTAGCAAATTAGCAAGTATCTCACTGGTAATACTATCATCTTCTACTAATAATATTTTCACAATATTTTTAGCTCCTATATGTTAATTTTGCCCTGATTTAAGGTAATTTGTTGTTTTTTGGTTGATAGTAAAAGTATTAAAGCCCAACATTACAACAGGATGAGCAAGACTATAAATCTATTTTACACAATACTTTTAAGTAAGGTTTTGTATAATAACCAGGCATCTTGCATCACGACTAGAAAGTGCAAATATTGTGAATAAATGAGCTTAAAAATAAGAATTTTAAGCTCAAAAAGATGTATTTCTGAGCTTTTTGACGAAAAGCTAGAAGATGTAATCCTCTAATTAGCAACTATTGCCACTAGCAACACATCAAAGAAGCACATCTAACTAAATTATTCCCTGTTATCTGTTTTATGGATAAAGTTAAGTTTAGTAGTAAATTTAAATACTAAGATAAAATAATGATTCTATAGCAAGACAGTTTAGAGTAAGCTTTGTTGTCTCACAGCACTCACTTGAATAAATAAATTTACTGAACCAAACTGTATTAAATCTAGAGTAATTAAAGTTTTGCCATCTTCAAAAAATCTTCAAAACTATTGTGTAATCTTAAAAATAGTTGAGGTAGGTTGAAATAGCTATATGAACAGTAAGTTACAATCCTGCACTCCTGACAAAATGGTAAAGAAAAAAATTTTGGTGATTGATGATAACCCTGATATCCGGACGTTGGTGCAGTATTCTTTAGAAGATATAGGTGGTTGGGATGTAGTGACTGCCAGTTCAGGATGCGAAGGGTTAGCAAAAGTCATGGCAGAAAAGCCAGATGCAATTATTCTTGATGGGATAATGCCAGAGATGGGTAGTCTAGCGTTTTTAAAAGAACTGAGAACTAGTCCAGATTTCCAGTTTTTACCAGTAGTTTTAGTGACAGGCTGCACAAAGTTAACTGAACATATACTGTGTTCAAATTTAGATGTGGTCGGAGCAATTATTAAACCCTTCGATCCCATGCTTCTCTCTGAACAAGTCGCTAAACTTCTGGGTTGGACACTAGAAGCCTAGGAGATTAAAAGTATTTTTGCTGTCATGATCAATGCAGCATAAAGCCCTGCGGGCATAGCTAGAACTTACGGCACGCTACACGACCTAGCGTCAGCCATAGCGAAATAAAGCATCTCATTGTATGCCAGAAACCCAAGATTATAGAGCCTCGGGCACGCTAAACGAACAGAATTACAAATTCTACCTACCCTGATGTAAAACATCCTCTAAGAGGCTTTGTCAATCTTCAAAAAATATTCAAATTTTAGATTTAAAATTTTAAGCAAAACTCAGATAAAAGTTGGGCTGCCGTTTTAGAAATTTTTGAATTAAGTATGAGTACTGTGTGTAAGAGCAAATCATAAAGCAATGATGGGAAGAAAAAAGTAGCAGATTTCTCCTAAATGAGTATAAGTTATGGTTAAACAAGATACATCTGCAAAAGTTAAAAAAAATTATCTTCCTAAGTGTCCAACTGGCATTCAAGGTTTAGATAAAATTACAGATGGAGGAATACCATTAGGTCGTCCAACATTAGTTTGTGGTGCTGCGGGTTGTGGCAAAACCTTAATGGGGATTGAGTTTTTGGTACGAGGTGCAACCGAGTATGCAGAACCAGGAGCATTCATTTGTTTTGAAGAAACCCCAGAAGAAATAGTGCAAAATGTTACTTCTCTGGGGTGGGATTTAGAGCAGCTAATACAGGAAAAAAAATTAGCTATTGAACACATCTACATTGAACCCCAAGTAATTCAAGAAGCAGGTAATTATGATTTAGAAGCGTTATTTATTCGCATTGGTATGCTTGTAGATTCAGTAGGTGCCAAAAGAATAGTACTAGATACCATCGAAGTGTTATTTGTCGGTTTAAGCAACGCTGCTATTGTCCGCGCTGAGTTACGTCGTCTATTTCGCTGGCTTAAACAAAAAGGCTTAACTGCCATTATCACTGGAGAACGGGGCGACAACACCTTGACACGCCAAGGTTTAGAGGAATACGTTTCTGACTGTGTAATTAGGCTAGATCAACGAACTAATGAGGAGCTAGCAATACGACGACTGCAAATTATTAAATATCGAGGTTCTCAACATGGTTCTAACGAGTATCCCTTCTTAATTACTGATGATGGCATTTCCGTTTTGCCCATTACCTCTGTTGGCTTAGACCATGTAGTCTCAACAGAACATATTTCCTCCGGTATCCCTCGTTTAGATGCCATGTTGAGTGGAAATGGATACTTCCGGGGTAGCAGTATTCTTCTTACTGGTACAGCTGGCACAGGTAAAACTACTATAGCTTGCCATTTTGCTGCTGAAACTTGCCGTCAAGGAGAAAGGTGTTTGTATCTAGCATCAGAAGAAGCACCGCAACAAATTATCAGGAATATGCGCTCTGTTGGCTTAGATTTAGAACCATATTTACAGCAGGGGTTGCTCAATTTTCAGGCTGTCCGTCCCACCGAGTATGGGTTAGAAACACACCTGGTGAATTTACATCACCTCATACAGAAATTTAACCCCTCTACCGTGGTTATTGATCCTATAAGCAACCTCACCTCAAGCGGTAATCTTAATCAAACCAAGATGTTCTTTATCCGATTGGTTGATTTTCTCAAATCCCAACAAATTACAGTGTTGCTCAATAACCTAACTCCTGGGGGTGGCCCATTTGAGCAGACGGAAATGGGAATTTCCTCCCTCATGGATACTTGGATAGAAGTCCGCATGCTAGAAAGCAACGGGGAACGTAGCCGACTTTTGTATGTTCTCAAATCTCGTGGTATGGAACACTCTAACCAAGTGCGGGAATTTTTACTGACTAAACAAGGTATTCAACTGTTAGATGTGTATTTAGGACAAGGAACTGTCTTAACTGGTAGTGCTAGAATTATTCAAGAAGCACAAGAAAAATTAGCAGCCAGTCAACGCCAACTGTTGTTAGAGCAAAAGAAACGAGAATTGGAACGCAAACGAATGGTAGTTTGCTCCCAAATTTCTACATTAGAAGCAGAATTGGCAGCAGAACAAGAAGAACTCCGCATTCTCACAGAACAAGAAGCTCTTAATCAAAGCAATTTAAAGGAATATAGCCAGATACTAGCTCAATTAAGAAAAGCAGATTAGCCTTGTTTTGCCACTTTCGTTCAAGAAAAAATCTGACATTCTATTTTACCACTAGTTTCAACTTTTTTGGAGAAAAAGAAAGTTTATCTTCAGTTTAGTTGTAGCTTGCTTAGTGTAGGGAATGAAGTGAAATTCAAATATAGAATTGCTGTTTGATTTTTGGAAAAATTACCTACACGTCTACCTCCCTTATTTGCTTGTTAAGAGCCTCTATGAGTAAGTATGGCTACGCCATGCAAGCTATCACAAATCAAATCGGATTCCGATAATTCACTGGTAATGTTGGGTTTAGTTCCTCAAATGCCACTGCACTCCAAGGTGAGAACCCCCGCAGGTGAGTGGCTCCCCAACCTACATCTGAATCCTATTCGTTGAGAATCTCTAAGCAAGTATGCAAAAAGAAATCAAACTATATTAAGTAAAGTAATAAATGTTGAAATTAGCCTCAAAGTAGGGCTGAATTCCTTACTACAAACCTTTAATTATTTACGTTACTCTACTTATTAGTTTTAGCAAATTTAAGGAGATTGTGTTATGGAAGAAATCAATCAATCAGAGGAATTAGTTTTCTGGAAATTACGTCTTTATGTTGCTGGACAAACACCTAAATCGGTGACAGCATTTGCCAACTTAACAAAAATATGTGAGCAAAATCTTCAGGGCAAATATCAAATTGAAGTAGTCGATTTAGTTCTACACCCTCATCTAGCCCGAGAAAATCAAATCTTTGCTATCCCCACTTTAATCCGCCAGCTACCTGTTCCTATCAGGCAAATAATAGGGGATCTATCAAATCAAGAGAAAGTATTGTTGGGTTTAGAAATCAAGCCTGTTAATTACTAATAAATTAGAGGTAAAAGTAGATGAATAATGAAAATGAACAAGACAATCCTGAAGATGTGAGTTCTGAATTTAAAAAGCTAATGGCAAAGGCGGAAAATCCAGTTTTTTGTTTACGCCTTTATGTGGCTGGTGCTAATTTGCATTCTCTTGCTGCTTTAAAAAATATTAAAGATATCTGTGAACAATATTTACCTGGTCAATATAGTCTGGAAGTAATTGATGTTTATCAACAACCGGGATTAATTATTGTAGAAAATTTAGTTGCTGTTCCTACATTAGTGAAAGAATTGCCTCTTCCCATCAAAAAAGTGATTGGTGATTTATCCAATACATCCAAAGTGCTTTTAGGTTTAAATATTGTGTCACATAACAAGGGAAATTAAAAAAATGACTCTATTCAATTATTCTAAAGAAGAACTTTTGAAAGAAATTCAAGTACTGCGAGAAAGGCTAGTTGTCGCTGAAGATACATTACAAGCTATTCATGAAGGGGCAGTTGATGCTTTTGTTATTTCTAGTCCAGAAGGTGATAAGATATTTACGCTGCAAAGCGCAGATTATACCTATCGCTTGCTGGTTGAGCAGATGTGTGAGGGAGCAGTTATCATCACATCAGATGGATGGATTTTATATGCTAATCAAGCATTCGCTAACTTACTCAAGCATCCTTTAGAGAAGATTATTAGCTCTCGGTTCCAAGAATTTATTTTAGAGCGAGATATTAATATATTTCAATCTTTAATGAAAAAACAAGAGCAAGAATTAACGGCAATAGGTGAATTATTACTGGTTACTATTAATGAACAGGAAGTACCTGTTTATCTGGCCGCTAATAAGTTCAATGTAGATAATCATTATATTAATTGTATTATTATTACTGATTTAACAGAAAAAAGACAAAATGAAGAAATTATTGCTTCTGAAAAGTTTGCTAGATCCATTTTAGAACAAGTGGGCGAGTCTGTAGTGGTTTGTAACCAAAAAGGTATAATTATTCGTGCTAGTCAAGTTTTTAAAACTCTATGTTGTGACAATTATCTTTTTCAAGACTTCGACCAGATATTATCATTGTATTACTCTAAATTAGATATACATATCAAACCCCAAGCAACTCAATCTGACCAAAATATTCTCCCAGAAAAATTTTTAATGGAAAATTGCTTTTCTATTAGTAGAGTTTTACAGGGACAGCATTATAAGGGAGTAGAAGTTTACTTTCAACGTTCTAATGGCGAGCGGGTTGATTTACTACTGAATGCCTGTCCCTTGTTAAACTCAATGGGAGAAATTATTGGAGCAATTATTAATCTTACAGAGATTACAGAGCGCAAACGCCAAGAAGCAGAACTCCACCTGGCTAAAGTGGAATTAGAAATGCGTGTTGCAGAACGGACTGCTGAACTCTCTGAACTCAATAAACAGCTACGTCTGACCCTAGATGATGTAAAACAAAAGAAACAAATTCTTTTGGAACAATCAAAACTTTTAGATTTAGCCCACGATACGATATTGACGCTAGATTTAAACATGGTGATTACCTTTTGGAACAAAGGAGGAGAGCAGATGTATGGCTGGACAAAATCTGAAGCTATAGGACAGGTATCTCACATACTTTTGCAAACCAAATTTCCGCAGCCATTGACAGAAATTGAAGCTCAATTACTCAATCTAGGATATTGGGAAGGTGAGTTAATTCATACTGATAAAAATGGCATTTCTATAACTGTATTCAGTCGTTGGGTGTTACAAAAAGACGATCTAGGTAGACCTATAAAAATTCTAGAAATTAATAATGATATTACGTCCCGAAAGCAAAAAGAAGTAGCACTACAGGCAAGTGAAACTAAGTTTCGCTCACTAAGTGAATGTTTACCCATAGGTTTGTTTGTGATTGATCAACAGGGGATATGCACTTATGCTAATCCTTGTTTTCTACAAATTTTCGGTTTGACGATGGCAGAAGTGATAGGACAAAGTTGGTTAGAATTGATTAATGCGGATAATAGGGAGAAGTTGTTAAATCAATGGTTGAGGATTTTTAAAGATATATCAGAAAGTTTTGATCACGAGATTCGCTATCTTCACAAAGATACTAAAACTCGCTATGCGCGAATTATACTTGCTCCTATATTGATGGAGAAGACGAACTTGAGTGGTTACATTGGTACTGTGGAAGACGTGACAAAAATTCGTGCGGTTGAGCAAGTAAAAAGGGATTTTATCTCTATTGTCAGTCATGAATTGCGAACTCCATTAACAGCAATACATGGTTCTTTGGGATTGTTAGCAGGTAAAGTCTATGACAAAAAGCCAGACAAGCGTAGCCAGATGCTGAATATTGCTACCTCTCAAACAGAGCGTTTGGTACGGTTGGTTAATGATATTCTTTGCCTAGAAAAGTTAGAGTCTGGCCAAATGAAGCTGGTGAAACAACGTTGCGATGCGGCTAAATTAATTATAGATTCGGCGGATACTATGCAAGCGATCGCCCAAAAACAGCACATTAGTATTAATGTTAAACCGCTCCCTGTGGAAGTTTGGGCTAATTCCGATGCCATTATTCAGACTTTGACAAATCTGTTGAGCAATGCCATCAAGTTTTCTGAACCTTGTACCACTATTTCTGTCAGTAATAAATTAATTGAGACAAAAGAAACTCAAGCACAAATATTTTCCCATCTTGCCAATCGTTCTATTTTTAACTTCCTCACACCACCTTATATCCTGTTTCAGGTTCAAGATGAAGGACAGGGAATTCCCGCAGATAAATTAGAGAGCATATTTGGTTGGTTTCAACAAGTTGATGCTTCCAATGCGCGGGAAAAAGGTGGTACAGGTCTGGGACTCGCAATTTGCCAGAAAATTATCCGGCAACATGGGGGATACATTTGGGCAGAGAGCATATTAGGTCAAGGTAGTACATTTTTCTTTACATTGCCCTTCGTACCAAATTACGTGATCGAAAATTAGGAACTTTTTTAAGTTATGTCTAGAAAACGAGTGCTGGTCGTTGACGATGAAAATGCAATTCAAGCTGTGATTCAGGGTTGCTTAGAAGACATTGCAGGATGGGAAGTTTTGCTTGCTAGTTCAGGTCAGGAAGGATTGCAATTGGCTGAAGCTCAAAACCCAGATGGTATACTTTTGGATGTTTCTATGCCACAAATGAGTGGAATTGAAACATTTCAAAAATTACAAGCAAATTTTGCGACTCAATATATTCCAGTGATTTTTTTGACAGCAAAACTACAGCCTGAAGACAGAGCGCAATTTTCGCAGTTAGGGATTTTGGGTGTGCTAGCCAAGCCTTTTGAGCCAATGAATCTTGTGTATCAAGTAGCTAATATATTTGGTTGGGAAGTTTGAGCAAAATCTGAAAACGGCTATTGTACTAATTGCCAACAGTCGTGAACTAAAGTTCCGGCTGAAAGCATAAACTAGTTAAAACTAGTTAGAAGTCGTTAAAATTAGTTAAAACCAAATTTTTTGGTATATTTCTCCAATAAAGTTGCGTAAACTACTATATTGTGGTATTGACAATTAATAGGGAATATTTGGATTAATAAAATTTAAAATTTGTTAATAATGACGGTTAAATAAGCTACATTTTATTTTGCCGTAAATTCTCATTGGTGTTGGCGGAAAGAGCTTTAGTTAAAGTACTTTTTTATACACAAAAATGAATTAGCTCTTAATATGCGCCTAATACACCTTACTGTTTTTGTATGTTTACTTTATAAATGACCTCTTACGGTTAAAAATTTTATATATCTAACTCTAATAAAGAAATAAAAAATAACATAAGAATTCGCTATTAAAATATCGGCTTATTGCTATTATTTTTGTTGCACTTATGGTAAAGAACGATGGATGAACTTGAGCGCCGTGCTTATTGGCGTGCTAATACTGCTTTAATTCGTAATCTTTTAATTGTCTGGGCGCTGGTTTCCCTCGTTTTTAGTATTTTGTTGGTTCAGCCGTTGAATGCGATCCGTTTTTTTGGCGTACCTTTTGGTTTTTGGATGGCGCAGCAAGGATCAATCCTGATATTTGTGGCATTGATTTTCATTTATGCGTTCCAAATGGACAAGCTAGACCGCAAATACAATATCAGGAAGTGAGGAAAAACTGTGTCAGTTGAAATTTGGACTATTTTGTTGGTGGGACTGTCTTTCCTCATCTACATTTATATTGGTTGGCAATCACGAGTTGAAAATACGAAAGACTTCTTTATAGCAGGTCAGGGGATACCTTCAATTGCTAATGGTGCTGCTACTGCTGCTGACTGGATGTCCGCAGCTTCGTTTATTTCAATGGCGGGATCGATTTCTTTTTTGGGTTATGACGGTTCTATTTATCTGATGGGCTGGACTGGTGGCTATGTGCTGTTAGCATTGTTGCTGGCTCCCTATCTGCGAAAATTTGGTAAGTATACAGTGCCGGATTTTGTAGGCGATCGCTACGATTCTAATCTTGCACGTTTGGTGGCGGTAGTTGCAGCCATTTTTATCTCCCTCACCTACGTTGCTGGACAAATGCGAGGTGTGGGTATTGTCTTCAGTCGTTTTCTCCAAGTAGATATCAATACAGGTGTGATCATCGGCATGGTGATCGTTGGCTTCTTTTCTGTGTTGGGGGGGATGAAAGGCATCACTTGGACGCAAGTGGCCCAGTATTGTGTGTTGATTTTTGCTTATCTGATTCCGGCGATCGCGATCGCTTGGCTGTTAACGGGTAATCCTATCCCCCAATTAGCATTTACCTTTAGTGATGTGGCTGACAAGCTAAATCAAATTCAAGTTGAACTGGGGTTTAAGCAGTATACTGAGCCATTTGTTAACAGGTCGATGTTAGATGTGCTGTTCACCACTCTCGCTCTGATGGTAGGTACTGCTGGTTTACCCCATATCATCGTCCGGTTTTATACGGTTAAAAATGTGCGTGCAGCACGTTTTTCTGCTGGTTGGGCACTATTATTTATTGCCATTCTTTATACCACAGCCCCCGCCCTCTCGATGTTTGCCCGCTATAACTTAATTGATACTCTGCATAATCACACGGTTGCAGAAGTGCAGCAGCTAGACTGGGCGACCAAGTGGGAAAAAACTAAACTGCTAAGTTTTGAGGATAAAAATAAAGATGGGCGTTTGCAATTAACCCCCAATAAAGACACTAACGAAATTAAAATTGACCGAGATATCATTGTGCTTTCTACCCCAGAAGTGGCGAAACTCCCAGCTTGGGTAATTGCTTTAGTGGCTGCTGGCGGGTTAGCTGCGGCTTTGTCTACAGCATCAGGTCTGTTGCTGGTAATTTCTAGTTCCATCGCCCATGATGTCTACTACCGGATTATAGATTCGACGGCCTCGGAAGAGAAACGAGTGTTTGTTGGGCGCGTTATGGTTGGTTTTTCCCTCGTCCTCGCTGGATATTTTGGGGTGAATCCGCCGGGATTTGTGAGTGAGGTGGTGGCTTTTGCCTTCGGTTTAGCTGCTGCTAGCTTTTTCCCGGTTATACTCCTGGGGATTTTTGACAAGCGTACCAATGCGTCCGGGGCGATCTCTGGTATGTTGACTGGTTTGATTTTTACAATCATCTACATTATCGGAGTCAAATTCGGGGGTATGCAACCCTGGTTTTTTGGAGTTTCACCGGAAGGAATTGGTACTTTGGGGATGATCTTTAACTTCATAGTTGCCTTGGTGGTTTCTCGCCTTACACCACCTCCAAGCGCAGAAATTCAAGCGCTAGTAGAAGACCTCCGCAGCCCGACTATTGAAGAATAGACGAATTGTAAAAATTGCTGACTACCTCATTTCTTGAATGTTCTTCATCACTTGTCGGTATAAGTCGTCGTTACCTTCTTTTTCAAAGATAGCAGCGGCCCGTTGTAAGTCTTGCAGCGCCCCCATTTTATCTTTATTGGCGGCGCGGGCATTACCTCGGTTGTTGTAGGCAGGGCCAAAGTTGGGATTGAGGCGAACGGCTTCATTGTAATCTGCGATCGCTCCTTGAGGATCTCCCTTAGCAGCGCGGATATTTCCCCGGTTATTGTAGGCAATGCTATATTTTGGGTCGAGGAGAATAGCTTGGTTGTAATCATCTAGGGCGCCGTTTTTGTCTCCTTGGGTAGCACGGGCGTTCCCCCGGTTGTTGAAAGCTTCGGCATAGTTGGCAGCCAAGCGAATTGCTTCGTTATAATCGGCGATCGCCATTTTGTTGTCTCCCATTGATGCACGGGCGTTTCCCCGGTTATTGTAGGCTTCGGCATCATTAGGGTTGAGGCGCAACGTTTGGCTATAATCGGCGATCGCAGCTTCCTTGTTTCCGATATCAAAGTACGCCAGTCCGCGACTCCTGAAAGCCGGGGAATACCTGGGATTTAAACTAATCGCTTTGCTATAGGCAGCAATAGCAGCTTGGGAATTGCCTTTAGCATGTTGATTCTGTCCCTGAATATAGAAGTCCCCAGCTTTGGTTGTTTTCGCTGTCCGACGATTTGGAGGACTAATTCCTACTTCTGTTACCAATACATCCTTGTTGCTACTACAAGAAACTATTGTAATTCCGCTCAAAGCGGTAAACAAAGCGATAGTAAATACTCTGCCTACCCCTTGCCCTCTGTGTGCAAATAACCGCCATCTCATAAGTTTCTATAAACCGCCATTATACTTAGAGGAAATTAGTACCAAAATCTAGTTAATTATTTAACTCCAGAATAATTCTAACTTTTGGCAGAGGTTTACAGTCAATTGACAATCTTTCCTTATGTTTTCTTGGTGTAATTAACAGCTTTTTGAAGAATAGATTAGGCAGAATGAACTATGAAGTATAAAACTTTTCATCTTTGATTTTTTATTCTTCAGCCATTGCCTGATCATCTCCTGATTGAGGAAAGCTATTTATGTTTTTTATGATACTTTGTACAAAGAATGTATTTGCTATTTCCCAGATTAAGTTTTCTGCTTTACCATAACCCGATAATTTCTATTAGTCATCTGGTGATGACTAATTTATTCCTGATCAACATCACTTTCCTGGGTTTTGGCAGTCAGTCGCCAAGCAGTCGTTTTATCGATATCTACAGCTAGTTGTTCTAGATTTTCCCCTAAATCTTTCTGAATTTTCTCAGTTAGGGTGATGGGAAAATCTAAATCAATTTCTTGGTTTTGGACTAGTTTTGCTAATTCTATAAACTTTACTTTTACGCTTTTGCGCTCATAACTAGTTAGCTTACAATAGTCAGTTTCTGAAATATTTTGTACCTGCATAGCATTTTTAATTCTTTCTTGCAGATGTTCACATTCTGAAGTCAATAGCTTCCGCTGCTGCTCTAGTTGTGTATATCTTTCTCCAAGTATTTGTAAGTCTTCTGTAGCGGGTTCATGGCTGATATTTGCCTGTAACTTTAATAAACGCCAGTGTACTTGAGCCAGATAAATACAGTCTAAGTAAGCATATTCTATCTGTTCTTCCGTTAAAGGTCGTCTGCCCCAATCGCTGCTTTGTTCTTGTTTATCTATATTGTTAAATTGACAAAGTTTTGTAGCAAGTGTTTTAAGTTGGTAGTTAGGTAATGACAACAGATAGTAAGGAATACTTTTTGCCATTTCTAAAGTGCAAGTAATATTTTTCGCTCGCTTATTACCGAGAAATTTCAGATCAAAACTAGCATTATGGAATACCTTTTCAATGGCAGAATTTACCATGATTTTTTCAACAAAATTATCTATAATGTCAGTCTGATCTAATACATCTAAAATGTAAACAGAATCGCCACTCATATCTTGAGGATTATCCAAAATCTGAATCAGTGACAACCTGGGCTTACGACTTTTATAGTCAGCCACTTCTGTATCTATCCACAAAGTTTTAGCTTTGGTATATTCAGCGATCAGGGAATGAATTTCGCTGGCAGTAGTAAGATAAGGCATTGGCTAAGATTCCCGGAGATTTGGGACAGCGTAAATAAGTCATAGTCCCCCAAGGTAACATTTTGTGAATATTTTTGCTGGCAAGTACTGCCAAATTATTATGATTGACAATTTTTTCCAAAATATCCTGCCAATCTGCCAAAATACTCAGACTTGGGGATGATTTTCCCTTTTTTTGCTGCAGATGATAACTTCCAATTTTTACTTGACGAAAAGTAGGGTTTCTGGCAAAATAAATTTATATGTTATAATTTGCTCATATATTTAAATTTTTAGGTTAATTCTAGATTGTGCAATTACTAATTGACAAAATCAATTCGGAAATTGGGACAATTTTAATTGTTTCCGATGGTGAGAAACTCTGCGCTGTTGATTTTGTCGATAGCGAGCTGAGAATGATCAAACTTCTTCAGCGGCGCTATGGTAACTTTACTTTCCTAGATGTGAAAGATCCGCAGAGTTTCAGTAGCCGGATTCGGGCTTATTTTAAAGGTGATGAGCAAAGTTTAGATGATATTCCTGTAAATACTGGGGGTACTGCCTTTCAGCAGCAGGTTTGGTTAACACTGCGAACTATTCCTTGGGGAAAAACAATTTCCTACGGTGAGCTAGCAAAGAAAATTGGTAAGCCGACTGCTTGTCGTGCTGTCGGCTTGGCAAATTCACTCAATCCAGTAGCCATTGTGCTTCCCTGTCATCGAGTGATTGGTACCAACGCTGCACTCACAGGATACGCAGGGGGTTTAGAGCGCAAACGTTGGTTACTTCACTATGAGGGGGCATTAACCTTGACCTGCACTTTGAGGAGGATGTGAGACAACCTTTTTGGCTAAACCTAGTGTTTGTAAAGCTTTGATGCTCCACCAAGTAACATCAATTTCCCACCAACTCAATCCAGATTTTGCCATGTGGGGATAAGTATGATGGTTGTTGTGCCATCCTTCTCCATAAGTTACCAGGGATACCCACCACAAATTACGCGCACCGTCGTTGCTTTCAAAGGTGCGATAGCCCCAGATGTGAGATGCAGAATTCACAAACCAAGTGGAATGCCAAATCAATACTGTCCTGACAAACATACCGTAAATTACAAAAGACCACCCGCCTAAGGCATACAGCAGCACGCCTAGGGGAACTTGTAGCAGCAAAAAGTAGCGATCTAACCAGCGATAGAATGGTTGCCGTGCGAGGTCTGGCGCAAATTTTTGATAAATTTGATAATCAAAAAATTCTGGACGAGGGTATAAAATCCAAAGAATATGACTCCACCAAAAGCCTCGTTGAGCCGAGTAGGGGTCGAGGTGAATGTCTTCAGTGTGGGCGTGATGCTGGCGGTGTGCGCCAACCCAGGAAATTGGGCCTCCTTGAAGTGCAAGTGCTCCAATGAAGGCGATCGCATATTCTAACCCTTTGGGTACTTGGAAACTCCGATGGCTTAACAGTCGATGATATCCCAAGCAAATGCCGATACTCCCAAACAACCAGTGGAGAAATAGCAGCAAACCTAGTGCCGACCAGGAGAAAAACCAAGGGGCCAAGAGAGCTAAAGCATGAACTGCGGCAAAAAATGCCACATTCGTCCAACTGAGGCGTAGTGCTTGGCCTCCCTCAGGGGCGATCGCCAGAAATTTTGCGGGCATAAAAATTCTTGTGGATGGGTTATTTAAGTGATCGGTTGTTTGTCTGGTGCAACCTGACAAAAGATTTCGTTAAAGTAAAGCAAAGCAAGTATCACTTACATTTGCTATGCTATCAATTCTCCTATTTTTATGCAAGTGACACTTGCATTATTATATGTCGTCTCAACCGAGTTCAACTCGTCAACGCCTGATTCAAGCAGCACTTGAGTTGTTTTCTGCCCAAGGGGTGATTGCTACCACTACCCGTCAAATTGCCATCAAAGCCGAAGTTAACGAAGTTACACTATTTCGACATTTTGGTAATAAGCATGGGCTGCTATTAGCGGTATTGGAAGAATCCGCAGCCTTTAAGAATTTAGGCGAGTCACTGGTACAGCGGGCAACTCCACCTGGTAATGTCTATCAAGCACTGAAAGATTATGCAAGTGACAGTCTACTAGCATTAGAACGAGTGCCTGAGTTTGTCCGGTCTGTGGTAGGAGAAGCAGACCAGTACCCGATGGAAAATCGCCGTGCTTTAGGCAGGGGGTTAACAGAGGCGAACCGCTATGTAGCCCAGTATTTAGCCACCGTTATTGAGCAGGGACATTTAAATACTTATTTACCCGCTGAGAAATTAGCCAGTTTGCTCAATGGAATGATCTTAGGATATGCCGTGATCGAATTTACAAGTGAATTTCACGAATTGTGGGAGGGGAGGGATGATTTTCTCGAAAATTTAGTGGAGTTATTTTTACATGGAGCCATGTCATCCCTAGGGGAATCAACCTTAGAAAGCCCCATTACCAAAGAAGTGGCTGATTTACCCGCTGGTTTAGTTCATGAAATTTTACACCAAGCCAGAAAATTGGGAATTCAAGATTATGCCTTGGCTTACGTGTTATTTAGCACAGGAATATCTCCCATAGAAATAGTTAGCTTGCAACGAACGCACCAAATCTACGACACCAAAGGGTATTTCCTGCAAATTACAACTCCAGGAAGCACCCGTCAGGTACCCGTAAATCAGTGGATTCTAGGCAAACGCTATGGCTCCTACACAAATAATCCCTTAACCAAATGGCACAAAAGTCGCAAAGATTCTCAACCCGCGATGTTTATTAACAGCACAGGTAAACCCATCTCAGAATTAGAGCTTTTGGGACATTGGCAAGCATGGACTGAGGGAACATTGACTCCCCAAGGAAAACCACCTGCGATCGCCCAAGCACAACATACTTGGTGTGTAGAAATGTTGATACGGGGCATTAGCTTAGATAACCTGACGATTCTTACCGGTTGCGATCGCTCCAAATTACAGCCCTATGCCCGGAGAGCTAGAGAAAAAGCCGCCCTAGAACAAGCCACCCGTTTAGATCAGAAACTAGGATAGAAGTTATACCAATTCAAAATTCAAAATTCTCTCATAGAGCCTACGGCTTCCGTAAGCGATACAAATTCAAAATTAAAAAAGCTTGATTTGATAGGGTTTCCGGGCTTGTACCTGTCGCATTCTTGTTTTAAATTGATATTAGTTATATGACAGAATAATCAGCAATGGCGCTGCCTACAAATTGTTAATTAAAAATCTATGAAAAAATCTATTTGCACGTATTACCCTATGCGGTTTGATATCCACTTATAATGCTGATAAACCTGTTCCTGGCCCCTATAATTACAGCAAAATTTTGATAAAGCGTTTGCGCTTGCAGGGGTTTATTGTCACCGATTATTTAGCGCAATTTGATGTTGCTTTCAGGCAAATCGGACAGTGGCTACAAGAGGGGAAAATTAAATATACTCAAGAAATGGTTGAGGGTTTAGAAAATGCGCCACAGGCAATCCTCAAGCTTTTTAATGGCGATAAGACGGGAAAACTGATTGTGACAATTTCCGAGGCACCTCGTTAATTTTTTGCATTAAAAAGGCTCAAGCATTACTGCCTGAGCCTCTTCTAACTCTAATTAAGTTACTAATAACTTACGAGTTAGCTAAATAGGTTTATCCTATTTCGCATTAGTAGCGGTTACGGTTACCGCCACCGCCGCCGCCACGATTACCGCCACCAAAGGAGCCTCTGTCTTCTCTGGGTTTAGCCTTATTCACTTTTAGGTCACGTCCCATCCATTCAGCACCATCAAGGGCTTCAATGGCAGCTGTTTCTTCAGCTTCTGTGCCCATTTCTACAAAACCAAATCCCCGTAACTGACCTGATTCACGGTCAGTAGGGAGTTGAACGCGTTTTACAGAACCATATTCTGCAAAAACTGCGCTCAGAGTATCTTGGGTAACTTCATAAGAGAGGTTGCCTACATAAATTGACATAGATTGTCTCCAAAATCATAAGAGTGTAGAGATTTAGATTTCGGAGAAAAGTCTGTATATACCATACCAAAAGGGAAAAGCCTGTCAATACTAAAAACAAACGCTGTCGCCGAATTACTTCTCAACTCCCATCATGGCACAGCAATCAACTATTGGGGGGAAACTGGAAAAACTGTTACATAACTTTATATTGGCCATTTATTTATTCTTTGCCAGCCAAGTTTTACAACCCCACCAAACGGCAAAACCAATCACAGTACTTAACACTAAGGAGATAATCAAGGGATGGGGATAGTTGCTAGCATCTTTATCCCCAGGCATTCGCCAAGGTATAGTGATTAATCCAGAACTGGAGGCGATGAAAGAACCAGCAGCGATTCCTGTACCAATAGATGTAATGGAATTTTGCAGTTGCTGATCAGCTTGCTCTTTGGCTGTTCTTACCAGTGCTGCTGCTTGCTCTCTGGCTCTGTGCTCTTTTTCAGCAAGTTCTGCTTGGTCACGGGCTAAACGCGATCGCTCAATCTCCACAATACCGCGAATCGATGCGATCGCTTTATCGAGCAAGCTAGAACCATTCTGGAAATAACCTAAATCAACCTTTATCTGTTCTTGAAAATAAGGATAATTTTTCTGATAAAAATATTCTAAAAATTCGAGGTTTTCATCAGGTAATAAACTCTGTATTTCTTCCAGTCTACTTTTATAAGTATGTCCGTTAATATATATTGTATTTTTAAACTCGGCTAAATATCGCAGTAAATTCTCATATTCTAATGCTAATTGAGGTAAACTCTTGATTTTTATTTGTAATTTATCCAAATCATCATTGCTTAATCTAGGGTTATGACCTAGGTTTTGTAATATTTGAATTTCTTCTTCAATTTTGGTATAGCAGTCTTTTATCTTTTGATAAATTTTTCTACTATCTTTAAAAGCACTGATAACTTTATTTCTAAAGAAAAACAAATCAATCAATTGATTATAATATTCATCAAGGATTTTCTTCTCAGCATCACTATTAGCAAATAGCCAAACTAAAATATGGTGATAATTTGGCAAGTCGTTCAAACCATATTCAAAAATCTGACTACCAATTAGTGAACCAGAACGATTAAAAGGTGGTAGAGAACCATCAACAGGCAAAAAAGCTGTTAAACAAGCATCAGCGAGAAGTCTTAATTCTGCTGCACTCTTATTTTTATCTTCATCAGTCAGGAAAGCTGTAATTAAAAGAGTTTCCCCCAGAAATTCGTCTGTATCAGTTAAAAATAAGCAATTATCTGGATTTAGTAGCTGTAAAAAATTGATTTCTACATCTTCAGATTTTTGACCTTTTTCTTGTTGAGGACGACGCAAATTCAACCATAAACCGTAACTATCAAATAGCCGGAGAGCGTAAACAATGCCTGTAACTCCGATAGGTTGGCTATTGAAATTTACATCCCCCTTCAGGGAAACTAGAAAGTTATTATTTTCGACTTTCTCAGGTTTAGTTAAAGCGATGCGGGAAGAATCTTTTTTTTTGCGTTACATCTAGCCAATCATCTTTAAGCTGAAATCGTTGCTGGAGAACTTTAGCAATAATTTGATCACAGTTTTGCCAAAGCCAATCTGTATCATTTCCCTGATTATCTTCTTGCAGATGAAAGGCGAATAAATGTACGTTTGGCGCGTAAACTTTAAAACTCATTATCTATACCTAATTTTTTTATAGCGATTCTCTGTCGGATGAAATACAATCGATGGCGGGTAAACCCCGCCCCTAGAGGGTTTGCGATTGAAAACTGTACCTCACTGATATGAAAACCGCTATATCGTGCGTTAAACCTACAGTAAATTTTATCTGAGTGAGGTACACAAAGGCGGGCAAGATGCCCACCCCACAGGATTTATAATATTGAAATGTGTACTTTATTTACTTATGAAGTACTGTATTTAACGCACCCCTAATATTTTAAGGATTATTGTTGGAATTATTAGTTGTACTATCAGCAGGTGGATTTGGAGGATTTTGGCAATTTTTAATTGCCTCTTTTATGCGGGGATAATGATTAACGAGGGTAGTTTCTGTACTGGCTGATTCACCTGAACCTGCCGTTTGAATTTCTCTGTTATTATTATAATTGTATCGGACTACATCTCTAACTTCTGGATGTTCCTTACACCAAGCGATAATTGCCTCAGCGCCTAATTTGATGGGTTGATTTTGCAAATTTGACAGAGTTTTATCAAGCTGATACAAATCGGCAATAGTTTCGGCTGCTAACGGATATTCACTGTCTTTCAGAACTTCTATAAAAGATTCAATAATTGCATTATCTTTCATCATGATGAAACTCCTTTTTAGTTATTTAGCATTATCCAATTATACAGAAGCTAGCCCAATCTATAGGTTTATAAAATGGTTTTTGTTCTGATTTAAACCATAATTCTAATTCTTCCTGAATCCTATCCTTATAATGTTGCTCAATTTTTGGGTGTTCGCTAGTCCATTTAATTAATTTTATTTGGGTGGCGTTACGTAACCAAAGCTGAGATTCTTGTAAGGCTTGCACTATGCTTAGAGAGTTTAAATTATCATAAAAGCGAATCATTAATAAAGTAGTAGAAAAATCTTCCACAGACCATAAGGTACTAATTACAACTGCACTACCTGCTTTGATAAAACCACTAGGTAAGCCAATGTATTCATCGCTGGTGTTTTCGTGGTTAATGATTCCGGTTTGACAAGCTGAAAGAGTGACAAGGCGACATTGACGGAGATTAAGATTAAAAATATCACCTAAAGTTAGACATTTTTGTAAGTCGAAGTCGCTATCTTTGGTAAAGCGGCTATAGCGTCTGCTGTCGGCATTGGGAACGGAAGAAACGCGAGAGTTAGCTAGGGCTAGGGCAGAATTTAAAGGTGCTTCGAGGTCAAAATAACCGTGACAAGAAAAGTGTAAGCAATGGGCAGACTGCAAACTATCATTATGTGGAGGTTGATATAAAGCGTCTTTAGTAGCTTGGCTTTTTTTCAAAACTATTGGTGCTGGTTGAAAGTGACGGGCAATGGTTTCAACTTCGATATTAGTGTAATACAAGTCTTCATTGGGGTCTTGAATGGCAAAGATTTTACCTAACTGCCCAGAAGGCTGTGGTTGATTTTTAGCAAGCTGCAATAACTGACAACTGGGAGCATATCTCACACCATTGGTGAACCTATCTATCAAAAATTCTTTATCGCTATTTATAGGTAAAGCATGGAAAGGAAATAAATGTAAGTAGCGATGGGGGACGATAATTAGGGCTTGAATATTGGGGGGATGAATTGGGCGAGAATTTCGTTAATGTGGAGAATTTCTGCTAACTGCTGTAGTTTTGCGGCTAGGTTTTGTCGCCAAGTGCTGTTTTTGGGTTCGTAGATGTTGAGATAATCTGCTTTCCAGTTTTCTAAATTATCTAAATCTTCCCGTGTAGATGACCAAACTTGTGGTTTTGGATGGTGAGGGGTAATGATGAAGGCGCGGAAGCAATCATCAAAAATGTACCATTGCAATATTGCGGTGTGATCATCTATTAAAGCTTGGATATCGCTGAAGCTGATGGTAGATAAGGGAACTTCACCCTTTTGGATTTCCTCACGTTTTGCTTGGAGTTGATTAAGGTGTGTTTGATCTGGGTTTTCTGAGGTTTTGAGGCGTAGTAGTTCCTCAGCAATTTCGTTGTCTAGAGGTTGCAGTTCCTGTTGGAGAATTCGCTTAACTATTACTTCTACTAAATTCTGCGTTTTACTCCGTTCAATATATCTCAGCGCTTGGGAGGAATCATGCCGTTGCAAACACACATCTATCATCCGGCGATAAAGTTCGTTCCATTCTTCCGCCAGTTTTTGTTTACTTTCATCACCAGAAACAATTTGCCGCCGCAGAAATTCTACACCTTCAATGGCAGATTTATAGGCGTTGTAGGCTAGTTCTAAATTCCCTGCCTGACTGTATGCATTACCCAGATTGTTTTGGGTCTGTGCCCATTTTAGGGGAAAGGCAGTGCGGGTGTAGACTTGCAATGCGGCTTCGTAAAATGCGATCGCCTGATCTAAATTCCCTGCCTGACTGTATGCATTACCCAGATTGTTTTGGGTCATTGCCCATTTTAGGGGAAAAGCTGTGCAGGTGTAGATTTGCAATGCAGCTTGGTAAGATGCGATCGCTAGTTCTAAATTCCCTGCCTGATTGTATGCATTTCCCAGATTATTTTGGGTCATTGCCCAGTCTTGGGGTAAAGCTTCGCGGGTGCGAACTTCCAATGCAGCTTCGTAAGATGCGATCGCTAATTCTAAATTCCCTGCCTGACTGTATGCAATTCCCAGATTGTGTTGGGTCTTTGCCCAGTCTTGGGGAAACGTTGTGCAGGTGTAGACTTGCAATGCAGCTTTGTAAAATGCGATCGCCATTTCTAAATTATCTGCCCTGTTCCCAAGTATCCGGTTTCTGTATGCAATTCCCAGATTATTTTGGGTCATTGCCCAGTCTTGGGGAAACGCTGTGCGAGTGTAGATTTGCAATGCAGCTTGGTAAGATGCGATCGCCATTTCTAAATTCTCTGCCCTATCCCCAAGTATCCGGTTACAGTATGCAACTCCCAGATTATTTTGGGTCATTGCCCAGTCTTGGGGAAACGCAGTGCGGGTGTAGACTTGCAATGCTGCTTGGTAAGATGCGATCGCTTGTTCTAAATTCTCTGCCTTGTGCCCAAGTATCCGGTCACTGTATGCATTTCCCAGATTGTTTTGGGTCATTGCCCATTCTTGTGGAAAATCTGTGAGGGTAAAAAAAGTCAGTAATAGCTCGTAATCGGCAATCGCAATTTCTAAATTACTCGCCCGGTTGCCTAAGGGGAATTCACATATCCGATTAGTGAAATTATTAATATTGGAGGCAATATCTCGTGCTGCTTCCCTCTCCAATATGTCAAACTGTTCCCTAGCCCAGCTTTGCAAAACTTGAGCAAATTCTTGATCTAATAGGTGTTGCTTCGCCTTCAGCCGGGGATAGATGTTTTCCGGCGTGTTGTTCTTGGCGACGGCTTTTAAGATTTCGATTAAAAACTTAAGGCGCGGGTTATAAGGCATCGAGGGATATTATCTGGCTATAAATTTATCCAGAAGGCGGTTTTCTGGCATAAACTCGCTTTTTCCAACTCAGGGCGAGGTTTTCTGACCTCCATATATTATTATCACCATAGGTATAAAGTTTTTTGCAAAATTTCGCCTTAATCGTATTTCTCTAGGGAGTAGGTTGTTTGAAAAATACAAAACCTCACCCTGGTTCTGCTACGCAAAACCTGTCCCTCTCCTTGCGAAGGAGAGGGATGTCCGTTAGGAATCTTTGAGGTTTTTCAAGATTTTTGGGTAATCGGATAACTTGTGTGTACACGGTAGCCCCTCAAGAGGGGAGAGGTTTTGAGAGAGGTCAAATTTAATTAAAATACTGTTAGCGGCTATAAAAACAATGGATTATTCTTTGGCTATTGCGGCACTCAAAAAAGACCCGATTTTAGGATCTGTAATTGAGCAGGTTGGTGATTGTCAACTTGACCAAGTACAGCCAACTGGAGATTTATTTTTTTCTCTATCTAGAGCAATTCTCTATCAGCAACTTTCTGGTAAATCCGCCGCTGCAATTCATCGCCGATTTCTAGAACTTTATGCTGAACAACCTTTTCCCACTCCAGAAGCTATCCTCAATACCCCAGATGAAATGTTGCGCGGGGTAGGTATTTCTCGCCCCAAAGTTGTCTATCTCAAAGATTTGGCGCAGAAAATAATTGATGGATTACCAACTCTTGCAGAGTTAGAGGTAATGGAAGATGAAGCTATTATCCAAACCCTGACGCAAGTCAAAGGCATTGGACGTTGGACTGTGCAAATGATGCTGATTTTTCGCCTACATCGCCCTGATGTGTTACCTGTGGATGATTTGGGAGTTCGTTCGGGAATTCGCCGCCTCTATGCGCTGCCAGAATTGCCAGATAAGAAAACTGTAGAGCATTTTGGGCTAAAGTGGAAGCCTTATTGCACTGTAGCATCTTGGTATCTGTGGCAAAGTGCAGAACTTTAAAAATCCTGGCTCAACTAATGTGATTTCAAACTTGCTTTTTTTTAATAATTAGGAACCTGGATGATCAATTTTAGGAATCTTGGATTATAGATAAAATTTAAAATTTTAATCCGTGCGTTAGGGAACGCACCCTACTAAAATGCGTCAGGGGACGCATTAAAACACTATTAAAAAAACCAAAATTAGGATAAATTTCCAAAGGAAGTAAGTCCTATATCTGTGGTTTCAAATAATCAAACAGGATTTTTGCAAGAAGTCGAAAAATTAAATATCTTTCTTAAAAAAATACCGTTGATGCCCTGGGGGGAAGTCTGGCAAAACGCCAAATATCTCATATCCTAGACGTTCATAAAAACCCTGGGCTTGAAAGCTGAATGTATCCAAGTAAATATGAGAACAATTGCGTTGTTTAGCCACTTCTTCAGCTTTTAGCATCATTTTACTTCCGTAACCTTGATTTCTCAGGGATTCAGCAACCCACAGGTGAGAGATAAACAACCATCCCCATTGTGTTTTACCAAGTAACCCAGCGACAATTTCATCGTTATCGTTTCGTAACAAGATAGTCAGCGGCTGGTATATGTCCTTTTCAGCCTGACTGAGATTGTTGTATTCAATCAAATTGTTAATCACAGTCCGAATTGCCTCTGGGGAGGGATGATCTTCGACTATAATTGTTAGTCCTGTCATGTAAATTATGGTTACCAAAGGGCGCTAGAATAGCACGAACTTGTGGCTTTAGCCCGATGCTTCGATTGCCATTTTGACATTTTATCTCCTGCTGCTTTTTCCTTAGTCTCTGCTGATCTTAGAATTAAGAGCAAAGCATTTGTACAGCCTTCAACTATCAAAAGGTAGACGTTTAGTAGCAGATTTTACAGAATTGGAGCGGCAAAACCCTGTTTCCAAGCATAGACTTGTAGCATCTAAACCCTTGCAATATTTTTTATGACTTCCCGGATTCGCTTTTTGATGTGTGCCCCTGATCACTACGATGTGGACTATGTGATTAATCCCT
This sequence comes from Cylindrospermum sp. FACHB-282, assembly GCF_014697195.1. Taxonomy (GTDB): domain Bacteria; phylum Cyanobacteriota; class Cyanobacteriia; order Cyanobacteriales; family Nostocaceae; genus Cylindrospermum. Next base: position 172,245 of record NZ_JACJRJ010000002.1, on the reverse strand, counting down.
GGATGGAGGGAAATATTCACAAATCTTCGCGCGATCGCGCCGTGGAACAGTGGGAGAAATTACACCATATCCTCAAAGAAAACGCCATTGTAGACTTAGTCCCACCCCAGAAAGGTTGGCCAGATTTAGTTTTTACCGCCAATGCTGGCTTAGTGCTGGGGAAAAATGTCGTTCTCAGTCGCTTTTTGCACAAAGAACGTCAGGGTGAGGAGCCTTTCTTCAAACAATGGTTTGAGGAAAATGGTTATAAAGTTTATGAACTGCCAAAAGATTTACCCTTTGAAGGTGCTGGGGACGCACTCCTAGACAGGGAAGGACGTTGGTTATGGGCGGGATACGGTTTTCGCTCAGAATTAGATTCTCACCCTTACCTCGCCAAATGGTTGGATATTGAGGTACTGTCTCTGCGGCTGATAGACGATCGCTTCTATCACCTAGATACTTGCTTTTGTCCCTTAGCAAACGGCTATTTACTTTATTATCCCGGCGCTTTTGATTCTTATTCCAACCGCTTAATCGAAATGCGCGTTGCACCAGAAAAGCGGATTGCGATCATCGAAGCTGATGCGGTGAACTTCGCCTGTAATACGGTGAATGTGGAAAATATCGTCATCATGAACAAGGCGAGTGATAATTTGAAAACACGCCTTGCACAGGTGGGCTTCCAAGTAATCGAAACACCACTGACGGAATTTCTCAAAGCTGGTGGTGCGGCTAAATGCTTAACGTTGCGGGTGACGGAACCAGTACAGGTTGATGTTCATGCCAATGTGTCGGTAGAAAGCCGCATCATCCGCATGGAAGGACATTTGCTCGATGCTGGTTTAATTAACCGCGCTTTAGATTTGATTGTAGACGCTGGGGGCAGTTTCCAGGTTCTGAATTTCAACTTGGGAGAACAGCGCCAAAGCACTTCAGCGGCTGAGGTAAAGGTGTCAGCGCCATCCCATGGGGTGATGGAAGAAATCATCTCGCGGTTGATTGATTTGGGTGCGGTAGACTTACCCCAAGATGAGCGGGATACTAAATTAGAGCCTGTAATTCAAGCGGGGGTTGCGCCCGATGATTTCTATGTCAGCACAATTTATCCTACGGAAGTGCGGGTAAATGGTGAATGGCTGAAAGTGGAAAATCAGCGGATGGATGGTGCGATCGCCATTTCTCAAACTCCCAATGGGATTGTCGCTCGGTGTAAACTATTACGGGACTTGGAAATAGGCGATCGCGTCGTTGTCGATGTGCTAGGTATCCGCACCATCCGCAAACCAGAATCCCGCGAAGTCCGTAACACTCAAGAATTCAGCTTTATGTCGTCGGGGGTTTCCAGCGAGCGCCGCGTGGAATTGGTCGTTGAACAAGTGGCTTGGGAATTACGTAAAATTCGGGATGCTGGTGGTAAAGTAGTTGTCACAGCAGGGCCTGTGGTGATTCATACAGGCGGCGGCGAACATCTATCACGATTGATTCGTGAAGGTTATGTGCAAGCGCTTTTGGGGGGAAATGCGATCGCCGTCCACGATATCGAGCAAAATATCATGGGTACTTCCCTTGGTATGGACATGAAACGGGGTATCGCCGTTCGTGGTGGGCACCGTCATCACCTAAAAGTAATTAATTCTGTCCGTCGTTATGGCAGCATTACCAAAGCTGTGGAAGCCGGAGTAATTAAAAGCGGCGTCATGTATGAATGTGTTCACAATCATATACCTTTTGTTCTCGCCGGTTCCATTCGGGATGATGGCCCTTTACCTGATACCATCATGAATTTGATTCAGGCCCAGGAAGAATATGCCAAACACATCCAAGGTGCGGAGATGATTTTGATGCTTTCATCGATGCTGCACTCTATTGGTGTGGGGAATATGACTCCAGCAGGTGTGAAAATGGTGTGTGTGGATATTAATCCGGCTGTGGTGACGAAATTAAGCGATCGCGGTTCTGTAGAATCAGTAGGTGTAGTTACAGATGTGGGATTGTTCCTCAGTCTGTTGACACAGCAGTTGGATAAGTTGACAAGTCCCTACATTACTCAGGTAGGTTAAGAAAGGTATCACGCAAAGGCGCAAAGACGCGAAGGGAAGAAAGGGAATGACAAGAGTAATTTTGCGTGAGGAGTTGCGGGTTAATTGGGTGAGTTTTATTGCTGATTTTTTATTGGTGGGTATGGTTTTTGGCCCGCCTGTTGCTCCCTTTCTTGCTGCGTCTGGGGTGTTTTTGCTTCCGGGGATTGCGGACATCATTTACTTTATGGGTAATCATGTATGTCCGCAACCAGATATGGGTTTGGATTTAGCACCACCCTTTCTCATGGCTGTCTGTATGCGCTGCTATGGGACGGTTACGGGTTTGCTGATCACTCGTCTGTTGTATGGGGTGACTGGTGGTCAAGGTTTTTATTGGTTAAGTCCATACGGTTGGAATGGTGCAGCTTTTGCCAGTGTTTTGATGATGGCTTATCCGGTGGAATTAGCAGCGCAAGTTTTTGGTTTGTGGAGTTTTAATAATTATCTGGTTACGCCTTTTGGCTTGATTACGGGTTTAGCCTGGGGTTTGTTTACTATGCCAATTTTGCATAAGAAGTGGTAATAATTAGCAGCAATCGCTCTACAGAACACCTTAACAAACTATGGTTTAGGTTGCTGACGTGCTAAAGTTTCTCTGGCTAACCACAGTTTGCGATCGCGCAATGCTGACATACCCGCTTCCCATGTAAAAGTAAATGATTGGAATGACTCTGGTGTAATTCTGTCTTTGTCCAAAGCTTCCACAACTTTCTCAAACTCATCTAACAATTCAATCCGAATTTTTTCTAGCTTATTAATATCTTGACAGCTTTCAATTGTTCTGATCAACTTGACAATATCTTGGTTAAAGTCATCACCACGATTTTTTTGCAATTTCTCAAATCGCACTTTTAGCTGCCAAAGCCAAGACCCTAATAACAGCACAAATGTCAAAATTAAGCCAAAATAATCAGCATTTTCCTGAATAAAGTTGGGTTTTTCTCGGTCATAATAAGCAGCCGCACCTAGATGAAGTGGTAAACCAGTCCCACTAACTGTACTGGGAGGACTGATATTTGCTGCTAAAGGCATCAAATTTGCCAACTCCTGGCGATAATCATACAAAATTGCAGTTATTTGTCGGACGATACCAGCATCAACAAATTTAGAAGCCAAAAGAGTTCTTTGCAAAGTTACTGTAGGCAAATTGATCGCCGGAATGGGGGGATTTCCTTGATAAGCGCCTTTAGGTATAAATGCTGGTTCAAAGGCTGGCTGAGTTATTTTCATTGCCGCACCTTGATCAATTGCCACTAACCGTCCGTTGCTATTCTGGACAAGTTGCTGAATTGACTTATTACCTGGGGGACGAACCCGAAAAACTGCATCTATTTGCTGGTTGCGAAAGAGAAGATCAGCTTGTTCTTCTGACATTGCTGTGTGTGTAAATTCATTCCCTACCAGACGGTAATGTTTTGCCAACTCCCAAAATGAATTATATTGGCCACCCCCTTGGGGAGGTAAGGCAATTCGTTTACCTTTGACTCCAGCAACTTCCTGGATACCAGATTTTTCTGTGACTATTAGCTGAAATGCGTCTGAAAACAAATTGCAGATTAGTCGGGCTGAGGGTAGAGTGGGAATATCAGCTTGTGCTGTAGCTAGTTGTACCTTGTTTTCTTCCAGTAATTGAATATTTTCTTCAGAACCTTTAGTTTCAATGACTCGGAGTTGAATTTTTGGCTCATGTTTGGCTACTACTTGAGCCATTACTTGACTTAATATATAACTTTCACTTTGTTTTGACCCTGCCGCAATGTTCAAGTAATGTACTTGGTTGATGTCAATAACTATATGTACTCCTAAAAATACTATTAAGCCAAAGCTCAATAGTAAGGGAATGAGTAATATCGGGTTTGTCATGAAATTGTATCGACTCAAAAATCCATTTAGCGACAGGTTAGGAGTCATAACAATTTTTAATTCTGACTTAGAGAGCAGTTACGGTTAGACACTCAGGGCTATTTCATTTTCAACAACTACCTTAGAATTCTAATAGCACTCATTCGTCTAAAGACGAGTAAAAGAAGTTTCTATTCCGTTAAAACGGAATGGGAGTTGTTAGCCCTGAACTTGAGTTCAGGGTTCTAGAACGAAACAGCCCTGGTTAAACACTGATGGGTAAATTCTAGCAAAATTTTGCATTTATCCGCCAAAATTTATCCCCAAATGCTACCGCACGCTTCTAAACCATTCAGTAATTCCCTCGGCTAGAGTCTTGGCCATTTTCTGCTGTTCTTGGGGGTTCATCACCTGCTCAAATTCATCAGGATTACTCATAAAACCCAATTCCAGCAACACCGATGGTGCCGCGGTGGGACGTGTGAGGGCTAAGTTATTCCAAAACACACCGTAGGAAGGTTTGCCTAAGTCTTTGACTACATAGTTATGCAAAAATATTGCTAGGTTGTGGGCTTGGGGATTGTACCAAAAACTGCCGAAGCCCTTGGTATTTTCGGCATCACCATCATCGGGTAGAGAGTTGTGGTGAATAGAAAGTGCGATCGCAGGTTGTTCTTGACTAATTATTGCCTGCCGTTCTACCAGGGACAGTTCTTTATCATCTTCCCGCGTCATTACCACCGTCGCCCCTTGTTTCACTAACTCATCACGCAGTAATTTAGAAATAGTTAAATTGACATCTTTTTCTAAATACCCCGTTGGGCCACTAGCACCCGGTTCTTTACCCCCATGTCCTGGATCGAGTAAAATTTTAATACCAGCTAAAGGCTGACGTCTTTTGTGTCCCATAGCAGGCGGATGACGCAAAGCTAACACCAGGGTTGTACCGTCGTACCGCAGCTTATATCCCCACTGTTGAGAATTTTTGAGATTAAGAGTGTATTCTACTTGTCCTGGAGCCACCTGTTGCCAATCTAGGCGAGAAATTAGGGGGTTATCATCCAGGCGAATAGTGTCTGTTTGAGCAGTGGTATTGTAGAGAGTGAGGGTGAAAGAGCGATCGCCTTGTTGTACTCTCACCGGGACAGGAACTTGTAGGGGGAAAAGTATTTCTGTGATACCAGGGAGTTGACGAGATCCAACACTACGAATTACGGTTCGGGTGGGAACTGCACCAGGGAGAATGCGGGTTTCTTTGTTGTTAATCCAAGCGCCATAATCTAGGCGTAACCATTCACCTTCCTTTCCTGTGACTGTTACCCTTGTTCCTTTAGGCAGGGGTGTAAGTCGAGAATGATCGGTACTCGGGCCAGTGCGAGCAACACCTGAGTCTGAAGTCACCTCAGTAACTGTCAACTCTGCGGGTGAGAGGATTTTAACTTTACCAGAACCTGCTTGAGTGATAGTTTTGCCATTGAGCGTCAGCTGAAACTGAGGTTGTCCCAAATCTACTTCTTTGCTGGTATCTGCGGCAAAAGCACCGGAGATAATGTTGTTACCGTTAATTAGGCTGAAGGAATCAGGATCAGGTTTTTGCAGGGTAGTGCAACCCTCATACTTTCCTGGGATAGACTGGGCAGTAGGCTGATTTCGCCCCGTAAGGGCAGCCAAATTATTTGGCAGTTGTGCCTGTGGTGGTTGGGGTGCAAGGGCAATAATTTGATTAGCCAGCTTAACAGAGACACTGGCTTTAGGGGGTGCAATAGCGCTAAAACAAATTAATTCTCCTGGTAGTCTGGCAATATCAGCAGATGGAGTCAGAGAATCCTTAGCGAAGCCTAACCCCTGTGGTAGCTCAGGCTGAGTGTTCAGTCTTGTCACCTGAAGCTGAACTTCTTGATTTTGATGGCGCACTGTAAAGCGATTCTCCCCCAACTGCAAGGGGAAACTTGGGGAAAAATGACCAGCTTTGCTGCGGTTAATTGGCTTACCATTGATGATAACTTGTCCATCTGGTGGTGCTGTGCCAATAAAAAATATTTTTTCCGTACTGGTTTGGTAGTTTGGCGGAGGAAAAACTATTACAAGAGATGATTGTGACAATGCAACCGAGGAGGTGATAAGACAGCTAAATAGTACTAATCCTAAAAGTTTTTTCACAGCAAAATCACAGAAAATTTCACAAGAATGACTGTGGCACAATGACCAAATAAGGTTGAAGCATCAAGGATGAAGAATGAAAACAAGCGGCAAATAAATCAGAGGCGTTCCGGCAAATTCATTCGTGGAGCAGATTCACCCAGCCCTAGGCTAAGGACTGATCGGTTTTCCAGCAGCAGTATGGAAAGCTACTTTCAGGGCGTCCTCATGCTTGACACTTCATCCCTCAAAAGACGGGTTGTATTTTTAGAAGTTGCTAGAAATTGAAATTACTATGACTAAGTTTATCTTTGTGACTGGAGGCGTTGTTTCCAGCATCGGTAAAGGCATTGTAGCAGCAAGTCTGGGAAGGTTGCTCAAGTCGAGGGATTATTCGGTATCGATTCTCAAACTCGACCCTTATATTAATGTTGATCCAGGGACAATGAGTCCTTTTCAGCATGGGGAAGTGTTCGTTACCCAAGATGGTGCAGAAACAGATTTGGACTTGGGGCATTACGAACGCTTTACTGATACCTCAATGTCTCGATTGAACAGTGTTACCACGGGCTTGATTTATCAATCAGTGATCAATAAAGAGCGGCGGGGCGACTATAACGGCGGCACTGTACAGGTAATTCCCCACATTACCAATGAAATTAAAGAGCGGATTGTCAGAGTTGCTAAAGAAACGAATCCCTCAGTAGTGATTACAGAAATCGGCGGCACTGTCGGCGATATCGAATCACTACCGTTTTTGGAAGCAATTCGCCAGTTACGCAAAGAGGTGGGGCGGCAGAATGTGCTGTATATGCATGTCACCCTGCTACCTTGGATTGCGTCTGCGGGGGAGATGAAAACTAAGCCGACACAGCATTCTGTCAAAGAACTCAGATCCATTGGTATTCAACCGGATATTTTAGTCTGTCGGAGCGATCGCCCCATACCTGTAGGACTAAAACAAAAAATGTCGGAGTTCTGCGATGTCCAGCCAGAATGCGTTATCACTGCCCAAGATGCTAGCAGTATTTATGAAGTACCGCTAATTCTAGAACGGGAAGGATTGGCAGAAAGAGCAATAGATTTGCTGCAAATGGAACAACGCAAACCGAATCTATCCCAGTGGCAAACCATGGTAGAACGGTTGTATAGTCCCAAATACCCCGTAGAAATTGCCATTGTCGGCAAATATGTGCGTTTAAGTGATGCTTATCTCTCTGTAGTGGAAGCCCTCCGCCATGCCGCTATCGCTACTCATGGCGATCTGCGTTTGCGGTGGATCAACTCAGAAGTGTTGGAAAATGAAGCCCCCGAAAACTATCTTGCAGGTGTTGATGGCGTCGTTGTTCCTGGTGGTTTTGGACTCCGGGGGGTAGATGGCAAAATTGCCGCCATTAAATACGCTCGCGATCGCCAAATTCCATTTTTAGGTTTATGCCTGGGAATGCAATGTTCTGTGATTGAATGGGCCAGAAATGTAGAGGGATTAATCGGTGCTAACAGTGCCGAATTTGACCCCTATACCAGCGATCCGGTGATTAACCTGTTGCCAGAACAGCAGGATGTAGTCGATTTGGGCGGTACAATGCGCTTGGGACTCTATCCTTGTCATCTTCTCCCCAATACCCTGGCATCTAAGCTATATCAACAAGAAGTGATTTATGAACGGCATCGCCATCGTTATGAGTTCAACAATGCTTACCGTAATCTCTTGTTGAAGTCTGGCTATCTCATCAGTGGGACTTCTCCTGATGGGCGCTTGGTAGAAATCGTGGAATTTCCCCAGCATCCCTTCTTTCTAGCTTGTCAATTTCATCCAGAGTTCCAATCGCGCCCTTATACCCCCCATCCTTTATTTAAAGGATTCATGGATGCCGCGATTTCCCGCACTCACTCAAACACTGGTGCACCAACACCTGTGGAAGTTTCTTAAAGTTGCCACCGCTAACCTCTTGGAGGTATGGCGGGGGCTTCTAGTCTCACAAGCTGTTGCTAAATTAGGTATGTCAAATTGCTTCAGTAGTTGAGCAAATGTTGACCCTTCCTGGGTAAAATTGCTTTATGAAAAAATAACATTTGGTCAATTCTGAGGGTATTGTGTGGCTTACTGGTTAAAGTTACTTTACGAGAGGAAGGAATATGTAGTTAATTTTGACCGGATTAATACTTTTTGTTATGAAAAGAACGGCAGAGTTACATTTTGGTTACCGGATAGCGCTATGCCAATCGTGATTAGCCCGCAAAATAACTTGCAAGACTATCAAAAGATTCTAGAATTTCTAGAAAGTGTAGAAGGATTGGAATCAGACAATTCCCACTGGGTAAAAATCAATTACGATAGAAATGAATATGTAATTAACCTCACCTGTATCAGTTCTTTTTGTTATGAAGCAAACGGCAGGATAACTTTTTGGTTGCCAGATGTAACTATTCCCATCATCATCAACCCTACAAATAATCCAGAATCATATCAAAAAGTTTTGCATTATGTTCTACAGGCTACAGGATATCCTTTAGCCTGAGTCCGCTGAGTTATTGGTGAGGGCTATCAATTAGCTCATATCATGTCTGGATGATTACTGGTCACGAATTAAACGGACATGATATCAGACATCTTTTAATTTTTCCCATGCCAACTTGGCTGCACCCACCATTCCCGCTGAGTTGCCCAATTCTGCTGGCAAAATTTGTAACCCAACGCGAGATGTAGGTAGAACTCGCTTCTCAATTTCTGTGATGACCGCTGGTAAGAAAAACTCAAAACTGGCACTCACACCGCCACCAATAATGATCGCTTGCGGTGTCAAGACATAAATTAAACTAGACAATCCAATACCCAAATCTGTACCATATTCTTGCCAAAAATTCAAGGCATGAATATCTCCCCCTTGGGCAAGAGTACCTAATTCTGCTGGTTCTTTGCCGGTGCGGCGGCGAATTGCCGTAACTGAAGCATACTGTTCTAGAGAGCCTTGATTGCCGCTATTACACATTGGCCCATGGGGATTTAAGGTGATTAAACCTAATTCTCCAGCAGCGCCTTGATGTCCCACAAACAATTTACCATCAAGAATAATCGCACCACCAACCCCAGTCCCCAAAGTTAATAAAATGAGATGTTGAAAGCGACGTCCGGCACCTAACCAAGCTTCTCCCAACCCGGCGCAGTTAGCATCATTAGCGAGAATGGTAGGTTTGCCAGTTTTAGCTTCTAAGTAGTCTGCCAATGGGACATTTTGCCATCCTGATAAGTTAATGGCGACTTGGGCAATTCTTCCTGCTGCATCTGCGGGGCCAGGAGTACCGACACCAATGGCGAGAGTTTGATTTTCTGGGTCAATTTGAGCTATCGCATCTACCATCACAGCCACAACAGCCTCTGGTGTCGCCGGTTGGGGAGTTTCTACAGTTAAAGATTGTAGGCAACTGCCAAGTAATGCAAACCGCCCCAGCTTAATTGCTGTTCCCCCTAAATCAATGCCAATTACTTGATCCACTATAGCCAATCTCAAATCTTTCTTTAAAACATAAAACCACAAAAGCACACAGATGCAAAATTTTCTGATTCCCAATTCCCAATGCACGAATAGATGAATTCTGTGTGCTGTGGGTTCATTTATCCTTACTAGGACTTACTTTCCTTGACAAATTTACCCTCTTTTCAGGTTTTTTAGATGCGTCAGGGGACGCATCCTACCCGTAGTGTGCGTTCCCTAACGCACAATCTATAGGACTTTCAATTAATAAAACCGAAAAACATACTTGTCGTTTTTTGTCAATGCGTAAGTTCTAGTTACTAATAATCCGCGAATTAGCTACTGGGTATGAACTGACACTGGATGGATCATGCCAAGCAGTGATCGGTGTACCTCTTAAAATTCCAGAAAGGGCGACAGAAAGCATCAACCCGCCAGCAGCAGCAGCAATTAAAGAAATGTTATCTTTCACTCAAATCTCTCTGTATTAAATACAACAAATATTAGACGATGAAACCGTTCTTTTGAGCCAATTCAAAGTTCAAAAAAATGGATTATTAATTTTGAATTTTGAATTTTGCATTCTTCCACAGGAAGTAGACTATTTCCGGACACCATTTTCTCGCCGTAAGCGGGGATTGACAAATTCATTTAACCCCTCACCCAATAGTGATAACCCTACAACCATGAATGTCATTCCTAATCCAGGAAACAGGGTAGTCCACCAAATGCCTGTGGGTAGTGCTTCTAGGGCTTGTTTTAAATCATGTCCCCATTCTGGCACTTCTTGGGGAAGTCCTAGTCCCAAAAAGCCTAAACCGCCTAAAACTAAAATTGCATCGGCGGCGTTGAGGGTGAAAAGTACGGGTACGCTTTGAATAACGTTAAAAAATAGATATCGAGACAGCACTACCCAGGTGGAGGCACCCATTGCTTGGGCTGCTTCGATAAACACTTCGGTTTTAACGCTGACTGTGTGGTTGCGGACAACACGATAATATTGGGGAATGTAGGCAATGCTGATGGCGATCGCCGCATTGAATATTCCTCGCCCCACGACAAATGCCAGGGTTACCGAAAGTAGTAAGCCTGGTAGGGTGTAGATGCTATCCATGAGAAACAGCAACACCTTATCTAACCTACCGCCAAGATAGCCACTCACCATGCCCAAAGGCACACCAATCAGCATACTCAGCGCTGTTGCTAAAATCACTACTTGCAGCGCAGCTTGAGCGCCAAACACCGTCCGGGAAAATACATCATAGCCCAAGCGACTCGTACCAAACCAATGTTTGGCTGAAGGTGGTTCGTGAACGGAGTTAGAGAGGAAATCTTTGGGGTTTTGCAGCCATCCCCAAGCTTGAAAGACGGGAGAGAAGAAAGCCAGAAAGATGAAAAAGAAAGTAATGCCTAACCCAATTAGCATCAACCGCTGAGAAAGGTTAGGATTTTCAGCAAAGCGTAAAAATGGCGGTAGTCGCCGTTTTGCTATAGTCATTATGCGATCGCCAGCTTAGAACAAGATACGCTGACCATTGTACATATTGCGTGGTGAAGTACTGCTCCTTAAGGAGACATGACCGAAAATCAAGCCGATCACACCCAAGGAGGGACTTGCTGTGGTGACACAAGTAATACCAGCAGAAACTAGAACTTTGCTTCAAAATATTAGCTGGCAGACATTTAAAACCATGTTGGTAGAAATGGGATGCGATCGCAACAACCGGCTTACCTTTGACTCAGGACTCTTAGAAATTATGACACCACTAATGCCACATGAAAACTCCAACCGGATGATTGAGGGTTTTGTGGTTGTGCTGTGTGAAGAGTTGGGATTAGAGTATAAACGTGCTGGTTCCCTAACCTTAAAGCGAGATGACTTACAACGGGGGGGAGAGCCAGATAGTAGCTACTACATCCAAAATGAGTCTTTGGTTAGAGGTAAAGAAAATATCGACCTAGAAATTGATCCACCCCCAGACCTAGTGCTAGAAGTGGAATACTCCAGATCAAAAATAGACAAATTGAGCCTTTATGCCGCCCTTGCTATCCCTGAATTTTGGCGATATAACGGAACTACCTTGCGGATTTACGCACTTTTAGAAGGTGAATATTCAGAAACCCAAATTAGCCAGACCTTTGCACCGATAACAGTGCAGGAAATTCCCCGGTTTATTCACCAAGCCAAAAAGAACGGGGAAAATGCAACTACCCGTTCTTTTCGTGCTTGGGTAAGAAAGCAAATTTCTGGGAATAGCTAAATATTACTCTCTATCAACTGGCGATATTCGCTCTTTTGCTTCACGCCTTTAACTTCCTTCAACAGTTCTTGATTTTTGAACAATTGCACCGTCGGCGTTCCTGTCACACCAGCATTCTCGGCAATATCTCGGTCTTTGTCGATGTCAATTTCTACAAAGTGAATTTTGCCGTCAAATTCATCCACTACTTTATTTAAAATTGGCTTCAGGGTATGGCATGGGCCGCAACCAGGAGAGATATATTTAACCAAGATTAAGCGATCGCTATCGTGGAAAAGTTTCCGCAACGCATAACCCCCATAATGGCGCGTCCCTTGCAAATCAAATCCAGCAGCTTCTTCGGCTTCAGTTTTCTTTGCTGGCTGAGGTGCTAATTCATTAACTGCTGCTTCTGGCTGATGGTGGAATTCTTGAATTAAACCATTAGCAGACAACCAACGTTCTGCCAACATCGCCGCCATACAACCAGTACCCGCAGCCGTAATTGCTTGCCGAAACTCATGATCTTGCACATCGCCAGCGGCAAAAACACCTTCAACACTGGTTTCTACAGAACCATGCTTAGTGGCAATGTAACCCACCTCATCTAATTCTATTTGCCCCTTAAATAAATTTGTATTGGGACTGTGACCGATCGCATAAAATAAACCCTTAGCTTGGAGTTCGGTTTGGGTGCCGGTGATGCGATCGCGAATTTTCACCCCAGCCATTTGCCCATTACCAAACACATCCACAACCTCAGTATTCCAATGCACCTGAATTTTGGGATTACTCAAAACCCGATCTTGCATCGCTTTAGAAGCCCGCATCTTCTCTGAGCGTACCAACAAATTTACCTTAGAGCCATACTTCGTAAGATAGATTGACTCCTCCGCAGCCGAGTCACCAGCACCAATCACCGCCAACTCAGCACCGCGAAAAATTGGTGTCGCACCATCGCAAATCGCACAGGCAGAAATCCCCCGACTCCAAAACTCATGTTCACTGGGTAAACCCAACCGCTTCGCCGTTGCACCAGTAGCAATCACCAAACTGTGGGCTTTAACTTCTCTCTCTTCCGAGCGGATAGTAAAAGGACGCTGACTCAAATCAACAGAGATCACATCTTCAGTATATAACTCAGCCCCCCAGCGCTCCGCCTGAGCCTTCATATTATCCATCAAATCCGGCCCGGTAATCCCTTGGGGAAAACCCGGAAAGTTCTCAACTTCCGTCGTTGTCATCAATTGTCCACCAGGTAAACCCCCCGCTTGGAAACCTTCAAAAACAACAGGTTTCAAATTAGCACGTCCAGCATAAATAGCAGCTGTGTACCCTGCTGGCCCAGAACCGATAATTACCAAGTTTTCTACTGTTGGGTTAGTCACGGCAATTATATAAACTCATAACGACTACGTTTAATATAGCATAGCAAAATGCGATCGCGCAAAGCGGTACGTAAAGGCTCAGATTCCCGACTTCTCTAAGAAGTCGGGAATCTTGTTTATTGTTCAGAGACGCTGCATATAGTGCAATACCGTTCACTTAAGACCATCAACTGATATAGAGACGCGACATGTAACGTCTCTACATCACTTAAAATTCCCAACCATAACCCTTAAATAAACTGTATTGGCACATAGCAGTTTGCAGTTGAGTCCAATAAAGACCTAACCCCCAACCCCAACAACCTCTCCCTAACCCTCCCCTACGAGGAGAGGGGAAAGGAAAAGCTTTTATTGCTGGTTCGGGGAGCAAACCTCAAAGCCTCTCTCCTCTTAGGTTACGGTGTACACACAAGTCTCTCTCTCTGCAATTTATGGTTGCGAGAATACAGAAAATTAAACCTCACCCTCGTTCTACTACGTAGAACCTTTCCCTCTCCTTAGCAAGGAGAGGGATGTCCGTCAGGACTCTTTGAGGTTTTTCAAGACTTTTGGGGAATCGGATAACTTGTGTGTACACGGTAGCCTCTTAGGAGAGAGGTTTGGAGAGAGGTCAAAGTGTATTGCACCCCATCGAAAACCGCCATGCAACGTCTCTACATTCACACTTATGATAAATACAGAAGTGTTTTTTGGTGTATTATGTCCCTCACCATTACAGACCTAGAGCAACTACAAACCGAGCATCCAGAATGGCAACTGGAATTAATAGAAGGGAATATCATAGTTATGGGGCCATCAGATTACGAGTCAGAAGAAATAGGCTCTCGTCTAATTACCTTCTTGAATATCTGGGTAATGTCACGTAGACTAGGACGTGTAACTGGTTCTAGCGCCGGATTTATCTTGCCGAGTATAGAAGACTCAGAAAAAAGAAACCTCCGTGCCCCTGACGTGTCTTTTGTTAAAGCTGACCGACTTAAAAAGACCAAGCGCGACTTTGTAGAGATGCTTCCAGACCTGATGGTTGAAGTCAAGTCCAAATCAGACAGAATTAAACCATTAGAAGAGAAAATTCAGCTATTCTTGCAACTTGGGTCTATAGTTGGTATCTTAATTGACCCTGACAAATTGACAGTAACCGTTTACCGACCAAACCAAACTCCAACAGTGTTGCATAATGGCGACACACTCACACTACCAGAATTACTCCCAGGCTGGGAACTGGCAGTATCAGAACTCTGGCCACCTGAATTTGAATAGATAGATAACAATCCTTGATTTGAAGTTAGTCCGCGCAGTTGGTATGACATAGGAAAATCCTATGTAGCAGCCTGGGTTCGTCGTCTTCGAGAACACACAACTACTATCGAACTCAGATTCCCTATCTATATAATGCCACAGAGAAAAACAGGTAAAAAATATCAATAATATATTGGCTGCTAGGCCCCTGCTAATACTGATTTAACAAGTTGCCATCAACCTAGAGAGCGCCACAGGCAAAGCTAACCAAAAGCAATCTGAAGATTTTGGACTGCGGAGAACGACAATAAAGGGATAAAATCCTTGATAGATAAGGGTTTTGGATTATACCTTAGCGAAACTAATATCACGAGGAAGATTTTATTTGAGCTTTGGTAAAAAAAAGTAGGTGGGGTGATATGAAAGCGATCGCAAGTGGGTAAGTTATCTCTAGAAGGAGAGAAACACTCCCACACCCCCAAAATCAAGGAAAAATCCTATGAAAACTGAACTTAAAGCCAAATTCATCCAACACATCCTCAACAAGAAGAAGAACGAAGAGGGTTTCACCCTAATCGAATTGTTGGTCGTAATTATCATCATCGGTATTTTATCCGCTATTGCTCTGCCTTCCTTCCTCAACCAAGCTAACAAAGCCCGTGCCTCAGAAGCCAAAACCTACGTAGGTTCTGTTAACCGCGCTCAACAAGCTTATATTTTAGAAAATCCATCCTTCGTTACTGATCAAAGTAATTTCACCCAACTCCAACTAGGCATCAAGACACAAACAGAAAACTACGTTTACAATCTTGGTGCTATTGCAGGAAACGGTGCGACTATTAAAGCGCTACCAACAACTTTGGCTGCTGACCCTGCTGTTTTGAAAGGCTATGTTGGTAGCGTTGTTGTTGGACAGACAGTAGGTGGAGGAACTGGTGAGGCAACCACATTATCTGTTTTATGCGAGACTATCAATGCTGTAGATCAGGGTGATGGGGCTCTCCTGACTGATGGAGTACCTACACCTGCGGGTGCTCCCACCAGTGTTGATTGCGGTGCTAACCAAAAAGCAATCAAGTAAACATTTATGTAATTATTTGGCTGGCAACAATGTTGCTAGTAAATGTATTCACAGGTGGGTATATGATACCCACCTGTTTTATCATTTATTGAAGCTATTAATACTATTAAGCTAGCTTAAATAAAGCTTGTAGTAAGGACTTTAGTCCTACTCTCTCACCACAAACAAAAGTTAAATTTTATATTTAATCATATACACCTAATTATGAACACCAAAACTTATCCAAATACACTCACCCCAGCGCAACAACATCTAATCGCAGGAGAATATGAGCAAGCTGCCAAATTGTATGAGCAAGCAATAGCATCTGAACCCGATATAATTTCCCACTATTGGCATTTAGGTTTAATGCTGCTTTTACAAGAAAAAGAACTAGAAGCGCAAATGACTTGGATGCTGCCATTAGCAGATTTAGAAGAAGAAAATATTCCAACTTATACACAAGAACTAACCCAAGTTTTACAACTAGAATCAGAAAGACGGGAAAATTTAGAAGAATTTTCTCTCGCTTGGGCAATTCGTCAGCATATCAAAGAAATTAATAATTACGATATCAATAACCTCTTAAAAATTCTACAACTTTCCTTTAAAATAGATAATTTTGAACAAATAGAATTAGGGTATTTAGAAATCATAGATTTATTAAATTCTCAGAACTTTGTAGATTTAAATTTAGAGTTATTACAGCAATTATTACAGGAAATTCTTGAAACTCCACCCTTCAATCAATCATCTATAGACTTCATAAAATCTTGCTTACCTTACCTGATTAATACACCATATTTCATTGATGTACTTCCTGCTGTCATGAAAATTGGTCACATCTTTAAACTACCAGCAACAGCAGCACATATTTTAGAATTGTATTTAAACCTAGATGCCAATAACTTAGAAATATTAAGACATTTAACTATTTTTTATCAAAATGCTAAGAATTATTCTCAGGGTATAGAGACAGCAAAATTATGTCTTTCCTTATCTACAGAAATAGCCGATAAAATTTTTGCTGTTCATCTAATTTTGTGCAGTTTGCTGACTGCTGGTGGATGTTGGCAAGAAATATGCTCAACAAGTCAACAGTTAGAAGCTTTGCAGCAAGAATTCATCACATCCCAGCCACTTACCTTAGATGAAGTAAGAACGCTAAGTTTATTAACACCATCATTTGCTAAACCACACATTCAGGATAGACCATCAGATTTTAGAAAAATTCATAATCAATTAGCGCAAATTTGCCAGAATAATATTCAAGCTATATATCATCAACAATTTGAGCGTTATTCTCAACGCAACATTAATCATCGACCAACAGCAACTTATCAGAAAAAGTTAAAAATTGGCTATGTATCCTATGCCTTGAGACGGCATTCTGTAGGCTGGTTAGCACGCTGGTTATTTCAATATCACAACCGTGATAAATTTGAAATTTGCACCTATCTAATAAACTATAATCCAGCAGATCAGTTTGCTGAACAATGGTATGTAAATAAAGCCGATAAAGCACATAAATTAGGCATAACAGCTTTAGAAGTTGCCGAAAAAATATATGAGGATGACATTGATATTCTCATAGACCTAGATAGCATCACACTAGATATTAGTTGTGCCGTCATGTCACTCAAACCAGCGCCAATTCAAGCAACTTGGCTCGGTTGGGATGCCTCTGGGATACCTGCAATTGATTACTTTATTGCCGACCCTTATGTATTACCAGATTCAGCCCAGGGTTATTATACAGAAAAAATATTGAGATTACCCCAGACTTATATAGCCGTTGATGGCTTTGAAGTTGGTATCCCTACACTACGTCGTCAAGATTTAGATATTCCTAGTGATGCTGTCATTTACCTCAGTAGCCAAAGGTCATATAAACGTCATCCTGAAACCACAAAATGGCAAATGAGAATAATTAAAGAAGTACCAAATAGCTACTTCTTAATTAAAGGTGACGCTGACGAAGAAGCGATTAAACAGTTTTTCTACAAAATAGCTGAAGAAGAGGGTGTAGATTCTTCCCGACTGCGATTTTTACCCCAAGACCCCTCAGAAGCCGTCCACAGAGCTAATTTAGCAATTGCAGATGTTGTACTAGATACTTATCCCTACAACGGAGCAACCACAACCCTAGAAACACTTTGGATGGATATTCCCTTAGTAACTAGAGTTGGAGAACAATTTGTATCTCGTAATAGCTACACCATGATGATGAATGTAGGTGTAACAGAAGGTCTTGCTTGGACAGATGGAGAGTATATAGAATGGGGCATTCGTTTGGGTAAAGATGCTGCTTTAAGACAACAAATTGCTTGGAAATTGCGACAATCAAGACAAACAGCCCCCCTCTGGAACGGTAAACAATTTACCCGTGAAATGGAGAAAGCCTATCAGCAAATGTGGCAAACACTCTCAAGTTCGTAGTGAGGACTTTAGTCCTCATCTTTGGATAAGCACTCTCCGTGCTTACTACGAACTGGTTTCAACAACTTGTTTGTAGAAGGCTTCGAGACCGGTAACACAGACTTTGTCGTCAAAAAGGCGATCGCAATTTTGGCTCATTTTTTCGATAATACTACTCTTCCAAGCTGGGTCTAGTCCTAATTTAACGGCGATTTCGATATATTCTGCTTCGTTTTTAGCGATGGTGTCTGTCACTCCTAGCATTTTCAAGAAACTATCAGTGTGACGACCTCGCATAAACTCCCCTGGACAGGTGACGATGGGGAGATGACAAGCGATCGCTTCTAAGCTAGTATTCCCACCAGACCAGGTGAAAGTATCCAGATAAACATCTGAAAGTAAGTTAATCATCAGATAGTCTAACCGTTCTGGAATGCTAAGAAATACACAGTAATCCTCACTATTTAGTCCCACAGCAGCAAAAGCATGCTGCAAACGAGGTTTTAATAAAGTACCACGCAGAAATACAAATTTAGCTTGAGGAACACGAAGAGCAATTTCTGCAAAAATAAAATCGTATTGCGGTAAATATTTAAAAGGCGCTTGACAGGATAAATAGATGACTGAATCATCTAGTAGCTGAAAATCCGAGCGGTTCTTGACGACTGGGGGAATATATGGTTTGGGGTAAGAAACGCCAATATTAGGTAAGCGGATTAATTTTTCTGAGTAATGTTCTTGAGCATTTTCTGCTTCCATTAATTCGCTCGATAAAAAGTAATCAATGGTGGGTAAACCAGTTGTCACCGGATGTCCCCAAGCAACACATTGCACAGGTGCAAGTCGCAAACCAGCCATTTGCATCGTTTGCGGGTTCATACCAATTTCGGGAAAAACTAAAATGTGCAGCTTATCAGCAATTATCTGTTCACAGGCTGCTGATAAATTATAAGGAATATGATGGAAGACATCACTGTAATTTTGAAATTCTTGAGTAACTGCATCAGGCTCATTTCCTGTGTAGTAACAATAAATTTCAAAATTTTGGCGATCGCAGTAACGCAACCAGCCAGTTAACCAAAGTGTCCCACTATAAGAATGTAAGTAATTTGAAGCATAACCAATCCGAATTTTTTGATTATCCTTCAGCCTCGGCATAGATAAAGGCACAACCCATTGCGGAAAGTTAGCCGTCATAATTTCATGGACTAACTTGCCATATTGACGCTGCAAATCTATATCATTTTGTGCCTGATATGATAGGTAAAAGTTAGTCAGCCGACCAATACCAGCTAACGCACTATTTTGCTCTTGTGGGGTTTTGAGAGATGTTTGCTGAATTAAATCTTGTAATCCTTGAGTATAGCGCTGGCGATAAAAAGCAATTTCTTCTTGATTGTGGTAGATTGTCGGAACTGTTAAATATTTGAGAATTTGAAAAGTGTAATCATCAGGTAAGAATTGGCAAGCTTTTTCGGCGCTAGTGATAGCTTCTTGAGTGCATCCATTGCGTCCCAAGTCAATGATTAAGGAAAAATGCAACTGGCCGGCTTGTGGATAAAGTTTAATTCCTTCCTGTAGTGTGCTGAAATATTCATCCAACAGGTTTAAATTTATATAACACTGACTCAACCGCCAATAAATGTCTGCATCTCCTCGCTGAAGTTCTAAAAGTTTTTGATAATGTGCGATCGCATCTTGCCATCTCTTCTGTAGGAATAGTCTATTGCTTAAATCAAAAATTAACTGTCCCAACGCCGCAGCGCTGAACCCTGCCAGATCATATGTGGGAATATTCTCTAACGACGAAAATTTTAACGCCTCCAAATTTTCATATTCTAGAATAATTCGAGCATGAATACGAGACACAATAGCTTTCCATTCGATTTCATCTAAGTTACCCAACAGAGAAATTTCACATCCTGCGGTAACATCCAAATTTTCTGCTATAAGCAGATTCATAACTACAGCAGATAAAACAAAATTAGCATCATCTTCAAAAATGCCATTGATGTCTATAAGTAACATCATTTGCTTACTATCAGGATGAGTTACTACCACCTTTATCACTTGTTCTAACTCTAAAATAAGTGACTCTTCTGATTGTGACCAATCAGGGAATATGACAATATTGATATTCTCCTGTTTGACAGCAAGTGAATCACGTATAGATTCCTCTACTTGAGTATTTAAGTTAGTTGCTTTCACTTTGATCTTATCTTAAGCTAAGTTGACTTAATTAATATAAAAACAGTATTAAATTGCCTTTTGTAGCCAAAACTAAAGCGCCAAATACGAACTTTAAATTTATTCATGCTTTCCGCATATGCTTTATTATGAATTGGGTAAACTTAAGACACTAACATCTTATCTTTTAAAAAAAGTTAGCTAATTACGGGTATACTTTTGAGCTTCTAATAAAAGCATTATACTCAGATGCAATTTGTGAAATAAGATGACTATATTTATCTGGGAAAGCAACTATATCTGTGTAGTAGAAAGTATTATTCTTACTATGGATATTATTAAACAAATACTCGTTTATTTGCTCTAATAATTGAGGTGTACCTTCATAAGTTAACGGATTGCCAAAATTATCTAAGACAATATATTTTGAATAATTCATACCTGCTAATTTATAAAGTAAATCTTTTGCAAGTTCTATATCTTTCAGGGATGAAATCTCATTTTCCCAATAAAGTATTGGACTATCTTCTTTAATTATGCTCAGAGAAGAAAGTAGAATCTCAAAGTCAAATCCATCAGTATCAGTTTTGAGTAGTATGCACTTGCCTAAATTTGAATTCTTAAGAATAGACTCTAATGAATCTGATCTCACAATTTTATTTTCTCTTTCTACTGCTCTTGCTGTGCCGCTATTCTTTACTAGTTCCACATTTTGAAAATCATTCCCCGATACAAAAGAATTTACAAAGATAATCCTCTGGTTATATTCTGAGAGGTTTTGTTTCATTGTATGAAAGAATTCTTCATCTGCTTCTATACAGATAATTGGATTTAAGCAATATTGCAACAACAGTGCTGTTGTATCACCAACGTTTGCTCCAATATCAACTATAAAATCTTGACTATTTGGTAAATATTTAGCTATAACACCAATAAATTTATCATAAAGTCTAAACCTATTCTGATAATGTGGCAAGGCATGATCGTGGGGAAGATTTATAGATATCTCTTTGATATTATAAGCAATAATTTTTTTCGATAGTTGGTATTTAATTTGTTTTTCTTCTTTCGATATAGTATATAGTTGATTGCTTAAATCATCGATTTTGCAAGAGGATAGCTTATCTAATAGCACTTGTGATAAAGATTGTTGGTCTTCTTGTATCAAGATAATTCTGGCACGGATGCGAGGTAATAAAGCTTCCCACTGAATCTCAGCCAAATTTCCTACTAGAGAAATTTCTAATCCCTCAGTTATCTCTACATCTTCTTGCATCAAAAGATTCATGGTTACATTATATAAAAGCACCTCAGCATCATCGTCAGCCATGTTACTTTTGTCTATAAGCAGTGTAGTATTTTGACTATTAGGATGAGTTGCTACAACTTTAATTACTTCTTCTAACTCTAAACTCAGTGACTCTTCTGGTTGTGACCAATCTGGGAAAATAATTAAATTAATCTCCTTGAGATTGAGACTCAGAAGAGTAGCATCAATTAAGACAGAACTGACTGTTTTCGCCATTTTTGTCCAGGAAAACTTTTTCGCTTGTGCCAAACCTGCGCTAATTAATGAATTGCGAACACTAGGCTTTTGTACCTCACAGAGTGCATTTGCTAGTCCAACTACATCATCCTCATTCACATATATAGCTGCTTCTCCTGCTACTTCTGGAATTGAGGCATTAGGACAAGTAATGACAGGACAACCACAAGCCATTGCCTCTACTATAGGCATCCCAAAACCTTCATATTTAGAAGGATAAACCAATGCTACTGCACCAGAATAAGCTGTTATTAACTCTTCATCACTGAGTTGCAGCAGATGGACGACACTACCTGATGTGTAGGCTCTAAACTCAGGTGCTAATATACCGCCACTTCCTGTAAAAACAATTTCAAACCCATAGCTACTAGCAAGCTGTGAAAGAGATTGGAAGAATAAAATACTATTCTTATAACCACTTCCACCACCAACTAAAATAAAGTAGGGTTTGGTAATACAGTACTTTTTTTTAAAAGCATTAATGTCTTCAGATTTTGCTGGTGAAAAAGTGCCGTTAACACCACAGTGAGCCACAGTGATAGATTCTATCGATATATCAGTAAAATGGTTCGCTAGGTCACGCGCTGTATGTTCGGAAATTGCTATGTAGGAAGATGCATGTTGAATGCCTTGATGTTTTTCTTGCCACATGGGATTATTCATATTCCATCCCATTACTTCTGGAATCATGTCATAAGCCATGAACACAGAAGGAGTAGTAGTTGGCGTTGTATAGTAAGAGGAGATAAATAAATCTGCCCCTTCTTCATCGCATACTTGCTGTAGCATTTCCCTATCATCATCTGTATTGTTGTAGTCATAAGGTGCTATATCACGATACTTAATACCAGAAATTTTAGGTGCAGTTCCAGCACGGTCAAGCACAACAATATGTTTAGCAAACCCGTTGTTTAGCCATTCTTCTAGTAAGGATTTCCAGACACGAGCTATACCAGTTTTGTAGAGTTGAAAAAATACACCATCAACTAATATTGTTATATTTTTTGTACTATAGTCATGCTCCTTTTTGGGAAGATTTCCAAAATCATTTGTGTGATGAATATTCATTAATGAGATAACTGCTTTCGAGTAATCACTTTGCAGCAGTGACTCTTTTCTGAATGCTTCTGGCTGATCTTGAGAAAGAGTCTGAAGTATATCTGGCGCAAGTTTTTTTTCTGTTAGTAGGTGCAAACCTGATCCATTGGTATACAAATTTAAATTATATTTATCAGCGATTACCTGTAGTGTTTTGCAGGTGTATATAGATATATGCTGCCCCTCATAAGGAGCATAGTACCACCACTCATTTGGCTTGGGATTATTTTTTGGTAAAAGTTCTGTACTAAATAGGATATTTCTAGAAAGTTTTAAAATATTTTCAATCTCTTCAATGGGATTGACAAAATGCTCAAATACTTCAAATGCAGTTACTAACTCATATGAGCCATTTGCAGATTTGTCTATTTCAAAGCCTTTAGCAAATAAGTTTGTACAGAATTTGTCGATCCAGTAAAAATCAAAGCCTAAATCCCTCATTATTCTAACAAACAGGCCATAATCGCCGCCATAGTCTAAAAATTTGGCTTCATGATTGAAAAGATGGAAGATAATATAAGCAGAACTGTGTGACAAATTATTGTTGCGGCATACTAAACCAACATCAGTCTTAGCTATGGCATCAGAGTAAGCTTCTTCTAACCAATAAGGTTCTTCAGTCTGTACAAAACCACAATTTGAACATTGGAAATAATCAATTTCGTATTTACCTAGTAAAATTCCTTGAGCAAATAAATCTGTATCAGATGCACACACTTTACATTTCATTGACATACAATTATCCATTTTTTATTATTAAAAATAAAACTGCTGTAAGATTGGTTAAAACTTTGCTGGCCAATATTAACGCCAGAAAGCTATTACGAATCACTCTGTTTGTATTGTTTCTTCATCTGCTCTAACAGCACTTTATAATCTTGCCTATCGGGGTGCAGCTTCACCAACTTTTCCATAATTTCCATAGAACCCTTGGTATCCTTCAACTGTAGCCGCAACAAAGATAGCTTCTCTAGAGCAGCTTGGTTGTTTGGTTCTTGCTTTAAAACCAACTCGTAACCCTTTACCTGTACTTGCAATTTGGCTTCAGCTGATTCCACCACCGACTGCTGGGGATTTTGCCAAGCTTGTTGTAGGGTATTAACCCCAGCGAACAACATTGAACCACCAAAAGACACGATGGAAAGATATGTTACAATTCTTTTCCGTCGCTCAATCTGCTTACCGCGCTTAACTAAGTAATCATCCCCTGAAATTGCCATGCTCAAAAAGTTATTGTGGTAAATACTTATACAGGAACAATCCTGCTGTTATGAGGATACCCACAAACCTACAGAAATTATCATTTGAAAATTTAACTTACATATTCACAGATAATGATTGGGTACAGGGTGTAGAATCAATGCTCCATGCCCAGCCTGCTAATAAAAATGCTAACTAAAATTATATAAATATTTGTAAGTATTTAGCTTAATCCTGGATGTTTGCGCTACGTATCCTCTGGCGTTTTAATCTATGTAAACGATAGATTTTTTGAGATGGTTGCAAATTTCCCCATTAGTCAAAAAATGCGGAACAGCCCTTGAATGATAAGTTTTTCAGAGGTCGCACATATTTCTAGTGACCAAAACCAACAAAATTTTCCAATTCGTCCCAACCCGCGCTATGATTGCGATCTCTAGGACGATTAATTTTTTGACTCTGCTTCCGTGATGACTGCTTGGCAAAATTAAAGTTTTGTGGTGGTAATTACCGTACAAAACCGAATTAAGAGCCACTTAGTAGAGTTAGTTATGGTATAGTTAGATAGTTAAGACTAGCTTTGCCAAACTACAACGCCCTACGCATCGGTACCCATTGCAAGACGGAAAGCAGTTTTGATTAAGCATTTATTTACCAAACAAAATCTGAACTCCATCGAGGTTATGACTCAGCAAGTGATTCACCCTATGGTGAAATTGCAGCGTAATGTGCAATCACTCGTAGAATCCAATATTATCAAGCCAACCGACAGCATTTGGAAAATTGCTTTGCTCTACGGCAATGAATGGCAGCACTGGAAACAGGAACTGCTAGACTTTGGTTTTAGTACGCAAGATCCAATTAGTGAGTTGCTAGCGGTAGAAACTTGGGACGAAGAATAGGTCATGAGTCATGAGTCATTGGTAAAAAACAACTGACGACTGACGACTGACAATTGACGACTGACAACTGACTCTAATATTGGCAAGCAGCTAATGCCCTAGCCAATTCGCTAGCGCTTTGATAGCGATCGCGTGGCAGAGGTTCTGTGACGCAGTCAATAACAGCTCTTAATTGAGGCGTAATAGTGGGAATGCTTGCCACATGAAACCTAAAGTTTTTCCCCCGTTGGCGGTAAAACTTAAAAGGATTTTGGCCTGTGAGCAAAAAAATCAAGGTTGGCCCAATGGCATATAAATCTGATTGAGTCAGAGGTTGCCCTCGTTCCTGTTCCGGAGCGCAGTAACCTTCTGCACCAATCCGAGTACCTGGTGCTGTGCCAGTCTCTTTGACAGCGCCAAAATCCAACACCACTATCTGATTATTGGAAATTCGCACCATCAGGTTAGCGGGTTTAATATCGCGGTGAATCAGTGGTGGATCTTGACTATGGAGATAGCCTAAGATATCACAGGTTTGGATCATCCAGGCGATCGCTTGGCTTGGCGTTACAGGACCAGTAGTGTATATACGTTTTTCTAAATCTAGACCGTGAATTAATTCCATTGCCAAGTATTTTTTGCCCCCTTCTACAAAGAAGTCGTAATACTTGGGAATTCCTGGATAGTTCAGTCCTTTTAGAGTGTACGCCTCCCGTTCAAATAATTCTTGGGCCTTGGCAATTTTAGCCATATCAGCATTCATCTGCTTCAGTACCAGCAGTTGAGGCTGTCCCCCAATTAAACCTCCTGCGTCCCAGGCCAAATAGGTAGTCCCCATACCTCCTTGTCCCAAGGTTTGCAACACCTGATAGTGGCGAATTGTCTTTTGCACAGAGAGGGGTTGACCGCAGTGAATACAAAATAGATTCCCTGGGGTGTTTCCTTCGTGGGTACAAAAGTTAGCAGAAGTTGCATAGCTCTTAGCTGAAAATATTGGTGTATTGGTGGATGTCGCTTCTCCGTGCATTTGTTGCCACGGTAATTTGTTCGCTGCTGTTACTTCTTGAATTTGAAATTGCAGTAGCGGGCCTCCCTGTGCCAGTTGCAGCAGGGAATTATCTGGTAACGGACACTGGATGACGAGAATGCCATTGAGAAAAGTGCCATTTGTGCCTTGACTAATCACCTGCCAAGAATCGCCATTTTTGATAGTACCAACTTGTCTAAGTTCTAGATGATATCGAGAAACCAAACTATCAGTTAAAACTACGTCATTATCCGCCGCTCGACCAATGCGAATCACAGCGGAATTTTCAAAGCTCCACTGCTTGAGCGGCGTTTTTTGTTGCGCTTCTAACAGGGTCAGAGTAACCACAATACAACCTAAAAACTAAGAGGGAAGAAGACTAGGGGTTGCTGCCTGGGGGAATTGAGAATGCAAATAAAATTTTTCATTTGCATTTTTAATTGCTCAATAGGAGAGTGCTTTGATCACCAACTTTCCTGACTTGGGCGGACTTTTGCTCGGATAAGTACAGCCGTAATGTTGTCATGACCATTATGTTGGTTTGCCAAATCAATTAAGTTGGTGATGCCCAATTCCAAGTTAGCGCCAGAACTTAGCAGTGGTTCTAAATGAGTCTGCCAGTTGATTTCTAGTAAATCATTGTCTGATAGACCGTCAGATGCCAACAGCAGGAGAGTATCTTCGTTGATATCGAAAAAGGCCACATCAGGATTGATCGAGCGTTCATCACGGGGCCCTAAGGCTTGGGTGAGTTGGTAAGCATCTGGGCGGGCGTAAGCTATGCTTGCTTCTACTCCCCTAGCAATTTCCCGTTGACCGACTTCGTGATCTACTGTGACTTGTTCCAGTCCCCGCTTGCGAGACAAACGATAAAGACGGCTATCTCCCACATGAGCGACTGCTGCCAGAGTGTCTTGTATTAACAAGATTACCAGGGTAGTACCCATGCGTCCAACCCCAGAACGGGCGTCTTTTTGATTGAGATTGTAAATCACCTGATTAGCTAAATACACTGCTTCTCGGATACAGTCTTCCGTTGGCAATTGGTGGGAAATCCAGTGTTCTTGAAAGTATTGTTGCAGTGTAGTGACTGCCAACTGACTGGCAACTTCACCGCCAGCGTGTCCTCCCATACCATCGCAGAGAATATATAAACCACGTGCTTGCAATACTCTGCTTTTAGGCAATTCCAGCTTGTTAATTTTTGTTTCAATGCCAAAGTAGTCTTCGTTGTGACGACGTTGACGCCCTACATCCGTGCGTCCTGCATCTTCCAAGCTGCTTAACTGCATTGACAGGACAATGGTTGGCATATCATCGCTTTTGCCAGTGCTATCGTCTGGCTCATCTTCTAATTTCAGGATAGTCGGCACAACAGTATATTTTTCCTCTGTGGGACAAACACTTGAGATGGAGGGTACTTCCAGTTCTGTGGCTATTTCCTCTAAACGCGATCGCAATTCAGCCAATGTCTCAATTTTACCGAGTTCCAAATCCTCTAACATCTGCACCACAGAACCAAATTGAGTCCGTTGGGACTGCCTAAATAGTGTCTGCCAAACCTGCCCCAAAGCCTTGATAGCTAAAGGCTGCTCTGGCACAGCAGATATTTGGGCTACGGACTCTGTTGCTAACTCACTAGCAGACTGACTAATCAATGGTTCTACATATAATCTTTGTAATGCCAGGGTTTGGTCTTCATCTAATCGCAGATTCGACAACTCCAACAGACTTTGACGACAATTCACCGGTTCCAGTACCCCCCAGAGTTGGGTCATCTGATAACACCAGTGTAAAATTTGTAACGAACTCGTTGTTTCATTTTGCCACAAATCGACTAAAGGCTGCCAATGGGAGCGGTCTTCGATCAGTACTACCTGTATATCGCCTTGCTGCCATGCATCATGAATCATCGGTATACTTGGTTGAATCTCGGTTTGTAAGCCAATGTAAGCTTTTGCCAAACCAGGAATTCCATTTGCGCCCACTGATGACTTAATCAGACCCTTTGTTTCATTTTCCAGCATTGCCTCAATAGGTGATATCTGATATGGTTGACAGTCTAAAACTCTCACCCCTACTTCACTATTGGGGGTAATACCCTCTGGGTTTGGTAGTGACTCCAACAATTGATAGCGTTGCTCTTGATCTAAATAGGAGCCTAGGGAGAGTTTTGGAGAGGTGAAAGAAGGATTACTTTTCCCATCTCCCTGACTTCGTGCTCCTACCGTTACCGTATTTTCTCCTAGTTCTGAAACTACACAACTTCCTTTCTGGGCAATGATTGCCCACCAAACTGTCCCACATTCCGCGCCGCAGCTATGACAATGTTGTGCATTCAAAACTACTTCTGTACTGCATTCAGGGCAAACCTTGTGAGTTAAGGACGTGCCACAGTTTTGACAGAATTTATTACTATTGGGATTTTCAAATTTACAATCAGGGCAAATTAGCATAGTGGAAGTTCCTTAATTTTCCTTCTAAGGTGCTTCTAGCCACTAAGATCCAAAGTGCCACAATCGGCCACCCCTGCCTAGAGTAGACCTACAAGAAATTGTGGTTTCACCAGGGAATTTTGGTGGCCGTACTAATTGTGACGCATATTAGTTGAATAAAGTCAGATATCAGTAAGCCAATTGTTCACCAAATAGAAGAGTAGGCGAGAGAATGCTTAGTAAGCAGTTGGCGCTGTTAGCTGTTCTAGACTGACTGAATCGCCCGCCGAGGGGCGATAGATTCAGAACTACTATGCAACAATGTGATTTCTGAGGCGGTGAGGTCGCGCCACTCACCAGGTTGTAGACTATCTAATTGAAGATGGGCTATGCTCACTCTGACCAATCGCAAAGTTGGAAACCCAACAGCCGCAGTCATTCGCCTCACTTGACGATTTTTGCCCTCTGTTAAAGTCAGTTCTAGCCAAGCTGTGGGAATATTTTTGCGAAATCTAATCGGTGGGGTGCGTTGGCATAGCCCAACACAGGCATCGCCTACAGGCATTTCTTCTAACAATAGTCTAACTTGGGCTGGTCGAGTGCGGTAATCTTGAACTTCCACACCTGTTTGCAACTTGTTTATCGCTGCGGCATCGGGAATACGCTCCACCTGCACCCAGTAGGTACGTTTGTGGCCAAAGCGAGGATTAGACAGGCGATGCTGCAATTGTCCATCGTTTGTTAACAATAATAAGCCTTCGCTGTCCCAGTCTAAACGCCCCACAGGATAGATATCGGGAATCTGGATGTAGTCTTTCAGGGTGCTGTGTTTGGGAGTTTCCTGGGTAAACTGGCTGAGAACTCCATAAGGTTTATGAAAAATAATATATCGATTGGTCATTAGTCATTGGTCATTAGGTTGGGGCTTATATGGCAGAATTACGGCACAGTTTGGACATTAATAAGAATAATCATTTAGTTATAAGTCAATTATGTCAATTTCCAATGTCATTGTCGTCTATGATGCCAAGAATCCTGCGCCTACTTACCTGCAACAGTCGTGGGTAAAGTTTCAAAAAGGCGATCGCCCCACAGCACCATAATACTTAAAATATTCCCAATATTCCGTGTAATTTGTTGTTACATAGTGGTGAAAAAACGCAGCAATTAGCATCTCAGTTAGAACAGCAACAGCAAAAAGCTGCACGTTTGGCGGAAAGGTTGCGTCAGCTAGGGGTTAACCCGGATGAGGTTTGATTTAAGAGGGTTAGGGATGCGATCGCAATTATTATCAACTTTTCGGGTATCAGTGGGCAATGCCTACTTACAAAAATAAATATGTTACTTTATGTGGGTGTAATCCACGTTAATTGAACGGTTTCATTATGAAAGAAGCTCGCCATATAAAAACTGGTAAAATTGTTCGTGCATCTGAGGCAGATTATGAAAATTTTTATGGTATTTACCAGTGTCCATATTGCAAATCAGTACTGCGTTTAACAAAACCACATACTCGTGATGGAAAAACAATAAATGCCGCTTTTGTTCACCTTGAATTTGAAACAGAAGAGCAAAGGAATTGTCCAGAGAGAATTTCTATAGATTTTGGTGATCAAAAGTCAGTTAAAAATTCCCCTGAATCTAAAGGCCAATTCCATAGAAAATTGAAAAAGAATTTCTTGAAATGTCTAAAGAGAAAAAGTAAAGATGGTTTAATTGAATATTACAAATATCACAAAATAAGTTCTGAAGAAACCTTAAAATACATAGATTTATTAATCAATTTAAGCAGTAAAATAGTTGGAGTGCCTCAAAATGGTAGGTATATTCTAGATTTAGAATATTCAGGCAGGATTCAAAAAATATTTACCGATAAAGCACATAACAAATATTCTAACAAAATCAACTTATCTCCTTCTGATTCCATATACAGAAGTCTATTCATAATTTGTACGAATCTAGATATTAAGTCGGCACCAGAAAAAAGCAATAGTTTGATTTGGGGAATAGAATTTTTAATTAATGAAGCAGATGATGATTTTAGAAAAAAAGCATTGAATTACATTTTCGGTAAATATGTTTTTAATGGTGAAATAGAGAAAACAATAAAAATAGATGTAGCTGGTCAAGTTTTAGGTATACAACACAGCTTACTATTGCAAGTTGAAAAGGTTTTATCGGATAAAAAACTAACTAATTCATTTTTTTCATATATGTACAGCAAAGAAGATTTAAATAGCAATACTGTACTTTTTGAAGAAGTTAAGTTGTTTCATAAGGAAATATTTAATTTTATTGAAAATTACCTTGTTGATTTCGATTGGAATTGTCTCTTAAATTAACCATTCATTCCTGGAGAATTAGGCTAATACTCTTGAGATTAATACTTAAAAACTATTGCAAACCACCTGTCCTTACTAATATTTGAATCTCCCACAACTCCTTTTGCGCTCTTCTTTGCGCCTTTGCGCCTTTGCGTGAGACAAAAAATATTGTTAACGCCTTCCCCCCTGATTTAACGGAAATGGTAGAATTTACACCATGCTAGGGGTGCCTGAAAAACCAGGCTGAGATCACACCCTTAACACCTGAGTCTGGGTAATACCAGCGGAGGGAAGCTGTTTATTTGAGGAATTCAATATGCGTACAGAATGGATCAACAAGCGACGTGGACACAGCAACGTTTCGCAAATGCACTATGCTCGTCAGGGTGTAATTACCGAAGAAATGCACTACGTCGCCCAGCGGGAAAACCTTCCAGCGGATCTCATTCGTGATGAAGTGGCCCGGGGGCGGATGATTATCCCTGCCAATATTAATCACACTAACTTAGAACCAATGGCGATCGGCATCGCCTCCAAATGTAAAGTTAACGCCAACATCGGCGCATCCCCCAACTCTTCCAACCTTCAGGAAGAAGTTGATAAACTGAACCTAGCAGTAAAATACGGCGCTGATACCGTCATGGACTTGTCCACCGGTGGCGGTAATTTAGATGAAATTCGCACCGCCATTATTAAAGCTTCACCCGTACCCATTGGTACAGTACCAGTTTACCAAGCTTTAGAAAGCGTCCACGGCACAATTGAAAATCTTACCGCCGATGACTTTCTCCACATCATCGAAAAACACGCCCAGCAAGGTGTAGACTATCAAACCATCCACGCGGGGATTTTGATTGAACACTTACCATTAGTCAGAAACCGCCTTACAGGTATTGTCTCTCGTGGTGGCGGAATTTTGGCGCGGTGGATGTTGCATCACCATAAACAAAACCCTTTATACACCCACTACAACGACATCATTGAGATTTTCAAAAGATATGATGTTTCCTTCAGTTTAGGCGACTCCCTACGCCCAGGATGTACCCATGATGCCTCAGACGAAGCCCAATTAGCCGAACTCAAAACCCTCGGAAAGCTCACCCGCAAAGCTTGGGAACATGATGTACAAGTCATGGTAGAAGGCCCCGGACACGTACCAATGGATCAAATTGAGTTCAACGTCCGCAAGCAAATGGAAGAGTGTTCTGAAGCGCCTTTCTATGTTCTCGGCCCCTTGGTGACAGATATCGCCCCCGGTTATGACCATATTACCTCAGCGATTGGAGCCGCAATGGCTGGATGGTATGGTACAGCGATGTTGTGTTATGTCACACCTAAAGAACATTTAGGTTTACCCAACGCTGAAGATGTGCGAAATGGGTTAATTGCTTACAAAATAGCAGCTCATGCGGCGGATATTGCTAGACATCGCCCTGGTGCTAGAGATAGAGATGATGAACTTTCAAGAGCTAGATATAACTTCGACTGGAATCGTCAATTTGAGTTATCTTTAGACCCAGAAAGAGCAAAGGAATATCACGACGAAACTTTACCAGCAGACATCTATAAAACAGCTGAGTTTTGTTCGATGTGCGGGCCGAAATTCTGCCCAATGCAAACTAAGGTTGATGCTGATGCGTTGACTGAACTTGAGAAGTTTTTGGCGAAAGAACCTGTAGCACAAGGTTAATTACTGAACCATAAGATCCCCGACTTCTTCAAGAAGTCGGGGATCTGAAAAATCTCTAATATCAAAATTAAACCCTAAAAATCAATGAGTGAACCAATTAAATGGACTGCTGAAGCCGAAGCTAAACTCAAAGACATTCCTTTTTTCGTCCGTCCTTTTGCCCGCAAAAAAATTGAAGCCTATGCTCAAGAGAATAGTATATCTGTAATCACTCTCGAAATTTATGACCAAGCTAAACAACTATTTAACAAAAAATTTAACTAATATATCTACCTAAATCTTTATGCTGTCAAACGCACAAAATTAGTGCGTCGTGCAGCAAACACAAAACAAGCTTAGATATCTTCTAGTTCTAAATCAGGAAAGTCTTCTAAAACTTCGCTAACGCTGACATTTTCCGCTAACCTTTCCAAGGTTCAAGCTACAGAATCACGCAAATAGCAAACCTTATGACATTTGATCTTGCCCTATTTAGTTCAAAATTAAAAAAATACAGGGAGCAGTTTGAAAATTCACTTGATGAAGTTTCAGTATCAACTGGTATTTCAGTACAATTGTTGGCTTCTCTTGAAAACGGAGAGAGAAAACCGACAGGCGATGAAGTTTTAATATTGGCAGATTACTATAAATGTGATTACCAGTTCTTTATATCAAATGAAAAACTAGCACCTTTTGAACAAACTGAAACTTTATTTAGAAGGCATGGTGATCAGTTCTCAAAACAAGACCGTTGGGCTGTTCAAGAGTTTCTTTTTCTATGCGAGTGCGAGGAGTTTTTACTAAGTCGACTTCCCAGGAGAGACTACAAAGCATTTACTTTTATAAAGAAAGGAAACTACTTCATAGGTCATGGAGAAGAAGCAGCAAAAAAACTGCGACAGCATTTAGGTTATTCTTTTAATGAAGTAAGCAGTAATATTTATGATGACTTTCGCCGTTTAGGGTTTCATATTTTCCGCCGCGAATTAGGCAACTCAAATATTTCTGGCTTATATATTAGACATCCTGTAGCTGGTAAGTGTGTGCTAGTTAACTACAGTGAAGATGTGTATAGACAAAGATTTACTGCTGCACATGAGTCGGCTCATGCAATTTTAGACGAAGAAAAAGATTTTGTTGTTTCTCTGGAGTCAGACAAAAAAAGTCTTATTGAAATCAGAGCAAATACATTTGCATCTCGTTATCTGATGCCTCCAGAGTCCCTCAGCAATATTCCAGATTCTAGAAATTGGACTTCTGCTAAGGCTATTCAGTGGGCAAATAGACTTAAGGTTAGCACAGAAGCCTTAGCTTATGCATTAAAGAATGCTAATTTGATATCTGATGAAGCACAAGTAAAATCAGTCAGAGTACCATCATATATGAAAATTGATCCAGAACTACCCGAAGATTTATCAATAGGATCTAGACAGCGTAAAGAGGGATTACTAAAAAGAGGCCTATCAAGTTTTTACGTAGGACTATGCTTTGATGCTTATTATCAAAAATTTATATCAGCAGGTAGATTAGCAGAAATGCTTTTAGTTGATGATCATGAATTAAACAATATTGCAACTATTTATGGGCAAATACTCAAATATGGCGATTAATCCATCTGAATTTCATAAACTCAATGTTCTTGATTCATGTGCTATTGATAATATTTTGTCATCACAACTCCTTTACGTAGCTGCTCAATCCGCAGGATGCCATTTCTGTTGTACTAGCTTTGTATATTATGAGTGTTTGTATAACCCAAGAAAAAATCCTACACCAGAAGCAATTGAACTACAAAGTATTTTCCGAAAAGTAACTGAAGATGGAAAAATTAAGAACTACAATCTAGAACTTGAAGACTTACAAGAAGTTCTGATTCTTGAAAAACGAAAACAAATAGGAAAGGGAGAGTTAGCTTCCATTGTATTTGCAAGGAAAACAAACCAAGCTTTCTTAACAGATGATCAAGGTGCTAGGAAACTCGCTAGTGAAGTTATGAATACTAGACTAGTACAAACTACTCCTCACTTATTAGGTTGGTTGTTTTTTGCAAATTTTTTGGGTGATAGTGATTTACAACCAATTATTAATGAGCATGAAAAAAAGTATAATCGGAAATTAGCAAAATACTTTACCGAAATGTATCTTAGAGCTTTAGATTACAGATCGAAAATGTATCTAAACGTGGAAGTAGCAAATGATAACGAAGTAAAGTGACAAATCAGTGCTGGTGCGATCGCTTGTGGTGAAGAGTGCGATCGCGTTGAGATAAAATAGAATAAGCTAAGTATTTTCTCTTCCTGTCAAAACGAGGTACAGATGACAGATTTAGAACTACATCAAAAGATTGAACAACAGATATCCCAACTACCACCAGAACAGCTTTCCTTCGTTAGTGATTTTCTTGACTCTATTCAGGCTAAAAGCACCGTAAATCAACCCCCATTGCGTCGCATATCCCCAGTTAAGCGAGGTAACAAAGCAGGTGATTTGCTACGTTATGCTGGAACTTGGCATGGTGATGATCTTGAAGATTGTCTGCGTTTAGTTATTGAACCCATTCGTCCCGGTTCTCTCCTTTCTCTATTGACTACACTGGTCGACATTACAGACGATTTTCCTAGTGTGGATGAAGGACTACTGTAACATCTTATTCTTACTTAAATGACCCGTCAATCTCATGACCAATTTGCCAAAGAATATCTAGAGGAATTATTAGCACCTCTAGGAACGATCAAAAAGAGCGAAAAAGTTAAAAGTGAAGTCCAAGAAATCGATGTTTGGTTTGAACCATTTTCTCCTCAACCAAAAGACAATCTACCTTTAGGTTTATTAGGAAAGATAGCAACAACTCAGTGTTTGCTTGAGCCTTTTCGCAACCCACCATCTGAAGTAGAAATTCGCAGTTGTCTACTCAAGCTATATGCTGTTCATGGCGATGTATTAAGGAAATCTAAACGGAAAAACAGAAATATTTCTGAAGCCGAATTACCCATTTTATGGATTTTAAAACCAACATTTTTATCTCGAATGATTCAAGGATTAGGCGGAACAGAGGCTGATTAAGAAGATTGGTTTAAAGGGGTTTATTTTCTCCCGAATATTTTCAAAACAGCAATAGTTGCCATTCATCAGTTACCAGTAAATGAAGATACCTTATGGTTGAGAGTATTGGGGAAAGGAGGAACGCAGAAAAGAGCCGTAGAGGAGTTAACTGAACTGCCAGAACAGAACCCTTTTAGAAATAATTTGTTAGAAATTTTAGCCGACTGGCGCAATAATTTAGAGTTGAGAGATAATTTAAGTAGGGAAGAACAGGAAGTGATTATGAACCTATCACCAGCTTATTTACAACAACGGGAAGAGTGGAAGCAAGAAGGAAAGCAAGAAGGGCAACTTTCGATGATAGCTTGTCTTCTGGAAGGGAGATTTGGCACTCTAGATTCCGAATTATCTAGTTTGGTTGAAAAGATTGCCCAAATTCCGCTCTCCGAACGCACTCAGATACTTCTTTCTTTGGCGAATTTGTCTCGTGAGGAATTGTTAGAAAGATTGAGAAAAGATTAAAACTAGGAGATATTTGTTAGGATATTTTTTGGCAGTTAGCGCAAATTTAAGAGCCTTGTTAACGCAGAGAGACGCTGAGGGAAACGCAGAGTGTCCCAGAGTATTTCTTGGCGTTCCTCTGCGCTAACCATTGCGTTCCTCTGCGTTAAAAAAAACTCAATTTATCTGCCGATATCTTTCTTGAATCTCTGTAATCGAAAACAAAGTCTGAAACCGTAATCCAGAAGCCTGGTATAATTCTGCTCCACCTTGCAGCCTGTCTATCAGGGAAATCACTTCACTGACACTATAACCTGCGTCCCGCAAACGTTCAACGGCTTTTAAAGCAGATTGCCCAGTGGTGACAACATCTTCCAAAACCACTACTTTTGCACCTTCTGGCAAACTGGGGCCTTCAATGTAAGCCTTTGTTCCATGTCCCTTGGCTTCTTTGCGAATAATCAGCGCGGGAATTGGTCGGTTTTCATAGACAGAAACTACACTCACTGCTGTCACCATTGGATCAGCCCCCAGTGTTAAACCTGCTACAGCCTGGGTATCTTCAGGTAATAGGGAAAACAGCAACCGCCCCACAGCTAAAGCCCCTTGGGGGTGGAGTGTGACCTGTTTGCCATTGATGTAGTATGAACTGCGTTGTCCAGAAGAAAGGACAAAATCGCCCTCTTTATAAGCAAGTTGGCAAAATAAATCTAGTAAATTGTGGCGTAGGGTAGTTAAATCAGCAGTACCTGCCCAAATGTTAGATTGGCTCAGAATTTCAGTAGAATAAGTCATTACAAGACATTCAAAGTTGTGCTACACCAAAAGATGAACTCAACGGAGTTCTGAAATTAAGCATAAGTTAAGATTCGCCCAAAAACTGAGGAGTGATCAACATGGGTATAAAATTTAAACCTCTGAGTGGTTTATTGGTGCTGTTAGCTGCTAGTATTGCGTTTCCGTCAGTGGCATCTGCCGAGATGGAAACAGCAAATACTCCCACGCTGAATGATACATTTGAGAAAGCTTATTTTCGCCATGATCGTAATTTCTACGAAAATCAAAACCCCAAGCGTCAACTAGGCACGATATTTGGAATTGGTTCGGGTTTGCAAAACTCCTACCCAGAAAATGAAATCCCCCGAGATGGTGAGTTGGTTAACATTCTTTATCGCGATGTTCTTGCCCAGCAATCCATCAACGATCCATATCTTCGCACCCCAGACTTACCGAATCCTTACGATTCTTCCCTGCTGATGTCTCCACGTTACAATGGCAATCAGCTCAAAGTCGGCACTGAATTCCGCTTTGAAACTGTACAATCTCGTTAAAAGTTTTGAGTGCTGAGTCCTGAGTAGCAAGACTAGGAAATAAGTATGTGGTACAATTTTATACCATCTTCCCTGGTTCTGCGCCACCTAAAACGAGGGCTAGCTTGAGCTGATTACTCAAGACTCAGGACTTAGGACTAAGTATTTTAATGCTTATAATAATGATGTAGTCTGGCATTATCCAAACAATGATTGGGAGTTCAATGATGCATGCATTGCTGATTTTTAACTATCTAGTGCGCCCTGCCGGAATCGAACCAGCCTGAAAACGAATTATGAGTTCGCCGCCTCCCCAATCGGCCAAGGGCGCTTATTGTTTTTGATTTTGGGTTCTCTTAAGTCAACTAATGGAACTGGAAAAAACCCTTTAGTTATCCCAATCTGGCAACTTGAGCCTGAGTAAGCTGTTTAACACGCTTGGATAACCATCCGATTATAGCATGAGTTCATAGCCTGTGACTAATTAAAAATAGTTAACCAGATTTTTATGCCTATATTTTAATGAAATATTGCGACTAATATTGATTAAGCTCCTTTAAGGATTGAAGTCACCCGCTTCAATACTTTTAAATAGATTATCATGCTTCTGTAATAGCTTGTCAGCGATGAAAATAAATTCCACTATACTTCTAACGTTAATTTTGTTAACCCTGATGTTGGGAGCAGGTTCTGTGAGTGCGTTGTTGGGATTTAATATGGGGAGTTCAGCACTCAAAGGTGTTACTACACCAGATGGTCGTCCCACAACCAAATTTACCAGCAGTAAGACAGCTAACGCTCAACAGGGAGGGGTAGAGCTATTAAAAGAGGAGGATATCCTCAAAATTGTCAAGTCACGGATCAACGATAAGGCTAAGTCCGCTAAATCAGAAAAGGTAGCGGAAGACGAAGAAGAGATCAAGCCTAAGGCCAAAGAAAAGCCCCAGGAAGTAGTTGAAGAAAAACCCTTACCGGGATTTCCGGTTGCTGCTGAGAATGAGGGTGTGCTTTTGTCTGTGCAATCTGCTCGCTACTCTGGCGGTGATTTAATCCTAAAAGTGAAAATGCAGAACAAAGGGGCTGATTCTGTGCGCTTTCTGTATAGTTTTTTAGATGTCACAGACGAAAAAGGACGAACGCTGAGTGCTATTACAGAGGGTTTGCCCGCAGAATTGCCTGCCAATGGCCCGACATTTTCAGGTACAGTGAGCATTCCCACGGCTTTACTTGATGATGTGAAAAAGATATCTTTAGCGCTGACGGATTATCCCGCTCAAAAACTGAAGTTACAGGTTTCGGATATTCCTGTAGAAAGGTAGGAGGACAAGAAAGGGATTGGATTTTTGCTGTCCAATCCAAAATTCGTTCAGGTGAGGCATTTGTTAGCATTTTGGGAGCGGCGTGAGTTTTACACGAGCTTTGGCAGTGAGTAGTTTTCCTAGCTTAAGTTGGTCAGACGTGGGGCTGCGATTGTTGTCAGTGCTACTGCTGATTGCTATTAATGCCTTTTTTGTGACGGCAGAGTTCTCAATGGTGACAGTGCGGCGATCGCGCATCCACCAGCTGGTTCAGGCTGGGGACATTCCAGCGATCGCCGTTGAGATGTTACAACGCAGTATTGACAGGTTGCTATCTACAACCCAGTTAGGCATTACTCTGTCTAGTTTGGCACTGGGGTGGATTGGAGAAAGTACGATTGTCGTATTGGTGAATGCTTGGTTGAAGTCATGGCCTTTACCAATGAAAATGACTAACTTCCTAGCTCATTCTCTATCAATCCCAACCGCCTTTTTTTTAATTGCCTATCTGCAAATTGTTTTAGGGGAACTCTGCCCCAAATCAGTAGCAATGTCTTATTCAGAGCATCTGGCGCGGTTTTTGGGGCCTTCAGTTAAAGCGATCGTCCGTTTTTTCAGCCCTTTCATCTGGATTCTCAATCAATCAACCCGCTGCTTATTGCGACTATTTGGCATAGAATACACAGGTCAAAGCTGGAGACCACCAGTAACTCCAGAAGAATTACAACTGATTATCTCTACAGAACGAGAGTCTACTGGATTACAGCTTTCAGAGCGGGAACTGCTGAATAATATTTTTGAGTTTGGAGATGTAACAGCCCAAGATGTGATGATTCCCCGTACCAGCATTGTTGCTTTATCACAAGACGCCACCTTCCAGACATTACTCCAGGAAATGACATCAACTCGTCACTCGCGCTATCCCCTCATTGGTGAATCTTTAGACGACATTCGCGGCATTGTTTACTTTAAAGATTTGGCAAAACCCTTAGCCGTAGGCAAGCTGACCTTAGAGACACAGATCCAACCTTGGATGCGTCCCCCCCAGTTTGTCCCGGAAAACACGCCCTTGAGTGAACTATTGCCGATGATGCAGCAAGAAAAACCAGCTATGGTTATGGTAGTCAATGAATTTGGCGGCATCGTTGGGCTGGTAACCATCCAAGATGTGATTGCCGAAATCATTGGCGATGCCAGCGAACCAGACAGCAGCGATGACCTACTAATCCAGATGGTAGACAAGCAGATATTTTTGGTGCAGGCCCAGATCAACCTAGAAGAACTAAATCAAGTCTTGCATCTCAATTTACCTTTGATGAGGGAATACCAAACGCTGGGAGGCTTTTTGCTCTACCAGTTGCAAAAAATTCCGGCTAAAGGCGAAACATTTTGCTATCAAAATATCGAATTCACCGTGGTGTCAGTCATCGGGCCAAGGCTACACCAGATTCAACTCCGCAGAATTAGTCATTAGTCATTAGTCATTGGTCATTAGTAAAAACAACTACCGATTACCAACTGGGTCTTTTAATCCCAACTCGGCAAAAGCTGCTAGCCGCAAGCGGCAAGAATCACAGACGCCACAAGGGATATCACCACCGTCATAGCAAGACCAAGTTAGCTCCCAAGGAACTCCTAATTGGTTGCCAAGTTGGATAATTTCAGTTTTTTTCAAATTAATTAGGGGTGCAACAATGCTGATTGGTTGTCCCTCACGTCCTTGCTTGGTTCCTAAGCGAAAGACTTCCTGCATCGCCTGGAGATAGTCGGGACGACAATCAGGATATCCAGAGTAATCTAGGGCGTTGACGCCGATATAGACACGTTCAGCGGCGATGGTTTCGGCGTATCCCAGAGCAAAACTTAAAAAAATAGTATTGCGGGCCGGGACATAGGTGACAGGAATTTTTTCAGACATTTCATCTAAGGAACGCTCTTGAGGTAAGGCGATCGCATCGTCTGTAAGTGCTGAACCACCCCATTGCCGTAAGTTAAAGTTAACCACCTGATGTTTTACCACTCCAGTGGCTTGAGCGACAAGGAGGGCTGACTGTAACTCTCGCCTGTGCCGCTGTTGATAATCAAAGGAAATGGTATGACACTCACAACCATCTGCCTTCGCTTGATATAGAACTGTGGAAGAGTCTAATCCCCCAGACAATAGAATTACACCTTTCATAAAACCTCGTGGTAAGGTCGAAACCTAAATTGTGGAAAAATTATTTAACTATCGGATTTCATTAAAGTTATCCAAAAATTAGTCAGGTTTTTCCCAAGGGACGGAAATTCCTCAGAAAATCTGGTTGAAGATCATACTCTCCGTGTTAGCTGTTCAATTTTTTGTGCTTTTTCGACAAAAATAGTGATCAATTTTCAATGGGGACAATCGGTTATTGATCCCAGTAATTAATTGCCTAACTGCTATCTGGGAATTTTCACTTAGTCCTTACGGAGTTTTTAGTGTCAATAAAAGAACAAATGGTTTTGTGTCCGGTGAGCAAAAAATAGCTCAATTTAGAAGTTTTGATCCAAAGGACAGCCCGATTACGGGAACTGATTACAAACTTTGAAATTCTTCATAAATAGAACCACTATGTTACCATCTGGATGGTTTTAGACGGATCGCATTTGGCATTTAAGTATAAAGTCCAACGACCGTAGCGTCTCTAAATTTGGTGGTTGAGGAGATAATAGTGCAAGATAGCATGTCAGTGGCAGAACCAAATTCATATACACAGCGTAACCAGCCACGACCAATCCGCATAGGCGTGATTGGAGTGGGGAACATGGGGCAACATCATGCCCGCGTACTGAGTTCAATGAAAGATGTTGAACTGGTAGGCGTTTCAGATATTAACGTTGAGTGTGGGTTGGAAACCGCCAGCAAATATAAAGTACGTTTTTTTGAAGATTACTGCGACCTACTACCCCATGTAGAAGCAGTTTGTATTGCTGTACCCACCCGGCTGCATTATGCAGTGGGGATTAACTGCCTTTTAGCCGGAATTCATGTTTTGATTGAAAAACCGATTGCGGCCAGTATTTCTGAGGCAGAATCTTTAGTAAATGCGGCAGCTGAGTCTCAATGTATTCTGCAAGTAGGCCACATTGAGCGCTTCAATCCGGCATTTAGGGAACTAAGCCAAGTGCTGAAAACGGAGGAAGTACTGGCCCTAGAAGCTCACCGTATGAGTCCTTATTCGGCTCGCGCGAATGATGTCTCGGTGGTGCTAGATTTAATGATCCACGATATTGACCTACTTATAGAATTAGCCGCCTCCCCAGTGGTGAAGTTGACC
Source organism: Cylindrospermum sp. FACHB-282 (assembly GCF_014697195.1). Lineage (GTDB taxonomy): Bacteria > Cyanobacteriota > Cyanobacteriia > Cyanobacteriales > Nostocaceae > Cylindrospermum. Next base: position 130,563 of record NZ_JACJRJ010000002.1, on the reverse strand, counting down.
GCTAGCGGTACTCGTTCCCTAGACTCTGGTTATTTAGATTACGTGACTGCCACTTTAGGCTTTGCCAATGGCATTGTGGCTACTTTGACGGCCAGCAAAGTGACTCACCGCAAAATTCGCCGCATTGTTGCCCATTGTAAAAACTCATTTACTGAGGCAGATTTCCTCAAAAATGAAATTTTAATTCATCGGCAAACGGCTGCCAACCCTATCACAGACCATCGGCAAGTGCTTTACAGGCAAGATGGTTTAATTGAGAAAGTCTATACCAGTAACATTCAACCCCTGAGCGCAGAGTTAGAACATTTTGTTAACTGCGTACACGGTGGTAATCAACCTTCAGTTGGTGGTGAACAAGCTCTTAAAGCTCTCAGATTGGCAAGTTTAATTGAGCAGATGGCGCTGGAAGATCGAGTTTGGAATCCACTAGACTGGCAATCAGAACAGAGAATGCAATCATTATCCCCAACGGTCTAGAAAAGAACCCAATCAGGCAAAAGTTGAAAATTCTTTTGCCTTTTAACTTTTGACTAAAGATGGGTCTGGAGAATTCGGCCCCCACTGGGGATTAAGGGTAATGGGCACTGGAAAGAAAAAACGTCATTATTCCCAATCCCAAGTCTAAAATTTAAAGTCTAATAATTCAAAATCCAAAATAGAATCAATGCTTGAGTGGATAACTAATACAATCAACTCCCTAGGCTATTGGGGAATTGCTCTGCTGATGTTCTTGGAAAACCTCTTTCCCCCCATCCCTTCAGAATTGATTATGCCACTAGCAGGATTCACAGCTAGGGCAACACCAAACAATCTCAATATCATTGGTGTATTTTTTGCCGGACTTTTGGGTTCTGTAGTGGGTGCACTTGTCTGGTACTATCCTGGTAAGTTTTTGGGAGAACAGCGCTTGAAAACTTTGGCTGACAAGTATGGCAAGTGGCTGACTGTATCCAGTAAAGATATCACTAAGGCCAAACACTGGTTTGACTCTCAAGGTAACAAAGCTGTGTTAATTGGTCGCCTTGTGCCGGGAGTCCGCACCTTAATTTCTGTTCCGGCGGGCATTAGCAATATGCCCTTGCTACCGTTCTTGTTTTACACAACCCTGGGTAGTGCGGCTTGGGTGGGTTTATTAACATTCTCAGGATATTTGTTGGGAAGTCAGTATTCACTTGTAGATAAGTACATTACTGTTGTATCCAAAGTTGTTTTGGGGAGCATAGTTCTGGTATTTGTTGTTTGGGTACTCAAGCGCCAGCGCCAAGGCAATAGGAGATGAAATACCGTCGCTTTTGATGGGATATCAGGGGTTACATCTGTGAAATATTCGCCTACACTATGCCAAAATAATGCGAAATGCCCGTTGGCGATCGCGAACAGTGTGGCCGAGGAAAGCCTACCATAAGTCCTGCAGACAGGCTAGGCCAACCCACAGCGTCTCGTAGAGAAAGTATCGCCTCAAGTAAATTTTGGCGTATTTCTAGCTACACTTGACGCAACCTATAATTTCTCGTAGCTTGCATTTTTGTAAGATGAGCATGATAACTTTTTACAGTTAAGTTAACACTAGGAGCTTTCATGACAGACCAACCTACCGCTGCAACCCCCATGAATGCCGCATCTATACCAATGAATAGAGTGTCGGCTTCCACCCCCATGAATACTGCGGTTAACAAGCCAAACAACGTTCCCAGCGGGAAAATCATTCTCAGTGTTGATTTAGGCCGAACTTCCACAAAGACCTGTGTCAGCCGTGAACCGAACAACGTAGCGTTTGTACCTGCTAACGTCAAGCAAATGTCTATAGAACAGGTTCGTGGGGGCGTTTTTGAATCCCGCGCTACTGACCCTTTAATGGATCTGTGGCTGGAGTACCAAGGTAGTGGCTACGCTGTTGGTCAGTTGGCAGCTGACTTTGGCGCGAATTTAGGAGTCGGCCAATCTAAGGTAGAGGATGCACTGGTAAAGGTTTTGGCAAGTGCTGGTTACTTCAAACTCAAAGACGAAATCTCTGTTGTACTGGGATTGCCTTTCCTTTCTTTAGAGCAATTTGAAAAAGAAAAAGCACAGTTGACCAGCTTGGTAACTGGGCCCCATGTGTTGAATTTCCGAGGCGAATCTTTGTCCTTGAACATCACTAAGGTTTGGGTAATGCCAGAAGGCTACGGCAGTCTTCTATGGTCTGAAGCTCAACCTAATAAGGGAGCTACAGTTCCCGATTTTACGAAAATATCGGTGGCAATTGTCGATATTGGCCATCAAACCATTGATTTTTTGATGGTGGATAACTTCCGTTTTGCCCGAGGAGCTTCTAAGAGTGAGGAATTCGGGATGAACAAATTTTATGAAATGGTAGCCGCTGAAATTGAGGGAGCCGATAGTCAATCTCTAGCGCTGATTTCTGCTGTCAACAAACCTAAAGGCGAACGTTTTTACCGTCCCAAAGGCGCTAGCAAGCCCGCTAATTTAGACGATTTTCTTCCTAATCTCATTGAAATGTTTTCTCGTGATATTTGTAGCCGTGTGTTAGCCTGGTTACCAGAGCGCGTCACTGATGTAATTCTTACTGGCGGGGGTGGTGAGTTCTTCTGGGAAGATGTTCAACGCCTACTGAAGGAAGCCAAGATCAATGCTTATTTGGCTGCACCATCGCGGCAGGCTAATGCTTTGGGGCAGTATATTTATGGAGAGGCGCAATTATCCGCTGTTCGGGCTGCTAGGTAATAAAACTGATGTTCCAATGGTCAAAAAAGGTAGTTAAATCCGTTACTTTCAATCCAGAGATTGCTGATGAAAGCTTGTTGGCCCAAGTGGAAAGCCATTTGGAGACACAGCCTGATAAGACTTTCAGCGACCTCTGTAAAGAGTCCTTGTGGCAAGCTTTATGTGTACCGGGATCTGTACGACCTAGTCTGAATACAGCAGCAATCTCTTCGATTGAACAACAAATCGGTGAGCTGCAACGTCAATTGGCTGGACTTGAGGAACGTTTTTTTGCTAAGGAATCTAATCGTTTGGAAGTAATGGAAAGCCAGCTGTTGCAACTTACTCAACAAGTGGCACAACTGGCTATCATGCTGAATGAGCGATCGCTTATTCATTCTCCGAACCCATCAGCACCAGCGCTAGAAGTAGTCAATAATCCTGTCTATATTCCTGCTCCACCTCCTCAAGAGGTTGACCCTGTAATCAGTCGCCTTAGTCAGTTTCTTGATGATTTTTAAGAACCAAGGAATTACCCACCCCTAGTTAGTTGAGGGGTGGGTTTCTACAATAACTTCAGTAAAATCCGCAAATCCGTTACGATTTTTTTATAGTTATTTTTTTATCCCCGTTGCATTTTCCAAAAATAGCTAGAAATTAAGTTCGTCAGTATGTGAGCGACAATAGGAACTAATAAATTGCCGCTTAATAGGGCGCTGTAACCCAGAATCATGCCAATGATAGTTGCCCAAATCACATAAGGCCATTGTTCGGAACCGCTGAGATGCAAGATGCCAAAGCAAAGACTTGATACGATCACAGCTACATGATCCATACCTAAAGCTGGCAGCATTACACCCCGAAATAATAATTCTTCACTCAACCCCGGTAGCAACCCTAGCCAAATTAAGTCGGGCATTGCTAAAGGACTGAGGACTACTTCTAGGTAATAATCTGCACTTTTACGGTAGGGAAAGGAAAAGCGATAAGCTAAACCACTCAAGGCGGTGATAAATAAACCCAATCCCACCCCCAAGAGTAAATCTTTTGCTTTCCAGCGCCAGGAAAAGAGGGAAAAGTCGCCAAAGTTTAACCACAGCTTGGCGACTATCCACAAAATGATTGCAGTCACTCCCATCGCCACAAGTACTTGGGTACGTGTCAGGTAGGGAATTTCTGGCTCTTGCTTTTGTTGTTCAACCACAGGAGTTTAGGGATAGGGGATAAAAAAATTCAAAATTCAAAATTAGGATTCTTCATTTTGAACCTTGAAGTTGAATAAAGGGACTAATGGCAGATGGATTGATGCCTGCTTTGTGTGCCACCAATATCCCTACTGCTTCTAAATATGAGTTTACCTCTATAGATTTGATCCCCAATGCTGGGGCAGAAACTTGAATGAGTGTTTTATTTTCTGCCACTGTAATTATTTGGCATTGCCTTTGGCTTAAACTCAGCAAGGCACCACTGCCACAAGCTGTTGCGGGTATGATGATGGCATCAACTTGATTTGCCCAGATATCTTCTTGTAAAGAATCAATTAATTCCCTCCCTACAATAAATTGTGGGGCGCGACTCAAGCCTACTAAGACGCTTGGTAAGAAAGTATAGCCCAATTCTTCGGCGGCGGAACGGGGAGATAAATCAGGATCTGGGGGTGCAGTGGCTAGGGCTGGAGAATGGGCGCAAGGTATTTGAAAGGTTCGCACTACTAAATGGCTAATTACTGCTTCTGCACCTGCTAAGGGATCTACACCTTTCCCATGGCGGTAGTTTTGTTCTGCCTGTTGATCAATATGATCAGGAAAACGAGCAACAATGGCGATCGCCTCTGCTCCCATCTTAATCAATTTCTCAGCCGCCCGTAATAAGCTGTCTGGGTTGCCAATTGTCCCCCAACTGGCTCCTGATGGGGAAATACGCAATTCAACGTTTAATGGTGCGTCAGTGATGACATGATCTGTAACAGTTAATCCTAAGGTGGCTCTAGCTGCATCTGCGGCTTGCAGGTGCCGCAGCCTTAACTCTGGCTCAATGCCTTGGTCTAAAAGCAAACCTACTCGGTTGCTGTGAACGGGACGCAAACCCCAGCATCCAGCGGCAAATTTGTCAAGTCCATAACCTTCAACGTAGAAAGTGTTGGGGAGGTTCCAGTACAGACTAGCACCGTTGAGGACATTGGGGTGAGTGATGAGGCGATCGCAAACTTGTGCTAGAACTTTAGCAACTGGTAATGCATCTCCAGCATAACCCCCAATCGCTGCTCCAATGCCAGTAGGAACAATTAAAATAGCAGTGTAAGGACGTTGCATCATCAAGTTGTTAGTTGTGAGTACTGATAATTACCCAGCACTCAACATTCATTAATCAGCACTGGCTGTAGTCACAACAGCTTCCACAGTAGCCTTTTGCTGTTCTTCATCTATAGAGGTAATTGCCCAACGTAGAGGTTCACCCTGTTTTTTCAACTCTGCCTCAATTGCTGTTTGTAACTCTGTGGGGGTTTCTTGAAGGTCGATTTCTGCGGTAATGAAATGGGTGGTCATAGGGGTAAATTCTGTTGTTTTGTAATTTCTAGAATACAGCTATCTGCTTAGGTTTGGGAATATTTCGTTAAACGAACCGCAGAGGAGGCAGAGGACGCAGAGAAATATGTAATTTATGAGGCTTGGTAATGAGTATTTAATCTAATCTTTTTTGCCCATTACCAATCACAAATCAGGATTAAAGGATGATAAGGATTAATCTTAATCATTCTCAAACAAATAAGGATGATGATTAAGATTAATCATTCTCAAATTAATCCTGTTAATCCTCTAATCCTCTAATCCTGATCTCAGGTTATTTGCCTTTACCAAATTGCAAATCATAAAGGATATCTTCCTTTTCTGTCTCTAGTTTCAAATCAGAAAGGGGTTTGGCGATACAAAGCAATACATAGCCTTGTTTTTGTAAATCTGGACTAACACCCATGCCATCAGTTTGATCTACAGTTCCCTCGCTAAGTTGACCGGCGCAAGTTGTGCAAACACCAGCACCGCAAGAAGTAGGTAAGTCCAAACCAGAAGATTGAGCAACTGATAAAATAGTTTCGTTTTCGGGCACTTGCAAAGTATGAATTGTGCCTTGGTGGTTAATTTCTACGGTGTAAGTTTTGGACATATACAAAAGTAGCAGGTGACAACGAACAAGTAAATTATTTTATCTGATAAATAGGTACAGAACAAACAAAGGAATTATTTTCAAATAGCTTTATCGACAAAAGTCGCTATACAGTGATAATTATAAGTCCTGGCCAGACAAAAAAATAAAGTAAGGAGGCTCACTTCCTGTTAATTCTCCCTGCAAAGACTGATGAGGTTGAATTTTCCTAAAACTGGGAAAGTGATTATAAATACTTAACGAGTGTTTGGCTAAATATCTTGGAGTGTAGAATGCTGGAATCATACCGTCAACACGTCGCCGAAAGGGCATCACTGGGAATTCCCCCTTTACCGCTAGATGCAAAGCAAACATCGCAATTATGCGAATTGCTGAAAAATCCACCGAAGGGTGAAGAAAAGATATTATTACATTTATTGCGCGATCGCATTCCCCCCGGTGTAGATGCAGCAGCTTACGTTAAAGCTGGGTTTCTTACCGCCATTGCTAAAGGAGAAGTTACCAGTCCCCTAGTTTCACCCATAGAAGCAGTAGAATTACTGGGGACAATGGTAGGTGGCTATAACGTGCAATCATTAATCGATTTGCTGCAACTCGTCACCGTATCTGTATCCGACTCTTCAGAAACACCACTAGTCATGGGGGGACAAGGAAAGGAACCGATAGCAGCTTATGCAGCCACCGCCTTAAGCAAAATCCTGTTGGTTTATGACGCCTACCATGATGTTTTGGAATTATCTAAAACCAACCCCTTAGCCAAGCAGGTAATTGACTCTTGGGCTGAAGCTGAGTGGTTCACCATTCGTCCCACATTACCCGAAGCTATCACAGTTACTGTTTTCAAAGTAAGAGGTGAAACCAACACCGACGACTTATCCCCCGCCCAAAGCGCCACCACCCGCCCAGATATTCCCTTACACGCCTTAGTGATGCTAGAGTCACGCCAACCGGGAAGCTTGGAAACCATAGTTGAGTTAAAGAAAAAAGGACATCCCGTCGCCTATGTGGGGGATGTAGTGGGTACAGGTTCCTCGCGGAAATCTGCCATTAACTCAGTATTGTGGCATTTGGGAAATGATATTCCTTTCGTGCCCAACAAACGCGCCGGGGGATATATTTTAGGAAGTGCGATCGCCCCAATTTTCTTCAACACAGCCGAAGATGCCGGTGCATTACCCATTCAATGCGATGTCACCAAACTAGAAACCGGCGATGTCATCACCATTCATCCCTACAAAGGCGAAATCACCAACGAAGCAGGAGAAGTCGTTTCCACCTTCACCCTCAAACCCGAAACCATCTTCGACGAAGTCCGCGCCGGGGGACGCATCCCTTTACTTATCGGCCGTACCCTCACCGACAAAACCCGCCAAGCATTAGGTTTACCACCCAGTACCGTCTTTATTCGTCCCCAAGCACCTGCTGATTCTGGAAAAGGCTACACCCTAGCACAGAAAATGGTAGGGAAAGCCTGCGGATTACCTGGTGTCCGTCCTGGTACATCTTGCGAACCCATCATGACCACTGTTGGTTCCCAAGATACCACAGGCCCCATGACCCGCGACGAACTAAAAGAACTCGCCTGTCTAGGTTTTAGTGCAGACTTGGTTATCCAAAGTTTCTGTCACACCGCTGCTTATCCCAAACCAGTAGACATCAAAACTCATCACGATTTACCCGACTTTTTCGCCTCCCGTGGCGGTGTCGCCTTGCGTCCTGGGGATGGAATTATTCACTCTTGGTTAAACCGGATGCTGCTACCCGACACCGTGGGAACAGGTGGCGACTCACACACCCGCTTCCCCTTGGGAATTTCCTTTCCCGCTGGTTCGGGGTTGGTAGCCTTTGCCGGTGCTTTGGGTGTGATGCCCTTGGATATGCCAGAATCGGTTTTGGTAAGATTCAAAGGAGAATTGCAACCCGGTGTCACCCTGCGGGATATCGTGAATGCTATTCCTTATGTAGCAATGCAAAAAGGTTTGCTGACAGTAGAGAAGCAGAATAAGAAAAATGTCTTCTCTGGCAAAATTTTGGAAATTGAAGGTTTGCCAGATTTAAAAGTGGAACAAGCTTTTGAATTGACAGATGCTTCGGCAGAACGTTCTTGCGCCGGCTGCACAATTAAGCTGAGTGAAGAGACAGTTGCTGAATATTTGCGTTCTAATATAGCGCTGTTAACAAATATGATAGCACGGGGCTATCACGATGAGCGTACCCTTCTCCGCCGCATAGCGAAAATGGAAGAATGGTTAGCAAATCCGGTGTTATTAGCAGGTGATGCCGATGCTGAGTATGCAGAAATAATTGAAATTGATTTGAATGAAATCAAGGAACCAATTGTAGCTGCTCCCAATGACCCTGATAATGTTAAATTATTATCGGAAGTTGCTAATGATCCTGTGCAAGAAGTATTTGTGGGTTCTTGCATGACAAATATCGGACATTATCGGGCAACTGCGAAGGTTTTGGAAGGTGCAGGTGAAGTGAAAACTCGCTTATGGATAGCACCACCAACCCGCATGGATGAACACCAATTAAAAGAGGAAGGTGTGTATAGCGTTTTTGGGGCTGCCGGTGCTAGAACAGAAATGCCCGGATGTAGTTTGTGCATGGGAAATCAGGCGCGAGTTGCTGATGGAACAACGGTGTTTTCTACCTCTACCCGCAACTTCAATAATCGCATGGGTAAAGATGCACGAGTCTATCTAGGTTCGGCTGAATTAGCAGCAGTTTGTGCATTGTTGGGACGCATTCCTACAGTGGAAGAATATTTGGAGATTGTGGCGAAGAAGATTCAACCTTTTGCTGATAATTTGTATCAGTATTTGAACTTTGATCAAATCGCCGGTTTTGAGGATGAAGGGCGGGTAATTCCGTTGGAGGAAATGCCGAGGCTTGAGGATATTTTGGGTATGCCTGCTGCGGTGAGATAGTTGGTCTACTAATAACCCAAGTTGCTAGTTAGGCGGCTGTAGTCCCTAAAATTGGTAACAGGTAATAGGTAATTGGGGTAGAGGAAAAACACTATTACCCATTACCTATTAGCCATTACCTATCCTAACTAGATAAATAGCAACTTATACTATAGGACTCATATTTGATTTTTGAAATACACGTAGGGTGTGTTATGCCATAGGCTAACGCACCAAAACCTTCGGTTGATGCGTTAGGTCAGCCGTAACACTTAGATTTTTTCAAAAATCAAATCCGATTGCTATAATACCAATTTGAAAAAAGAATGTGACAGATACAAGCCCGGAAACTCTATCAAATCAAGCTTTTTTAATTTTTAATTTTTAATTGGCATAAGTTCTCTGTTAAGTAGGTTGGCGTACATAATTCAAGGTTGGTAGTGAGGGCTGAAGCCCTGACTACGAGCAAATTTCAATATTTTTTACTTTGCTTAACATAGTTTGATTTCTTTTCGCCTACTTACTTAGCGGCTTCTGGCAAAATTAGCATGGCATCGCCGAAGGAATAGAAGCGATATTGAGAACCGATCGCCTCTCGATATAGATTCAATAATCTTTGTCTACCAATAAAAGCGCTTACCAGCATGAGCAAACTAGAACGCGGTAGGTGAAAATTAGTAATTAGACCATCCACCACCCGCCATTGATAGCCGGGATAAATAAACAAGTTTGTTTTGCCAACATAGGGTTGCAAATCTCCACATTGGGCCGCCCCTTCTAAAGCACGTACTGCGGTTGTCCCCACGGCAATAATCCGCCCCCCAGCGGCTTTGGTGGCGCGAATCTGCTCTACTGTAGCGGTGGGAACTTCAATCCATTCTTCATGCATTTGGTGGGTGGTGACATCTGCCACTTCTACAGGGCGAAAAGTGCCTACCCCAACGTGTAGAGTGACAAAAGCTTGATTAATTTGGCTCACGCCTAATTGTTGTAATAATTCTGGGGTAAAGTGTAACCCTGCCGTAGGCGCGGCGATCGCTCCTGGCGCTTTGGCGTACACTGTCTGATACTGTTCATCATCAGCTGCTGAGGCGGTGATGTAAGGTGGCAGAGGTACCTCCCCAAATCTGTCTAGCATTTGCACTACAGACATCTCCTCTGGCAGATCAAATTGCAATAGCCGTCCCCCAGTGGCTGCATCTGTTGCCAAAACCGTAGCCGTTAATTGAGTGCTGAGTGTTCCCTCTGCTTCCCCAGATACCCTAGGATCAAAAATAATTTTCGTTCCCAGTTTAAAGCGTTTTCCTGGCTTAACTAGGGCTAACCAGCAATTATGCTGCCGCTCCTCTAACAGTAACACCTCAAGTTGGGCACCAGTAGATTTATGACCATACAACCGCGCTGGAATAACTTTCGTATTATTCATGATCAGCAAATCCCCAGGTTGTAGTAGCTGGGGTAAATCTCGGAAAATGTGGTGTAATGGCGGTGAATGCTTGCCTGTACTAGGAGAATTCACCACCAGTAACCGCGAGCTATCTCTAGGAACTGCTGGATTTTGGGCAATGAGTGCGATCGGCAGTTCGTAGTCATACCCAGCTAAGGAACAATCTAATTTAACATTTTGCGCCTCTAGGCTAGATGTTTCGTTCAAGTTGGCTTGTGTTATTTGTTGCTCCATCTACATTTATACTGCCTTGTTTGCAAAACGGCTGAAAGCCTTTCTAGATCAATAAACTCACTTTAAAATATTAGTGGTCAATTTTATCCCTAGACTTTACGATTAATATTATTGAGTAACACAGAACTACCAAAATAAAATTGGGTAAAACTCCCCATATAAAAACGGGGGCTTTTACCCTACCGGGATCAAGGTTTTATTGACGAAGATAGAGAAGTAGGATTAGCGTTGATCCCCAGCACCAACATGGAATATTTGTATTACCTGGCAAATGCCAGTTTAACCCTGAGGGTTGTACAACATCTGCTACACAACAGTAGACTCGAAACACCTGTTTCCTTTCTCACCGTAATTCATCAAATTGATGGCTGGGTAGTGAGGATTAAATTTAACGGTCAAGTTTCATCGCAAGATGATGGGGATTTTCGGGCGTTTCTCAATGAGTTAGGAATTAGATACGAGCCACCAATGAGGGTGCAAATGGCCCTTTGGAGTTTGGAAGCAGGACAGTGTCCGGTAGATGTGATGCGTCGCTACCAAGTGGCGATCGTCTCTCATGGTAGTCCAGAGAGAGAGGAAATTGAGGCGTTCCGGCAACAGTTTGTCCGGGGATTGGGCTACTGTCCAGAAACACTGGCGTAATCCTAATGTGTGAGAAGGCTCTGACAATCAAAGTAGAGGAAGTTGGAAAGCCCCTGAGTATGTGGCCCCTCATAGTGACACATGCGGCCTTTGGACAGGGGATGCAAAACGACTTGGTAATTAACATATTTTATTTATAACTAATTAACCATTCCTAGCTCTCAGTTGGAGAGTCAAAAGCTCCTGCAATGTATTCTTGTAGCTTAAACTTGTATCCGTCTGTTGATAAACTAGGTACGGTTTTTGAAATATCTGTAACTTCACTCAGCTTTTTGGATGTTCGCTGACAGTAGACAATAGCGACATCGAAGCGGCAGGGGTAATTTGCCTTTTCAGGGTACTGAGCTAAAAATATTCTGGCGGTGCTACAGATTTTCCCTTGCTTTTTCAGGGTGATTGCGCTTCTTCCCCCTGCATCCCAATTTCTGCAACTGCGGGTTTTTACTTCCACAAATGCGAGTGTTGAGTTTTGTGTGCTGTCATTCTCGTCCCCTGCTTCTCCGTTTAGCCCGTGATGTTGGGCAATAATGTCGATTTCTCCCCAGGGACAAGAAAAACGACGGTGCAAAATTACCCAACCTGTAGATTGTAACCATTGGACTACTAGGTCTTCTCCTAATTCACCAATATCAGCATAATGAGATGGAGGAGGGTTAGCCATTTACTAAAAATATGATGAATAATCAGTTAAGCGATGACGATCGCATTTTGTCCAGCATACTCAGTTTATTGCTTTGGGGAATCTTATGCACCACGGCGTTTGTAGGTTTTGCACCAACGGCTTTAGCGCTGGAATACAACAAAGAAATTTTGATTGGGGCTGATTTCTCAGGACGTGATCTATCAGACTCTAGTTTTACTAAAGCTAATCTTCGTCAGAGTGATTTTAGCCATGCTAACCTGCGCGGTGTCAGCTTTTTTGCAGCCAATCTGGAGTCGGCAAATTTAGAGAGTGCTGATCTCACAAATACCACTTTAGACTCCGCTCGCCTGATTAGAGCAAATTTGACAAATGCGGTTTTGGAAGGTGCCTTTGCGGCTAACGCCAAGTTTGATGGTGCGATTATTGAGGGAGCAGATTTTACCGATGTGCTGCTGCGTCAAGATGAGCAAAAAAAATTGTGCAAGCTGGCTAAAGGTACTAATCCCATCACTCTAAGGGACACGCGGGATACCTTATTTTGTCCGTAGGAGATTGAACACTAAACTTACAGCAGTTTTCCGTCAGGGTACAGCATTGCTGTGCCCCTAACCCGTGAGTCTAGTAAAAAGATTAATGCCCAGTCTAGAGCAAATCTGTGATGGAAAACTGCCGCTGTCGATCTAGTTCTTGAAGCCGCATTTTTTCAGCGTAGAACGCCTGATAATATAATTGCCAGCGTTCGGAATCAGCTTCTTGATCAGTTTGTTTCCAGAGTTCCAAAAAGTAGCGAGAGCGATTTTCTCGCATCACCTTTTCCATACAAGCGATCGCAGCTTGAACTACTTGGTTGGTGCGGAGTATATCCTTGTGGGTTTTTTCGCTCAAATGAAATAGATGAGAAATTACACCCAATTCCTCAGCCGATTCTAGGTATCTATCTTGCAGATTTGAGATTAAATCTACCTGTTCCATTTTTAATTGGAAAATTTGTTGCCACAAAAAGCGATGATGAGAAAGGCTAAATTCCAAATTTCGGGTTTCTAGTTCGTTAATAATGGCTTGACGCTGTTCGGGACAATGGAGGTAAATTCGCAGCAATAAAGCCTCTGCTAGTTCTAACAGGCTGCGTTCGGTAGGTACTAGAGATAGCTTGGCTTTTTGTTGCTGCTTGCGGACTGCAATTTTTGAGGGTTGGAGACTAGCAGGTGCAATCTGAGTTAAGAGATTTTCTACTCGCAGGGGTATGAGTCTAGTGTCACCCAAGCTGAGTATTTCGGCGCAGTAGGAAATGTAATAGTTAAGAGTATCTTTATTAGCAATATTTTTGAGTAATTTTACCATTTGTTGGGTGACTTGCTGAAAATCTGTCGCTTGTCTTAAATCGCGATCGCAAATCATCTGCTGAATCTGCCAATCAATCCAGAGGGGAGCATTTGTCAAAAGTTGCTGATAGTCTTCTGGGGTGTGGCTACGCAAGTATTCATCGGCATCTTTGCCATCGGGCAGATTGAGAATTTTTAGCTGGACTTCACCTTTATATGCTAGTTCAGCAATTTCGCCAATTGCTCTTTCGGCGGCATTAGTTCCGGCTTTATCAGCATCAAAGTTGATGACTAATTGTTTGGACTCGGTGTAACGTAAGATTAACCGCACTTGTTCCAAGCTGAGGGCAGTGCCTAGAGAGGCAACAACGTTGGTAATTCCGGCAGCGTGGGGAGCGATCGCATCAAAATATCCCTCAACCACCACCGCTTGATCGAATTTGGCAATTCCACCTTTAGCTTGATCGAGGGCAAATAAAGTTTTACCTTTACTGAAAAGCTCAGTTTCTGGTGAATTTAGATATTTAGGCTGTTCATCGCTGAGAGTTCTACCACCAAAAGCAATCACTCGTCCTTGAACATCGCGGATAGGAATCATCAGGCGATCGCGAAACACATCATAATAACCGCCCCCTTCCTTGCGAGGTTTAATCAATCCCGCTTTTTCCACCAGTTGCACTGGATAGTGTTTATCTTCCACCAGATAGTGATAGAGGGTTTCCCAACCGGTGGGAGCATAACCCAAGCCAAACTGCTGAATTGTTTCTTCTCGCAATTGGCGATCGCTTCGCAAATACTCCAGCGCCGTTTGTCCTGGGGATTGTCTCAAAGCGTGTTGATAAAATTGTGCCGTCGCCGCCAGAACCCCATATAATTGCTCACGTAAAGACAATTGACGTTGCAATTCTTGCCGTTGTTCAGGTTCCAGGGTTTGCACAGGCACTTGGTAACGCCGCGCTAAATCCAACACAACTTCAGCAAACTGTCGCTTACCCAAATCCATCAAAAACTTAATTGCATTTCCCCCAGCTTGACAGCCGAAGCAAAAGTACATTTGCTTGTTCTGACTAACTGTGAAACTGGGGCTTTTTTCATCGTGGAAAGGACACAAACCGACAAAATCCTTTCCACGCTTGCGTAAAACTACGTATTCTGAGACAACATCGACAATATCAGCCCGGAGTTTAACTTCCTCAATTGTGTCTGGGTGCAAGCGGGGAATTAGCATTCTAGTTGATTCATCAGTTATCTATCCGTAGTAAACGCTGCCTTGCGCTTACCAACTGATCGCTATTATATTCTTGTTGCCCAAACTAGACATATATATGGAATTGCTGACCCTGAATTTTAATAACAGGAAATACTGAAGATGGGACGTATTTTTATTTCAGCGGCTCATGGAGGCAAAGAAGCAGGGGGAACAGATCCAGGCTCAATAGCAGGTGGGACAACCGAAGCCAAAGAAATGATTTTGCTGCGGGACTTGACTGTCGCCGAACTGAGGTCGCGTAATTTTGAAGTTTTGGCTGTTCCCGATGATCTAAGTGCTGCCCAAACCATTGCCTGGATTAATTCTCGCGCTCGTGCTACTGATGTGGCGGTCGAAATTCACTCTGATGCCGCTAACAGTCCTACAGTGCGTGGTGCTAGCGTCTTCTACATTGCCAATAATAATCAGCGCAAGAACAATGCTGAACTGTTGCTAGTGGGACTTTTGAGACGCGTTCCCCAGTTACCCAATCGGGGAGTCAAGCCGGATACAGATAGTGGCTTGGGTAGTTTAAAATTTTGTCGTCAAACTGCGATCGCCTCTTTGTTAGTCCAAGTAGGCTTTCTCAGTAGTCCCGAAGATCGCGCCTTATTACAAACACGTCGCCGTGATTTCGCTTTGGGAATTGCCGATGGGCTAGCCTCTTGGAGTCGGGTAATTGACCCCAGTCCGGGCACTCCCCCAGAACCTAATTATGATCCCATCAGCATTAATATTAACGGGCAAAATTACCCTGAAAAAGGGGTATTGATTAATGGTAATGCTTACATCCCGATTGATTTAGTTGATCGCTTACGGATTGACCTATCAAAAGCCCCTGATGTCCGTCGTATTACTTATCGCCAAATAGTTTATATCAAAGCTATTGAACTGCGAGATTTTCACGTTGCTATCACTTGGGATAGTGCAACTCGCACTGTCAACTTACGCTCAATTTTGACAGTTTGCTCCGCACAAATTGACCGGATTCTCTCTAATGGCAATACCTCAGAAGTGCAGTTGCAATTATTCCTGAGAAATAACAATGAAAATGCTCTTGTGAATTTTCCCGACCTACCAAAACTCTATCGGGAAGAAGCCGCTATTGAGGGGATAAACCATGATATTTCTTTCTGCCAAATGTGTATAGAAACTGGATTTTTACGCTTTGGTGGTGAAATTAAACCAGGGCAAAATAACTTTGCAGGTTTAGGCACAATTGGTGGTGGTGCAGAGGCCGCATCTTTTAAAAGCGCTAGACTTGGAGTCAGAGCGCACATCCAGCATTTGAAAGCTTACGCCAGCTTAGAACCTTTGGTACAGGAAGAAGTAGATCCCCGGTTTCGCTTTGTTACACGCGGTATTGCCCCATTAATTGATCAGCTATCAGGACGCTGGTCAGCGGATTTAGAATATGGAGCTAAGATTACAGCAATGGTCAAACGATTATATGAATCAGCAGGAATGCTGTGAGTATTGATTAGGCAGTTTTGAAAAATCTGATAATTTCCCGGACATGATCGAGGAATTGCCCATCGGTAGAAAGTTGGGCGATCGCATTTCTGGCTTCCCGTGACAGCCGCTCATGTTCGGTTTGATTTGTCGCACGTAATTCTTCTAAATTAGAAACTATCCGGGCTAACTCTCTGCGAGTTTCTTCAGAAAAGCGTTGTTGAGTCACTGGTAATGAATAGGGCTGTTCTAAATCAAGTTGGTTCTCTAAAGATTGAATTTTTTGTTCCAATTGGTTGAAGCGGCTGCGAAGTTCAATAATATCTTCGCGGGGATAGGTAAATTCTTGGCGAATCATTGCCAACCTGGCGTATAAATATTCATAGGCGCGGATAGCTGGACGGAGGATGGTTAATAATAAAGCCGCACCAGAAGTTATATAACCCACAGCACTAATACCACTAGCAGCCAGAGTATAAAGACCAACCGCTGAGAATAAGTGTAAGGCAATGGCAACCCAGAGCGATCGCTTTGCCAAAACCTTGACATATCTCACTTGTTTCTCATCCACGGGAATGCCTTTTTCCTCTGATTGCGCCGCTTCCGCTAAGACTTCTTTAGCCTGGAAATGCACATTCCACGGTACGGTAACAATTACCAACAACCACCAAAAACTTGCGCCACCAATCACCCAGTCGAGGAAATTGCCAGTAGGTATGTGGAACCATTGCAGGATACCAAAAGCTAGCAGTACTGTAACCACGATTCCCAAAATGGAACTGATGAAAAAGTTGATATACATCTTGTTCTATCTCCGGTAAAATTATTACCCTGATCATGGCTGCGGATTAGCAGTTCTACTTACACACCTGTGATGGTTTTTCTAGTAGCACATCTCAGCTACAGCATCAGATAGCTGGGGGTTAGCAGTAATCCCAAAATGCTTGTGCTAGTTTTTCTAGTAGCACAACTCAATTACTCTATTAGATAGCTACGCCAAATTGCTTGAGTATTTTGACTCCCCTGTTCTGGATATAGCAAGCGCCAAGTTTTACGTTCTCGCTGAAGTTGCAAGTAAACTTCAAAGGCTTTTTGCGGTTGCGTCAAGTTTCGTTGTTTAGGTAATTTTAAAACCAGATCGTAAGTTCCCTGAACCTTGTAGGACAAAAGGTTTTGTATTGTTAGGGGTTTTTCTTGGGTAATTGATAGCCGCTTAATGTCAAATCCTCGGAACTCTATATCCAGCTTTTGGCTAAGTTGCTGTTGGGTTTGTTCTAGTTGCAGTGCGATCGCTTTTTGCACCAACTCGCTACTCGGTACTAGTGAAACACTGCCACAATTGGTCAATAACACCAGCAAAATCATCGTAAAAACGAGCCGTACCATGCTTTTCATATACTACTCTCCAGCGATAGTATAGCGGTAGATAGTTTAAATTCTCTCATCCAACGATGTGAAAATAGACTATTGGTGTTGATAACCAACTTTCTTTATGCAAACAAACTATGCAGACTTCTATCGATTTGAATTGACTACTTATCTTTAGAACTAATAAAAAGATAAAGAATTTTTCACTAAAGTGTAAATTTTTATTGACAATTTTAAATTACCAGTATTTGCCCAAATCTATGACTAAAGAAGGATAGTAAAACTCCTAGTAGACAGTTATCTTAACGATGGTTTAGTTAATACTTACCTACGCAATAACTCTAGGATCTACAGTTAAACGCCAGAAAACGATGATTAATTGGGATTCTAGATTTTAAATTATGGAAAACTAGTTGCGGCTATTTGTGGTTTTGATACACTGATGGATTAATGGAGTTTACACTAATTGTAAATCTAATTTTTTTGCGCCAAAATTGAAGGAGTGAAGAGCAGAAACTTATGTACTCATTGCTACAAAAAACCCAAAATAAAATCCTGAAAAAGATTTATACAATTCCATTTTTAGAATATCAATCAGAGATAGCTTATCAAATAGCAGCAGCAAAACATACTCTAAATTTACCTGTAATTTCCAGCACTGACCTAGATTTAGTAGAGAGAATAAGACAGTCAGGAGTTGTAATTACTTCATTAGAAGAGTTGGGAATTTCATCTACTCCTCAATTACTCCAGGCAGCAAAAAAACTGATGTCAGAAATAGCAGAAACTGTTGCTATGTCTAAAAATGAATTTGCAATTCATGCTAGTTCCCAGCAAATCATGAAATATCCAGCAGTCTTTTTGTGGGGGCTAGAACAACGTCTACTTAATATTGTAGAAAATTTTCTTGGTCTACCAGCAGCCTATCATGGCGCATATTTTCGTAGAGACATCGCCAATAAGGTAGAGAAAGGGTCAAGGTTGTGGCATCTAGATAAAGAAGCTCGAAAAGTAATCAAAATTATAGTTTATTTACATGATACAAGTGAGAACCAAGGCCCATTTCAATATCTTCCCCAATCTTTAACTTCAAAAATAGCTCGCTCTCTCAAATATACATCAGGCTACATTTTAGACAAAACCATGCAAGAGATTATATCACCAGCAAATTATAAATCCTGTATAGGATCGGCTGGTACAGTAATATTTGCTGCCACTAGTAATATCTTCCATCGAGGCAGCATTCCTATAGCCTCAGATCGATTTGCCGTCTTTTTTGATTACACTCCAAGACTAAAAAATTACTCATTTTATGGATCATCTTCCTTGCCACATACAGATTTACTCTTACTGGCAAAAAATCTTTCAGAAAAACAAAAGCGGTCTATTTTTTAGTAACAAAAGTCTAGGTAGCACTACGGGGATAGGACTATTGAATACAAGGCGGAAATTGGTAGATGGTTATTTTATCAAAATTCTCAAACAGTTAAGTATTACTGAAAAACCGTTTAACCAGTTAAAATACATGGTTTGTGCAGTTTTTACTGAAATATAAAGATTTTCTCTTTTTCCCTCCACCTGCGCGGAGCACAATCGCACTTTTAACACTATGCTCCGCGCCACACTGCACTAAATTGTCAATAGATTGCACCCCTAATACCCTCGCAAACGCCTCAGCTTTTTGAGCAGGCGTTTCGCTATCGCAGCACTCTAGTATCAAGCGATCGCTAAATATCCCAGAAAATTTAAATTACAGCTTCTTCAGGTTTATGATCAAAAACAACCTCAAAACAAGCATTAGGTGTCTCTTGGCGTAGGTGTCTCATATAACCGTCAGCATCAGAACGAGTGCGGAAGCGAGCAACAATCACCCGTTCGGCATTGGGAACTACACGAGCAATAGCCCAACCATTCAGACGCGCTTTGTAGGCGATCGCCTGATTTTCTAACTGAATTTCTGATTTTGGTTCTTTGTAATCCGTATTTTGTGGCATGATTATGTTATCCGTATGTACTTGTAGTAAACGGCGTTAATGAGTCTCTTCGGGGGGATGCACTAGCGCCTTTGCAATTGATGATGCCACCTTGTTATTACATAATTTATGAATTGTCAATACTTAGTGCTACAACTTAGCGCCAGCTAAACAGTACATCTGAGGCGAAGGTTATTTGCAAAGTTGACGGTTACACAAACTAAGCCCGCAAAACAAGGGCTGAAGACAAATGGTTAACTGGTACTGGTCTTGTCTCCAGGTATACCGATGTGTAAGGAATTTTCCCAAACCCTACTACAGGCATTCGTGCCTTTCTCTAGTTAGTAGAGTAATTGTTTTAGAGTGATTAAAATTTTCAAGAATTATTGAGATATTTGAAATGAACTAGCCCTCATTTTTGCAGATATTTTCTGGTAGCTACAAGAATATTTTCCTGGTGTAGCCCTCTAACATTATACCATCTTGACCATTTTTTGCAAATTAGTTAAAATTTTTTGGCGTTAAAATTACACTCGGATAATAAAAATGTCATTAGTGACATCAATGCTTCAAAAAATAGCCCCTCAAATAGGAGCAGTAGTTGTAGTAGAACCTGAATATAAATTAGTGGGGCATATTACATTTAAAAATGGCAACAAGGCAGTCTTTAGCACGACTAAACTAAATATTAATGGCTTCGGTTCAGCAGAGTTAGCAAAAGATAAAGCTTATTCTAACTTTTTTCTCAAACATTTTGGATATAGAGCGACGGAAGGACAAACATTTTTTAATGATAAAATATGTGCAAGGATAGCTAATCCCCGGAATATTGATGATGGATTTAGCTTTGCTAAAGAAATAGGATTTCCGGTAATTGTCAAGCCACTAAATCTCAGTCAAGGACTATTAGTAAGCAAAGTCTACAATCAAACAGAATACTATGAAGTAGCTGAGAAAATCCTGCAAATTAACTCAGGATTAATCGTTGAGCGGTTCTATAGTGGTAATGACTATAGAATTGTAGTATTAGATAATGAAATTATCGCGGCTTATCAAAGAATTCCCTTATCTATCAAGGGAGATGGTAAATCTACTGTTCTAGAACTTCTGGAACAAAAGCAAGAAAATTTTCTCAAAACTGGGAGAAAAAAGCTTATAAATGTTGAGGATTTCCGCATTCATCAAAAATTACAAAGGCAGGATTTAAATTTTAATAGTGTTATCCCCAAAAATACTATTGTCTATCTCTTAGACAATGCAAATTTATCTAGCGGAGGGGAAGCAGTAGATTTAACCGAGAGTATTCATCCTGACTTTCAGAAATTAGCAATAAATATCACAAATGATATGGCCCTGAGACTAGCAGGTGTGGATATTATTAGCAGTGATATTACTCAGTCAATGGTAGACTACACTATCATTGAAATCAATGGTTCTCCTAGCTTATCTCACTATGCTGCCAGTGGTGAAACTCAAATTAAAAGAGTAGAAGATTTATATCTCAAAGTTCTCAAAGCGCTTGAAAATCAGGTAAGTAGAGATGAGATACCAGCCACCCCATAACCTACAGCAGTTTTCGGCTAATTAGACCACTATAGAGACGTTGCATACAGCGTCTCTACACCGGGAAAGAGTTTCTGTTGTGTGGTTCATTTACCTGAAAATATCTCTAGGAACGGGAACGCTTACCGCGCAGCGTCTATCAGAGAAAATAAGAGAAGCAGATTAACGCAAAATACTATTTATTTAAGAGATAGGATAAACATCACCAATTTTTACCTAATAGGGATTCAAATTCAGCTTGTAAACCCTGGATATCGGCTACCCTGGCTACTAGTAAATTATCCCTACCAGCATCAATTAAACGTGCTTTCCAATAGTTAACGCTCTCTGAGTTATTTAACCAAAATTGAACTACTGTTTCTATTACTTGATCTAGATTACCACCCCAGGTTGTTGTAACTGATTCTACAGATCCTAAAAATGCATCCAGTGTACAAATATGCGTTCCTAGATATTCCACGCATTGGGGCTGTGGTGTTTGCCGAATTTGCTGTTGGTGATTAAAAAAGTACAAAACTGGAGATACTCCAACAATATCAAAAGTGTACTTCATTTTAGTTCTCCCAAAGATTAATTCAGTTGTATCGAAGCTTAAGTTTTCACTAAAACTTTTTTCTGAAATAGTACTTAATTCTCTCTATACAAAAAAGTAGAATTTTAGTCTATGTCATAGGTCTTTAACTTTAGTCAATAATTAGCACTTGCAAGGGGAGAGTGCTAATTTTTATTTAGTTGTTGAATGTATTATTCAATATTTTCAGGCATTACTTAAGAACTATATGTTATTTTTAATAATTTCTTAATGATTGCGCTTACTGTTGGCACAGGTGGAGTGGCTGCTTTTTCTAGTAAAGGTTGGCGGAAATAAACCACCTATTCCCATTCACACAATATCTTGGGTGATGCCGCGCTGCACACCGAGTTTACCCATCTAACCAGTAGATTTTAGATAACTTTAATGAAACCCCACGGCAGCGGAGTCTTTAAGAATGCCTAGTAAGCAAAGGCGGAGTTAGATTAGGTGCTTGAGTGGTACTAGCCGAATGGAAACGGGGTTGGTTTAGTAATTTTGAGGTTTTAATTTATTTAATGGGTACTCTGACTTAGTAAGGAGTTATCTATAAGTAGATGTCTGATACCCATGGCTAACAATATTCAAGCCTATCAATGGTTAAGCGGTGTGTTTAAGGTGGCATTTGGCAGAAGTACTGCTCGGCAAAAGCCCCTGTTTGGATTGCTGTTTGCTTCCTCGGCGTTTTTGGTGTTGGCTTTACCAACAATTACTGATTTACCAGGAAGTAAAATACTGGCACAAAACCTGGTTTCTCAGGATCTCGAAGCAGCTAGCTTTTTCCAGCAGGGAGTTATGCGCTATAACCGTCAAGACTTGCAGGGTGCAGAATTTGCCTTTCGCAAGGCGTTGCAACGAGATGGCAATATCGGGGCGGCACGAAATTATTTAGGCAATATCCTCATGCAGCAAAATCGCCTAGATTTAGCTGTGCAAGAATATGGCGAGGCGGTGAGACTGAGTCCCAATCTTGGCGAGGCTTATTATAATTTAGGGCTAGCGTTGCAGCGACAAGAACAAAAAGAAGCAGCGATTACTGCTTACCGTCAAAGTTTGGTAGTAAATCCCACAATGGCAGCAGCTCACTACAATTTAGGGTTGCTACTACAGCAACAAGGACAACTAGAGGATGCGATCGCCTCCTATCAGCAAGCAATTAATTTAGATAGCAGTAATGCCAATGCTTACTTTAATTTAGCGATCGCCCTACAACGGGAAGGTAAAATAGAATCTGCGATCGCGGCTTATCGGCAAGTCTTGAAGCTAGATCCTGAAAATGCTTTAGCCTACAACAACTTGGGGAGTTTGATGGTAATTCAAGGTCAAGCCTCTGGGGCTATTTCCCTTTACCAACAAGCTATTCGCCAAAATCCCAAGACTGCCTCAGCTTACTATAACTTAGGCGTGACTTTATACAATCAAGGCGATCTGAAGACAGCCAGCAGAGCATTAAACCGTGCCAGCAAAGTATACCGTGAGCAAGGCAATATCGAGCAAGTTGAGAAAGTTGACCAGCTAATACAGCAAATTGACCAGCAGAGAGCAAAAAAGCCACCCCAAGCTAGTCAAACAGTTATTCTTGTTGCACCTGTTACGGTTGAACAACAGCCAACTCAACTAACAGTTCCTAATGCAACCCTAGATAAAACTGACACTAATGATCAATAATCGAGGTTAAATTGGCAAGCGATTAATATCTCTGTTGCAGCCAATAACTACCATTACCGAACCACGTTCTAGACGCTTAGTCGGGTCAGGATTAATTTGAAATTTACCATCCTGACTCACCGCCAACACATTTAAACCATAACGGTTACGAAGTTGGATTTCGGTGATGGTTTTGCCCTGAAATTCATCAGGAACAATCAACTCTACAATGCTGTGATCTGGGTCGAGGTCAAATCGCTCTAGAATTGATGGTTTGGTAAGTGTACGTGCTAAGGCAGAACCCGCTTCATACTCAGGAAAAACTACATGATCTGCACCGACTCGCTTTAACAGCTTGCGGTGAACCTCACTAGATGCTTTAGCAACTACGTGGGGTACACCACCCTCTTTCACATTGAGAGTAGTAATAATACTTTCTTGAATATAATTACCAATCGCTACAATGACGGTATCAAATTCAAAAATACCAGCTTCTTTAAGGGCGGCTGGTTCGGTTGAGTCTAGTTGCAAGGCATGACTGACTATTTCTTCAGTTAATGCTTCGCATACCCGCTTTTCATCAATATCTGTGGCTAGGACTTGATAACCTAAATTATGCAGTGTAGAAGAGACAGATCGACCAAAACGACCTAACCCAATTACGGCAAATTGCTGGTTATCTTTACGTAAAGTGCGAAAAAAATTTAATGATGAAAGGTTCATAATTTACTAGTCATTTTTTGTTTGTTATTTAATTTTCCATTTTATAATTTTGATGGAAAATTTGCAAATTAATGCTGTGGAAACTTGATATCTTTTTCTCAATCTATATTTGTCATTTTTTCCCCATGTCTGCTGAATTATCCTACTAGTAAATTTTCTTCAGGATAGTGAATTCTAGTGGGACGGGGGTCGCCTAATATAGCTGACATAAATAATAAAACACCAACTCTCCCAATATACATTGTGATAATTAATATCAGCTTTGCTGCTATAGAAACACTACTAGTTATGCCTGTAGAAAGACCGACTGTAGCAAAGGCTGATACCACCTCAAATAGAATTTGAATAAACTCCAATTTGGGATCTGTGAGACTAATTAAAATCGTTGCCAGAATTACGGTTGCTATTGAACCCACCAATACCCCAACAGCTTTCAAAATTAAGGATATTGCTATCTTGCGATCATATAGTAAAACTTCTTCTTTACCCTGGAGTATTGCTTTTGTACAACTGGTAAGAACTCTCAGGGTTGTTGTTTTTATCCCACCTCCCGTACCACCTGGACTTGCACCAATAAACATCAAGGCAATTGTAATAAATAAACCAGCATCGGTCATTTTTCCAATATCAATGGTGTTAAAGCCAGCAGTTCTAGGCGTAACTGATTGAAACCAAGCTACTAATAACTGGTCACGTAAACTCAAAGAACTAAATGTTTCAGGGTTCCTGAACTCTATACAGAAAAATGCAATTGCTCCTAGCAATAAAAGTATTATGGTTGTGCTAGTAGCAACTTTAAAATCTAGGGAAAAAACTAAAGCCTGTGTCTTTTTTTGTAGGCGATCGCGCAGCCAAAGGTAAATATCTAAAATTACCTGATAACCAATGCCACCAAATATAATTAATCCTGTAATCGTCGCAACGACTAAAAAAGATGATTGATAGCCAATTAAATTGTCTTTAAACAGGCTAAAACCCGCATTATTCCAAGCATTAACACTATGAAATACTGCCAACCACAGTCCTTGGTTCCATCCATAATCGGGAACAAAAGCTGGTAGTAATAACAATATTCCAGTGATTTCAAAAATCATAGTTGTAGCAATGATTGAGCGGATAATTTGAGCGCTACCACTCATTCCTGGTCTATCTAAAGCTTGTTGAATTGCTACTTTTTGCCGTAGATCAAACCTCCGTCCAATTAACAAAATTAGAAAGGTGGAGGTTGTCATGTAGCCCAAACCGCCAATTTGAGCTAACAGTGCAATGAACAACTGACCCCAAAAAGAAAAAAAAGTACCAGGATCAACTACTGATAAGCCTGTAACGCAAACTGCCGAGGTAGAGGTGAATAGTGCCACAATCGGGTCATTCCACGTACCACTGCTAGTTGAGAAAGGCATCATCAACAGCATGGTTCCCACCAGGATGACAGCCAGAAATCCCAAACAAATCGTGCGAGCAACAGTCATAAATAATTCAAAAGTGAAAATTTTAAATTGCCCAAACCACCTGTAGCAACTATTATGACTGCTTGTTCGATGCAAATTCTGGGTTTTAGATTTGCTCAGGATCAAGTTGATAACTTTTTGCCAGCAGGGTAGACCAGGGTTTGCTTTTCCTGGAAGTAAAAATAGCCTGATCTAATTAAAAACACACATGGTAGCCTACCAATATGTTTTTTTATGCAGCTTTGTCTTAATCTGGTGGATTCATGAGTGCAACGCTTTACCAGCAAATTCAACAATTTTATGATGCTTCCTCTGGTCTATGGGAACAGATTTGGGGTGAACATATGCATCACGGCTACTATGGCCCAGACGGTACTCAGAAAAAAGACCGTCGTCAGGCGCAGATTGATTTAATCGAAGAACTGTTGAACTGGGCTGGGGTAGAGGTAGCAGAAAATATCTTAGATGTGGGTTGTGGCATTGGCGGCAGTTCTCTCTATTTAGCAGAAAAATTTCATGCTAGAGCCACAGGAATTACCCTGAGTCCGGTGCAAGCGGCTAGAGCCACAGAAAGAGCTATAGCGGCTAATTTGAATGATAGAAGTCAGTTTCTGGTGGCTAATGCTCAAGCAATGCCCTTTGCTGACAATTCTTTTGACTTGGTTTGGTCGCTAGAAAGTGGTGAACACATGCCAGATAAAGCCAAGTTTATGCAAGAGTGCTACCGGGTGTTAAAGCCTGGTGGGACTTTGATTATGGTGACTTGGTGTCATCGACCAATTGATCAGTCTCCGCTGACGGCAGATGAGCAAAAGCATTTGCAGGATATTTATCGGGTGTATTGTTTGCCTTATGTGATTTCTTTGCCAGAGTATGAAGCTCTAGCTCTTCAACTTCCGTTACGCAATCTCCGCACTGCTGATTGGTCAACCGCTGTGGCCCCTTTTTGGAATTTTGTGATTGATTCGGCTTTCACTCCCCAGGCATTTGTGGGGTTACTGCTTTCGGGTTGGAGTACAATCCAAGGGGCGTTGTCTCTGGGGTTGATGAGTCGGGGTTATCAATCTGGGTTGATTAAATTTGGTTTGTTATGTGGCAGGAAGTAAGTAACGAACCGCAGAGAGGATAAAGAATGAATCAGTTTTCTGGACAAAAGTCTTCTAGTGTTCGGGCTAGTTGGCTTGATAGTTTTTGGAAGTTTTCCCGTCCGCACACGATTATAGGCACGAGTCTGAGTGTGTTGGGTTTGTATTTGATTGCCGTTGCTGTATCTTCAACAGAATTTTCTAGTATTCATCTAGAACAACTTTTGGCAACGTGGATTGCCTGTTTGTGTGGCAATGTCTATATTGTGGGGTTAAATCAATTAGAAGATATTGAAATTGACAAGATTAATAAGCCTGATTTACCACTAGCATCTGGAGCTTTTTCCCGCCGCACTGGACAATTAATTGTCATCGTTACTGGGATTTTAGCGCTAGTTTTGGCTTGGCTATCTGGGCCTTTTTTGCTGGGGATGGTGGCTATTAGTTTGGCGATTGGTACGGCTTATTCTTTACCCCCGATTCGCTTAAAACAGTTTCCCTTTTGGGCGGCATTGTGTATTTTTTCTGTGCGGGGGACAATTGTAAATTTAGGGCTGTTTTTACACTTTAGCTGGGTATTGCAACAAAGCCAAGCAATTCCGCCTGTGGTCTGGGTGCTGACTTTGTTTGTTTTGGTGTTTACTTTTGCGATCGCTATTTTTAAGGATATCCCCGATATGGAAGGCGATCGCCTCTACAATATTACTACTTTTACTCTCCAACTTGGGGCGCAAGCAGTGTTTAATCTGGCGCTTTGGGTGTTGACTGTCTGCTATTTAGGGGTAATTCTCGCTGGTGTACTCCGCATTGCTGACATTAACGCCGTATTTCTGGTGATCACTCACCTGGTATTGCTGGTTGTGATGTGGTTACAAAGTTGGTCGGTGAATTTGCAAGATAAAAGTGCGATCGCCCGCTTCTATCAATTTATCTGGAAACTCTTTTTCCTAGAATATCTAATATTTCCCATTGCCTGCATTTTAGCTTAAAATAATGTCAGAAAGTCTGCCCACAAATGATATCATTGCAATTCTTGTGGTGGGTTCCAGTCTCGCCATTCTCGGTTATTTTGGTTGGAAAACCTTGATCACATCTAATTTGTACCAACAAGGAGTCAAGCTTTATCAGGCAAAAGATTACCAAGGTGCAGAAGCAGCTTTTAGAAAAGTCATTGCTATCAACTCTACTAATGATGTGGTACGCTTACTTTTGGGAGATATTCTCAATCAAAAAGGGCAAATAGAGGAAGCTAAGGAATTGTTCTGCGAAGTAATTAGCCGCAGTCCCAAAAATGCTGATGCTTACTTGCGTTTGGCGAATGTTCTCATGCAGCAAGAAAAGCCAGCAGAAGCCAGAACTAACCTCCAACAAGCTAAAGAATTATTCCAAAAACAGCGCAATCCTCAAAAAGCCCAGCAGCTTGAACAAATTCTCCAAGAAATTAGCAAATTGTAGTCAGATGTTCTTGAAAGTCTCTATGAGTCATGTTGACCAAATTTTAGATTCCGCAAGGGGCGGGGCTTGAATCGAAAAATAATCCAAAATCCAAAATCTAAAATTGTTTGACTCTTGTTTTGGCTCAGATGAGGGTTTCTCTTCCTAATCAACTTAACTGAAATCATGGCTGAAGAAAAAGGCAAAGTTTACCTTGTAGGTGCTGGGCCTGGAGACGCCGCATACCTGACGGTAAAAGCTTACAATCTCTTAGCTGCGGCTCAAGTATTGGTCTATGATGCCTTAGTAGATGCCCAATTATTGCAGTGTGTACCACCTGATTGTTTAAAGCTGGATGTCGGTAAACGTGGTGGTAAACCCAGCACTTCCCAAACTGAAATTAACAAGTTACTAGTAAAATATTGCCAGGAAGGGAAACAAGTTGTCAGGCTAAAATCAGGCGATCCATTTATATTTGGGCGCTGTACTGCTGAAATTGAGGCATTAAAAGCATCGGGTTGTGAATTTGAAGTCATACCAGGAATTTCCTCAGCCCTTGCTGCACCCTTATTGGCAGGAATTCCGCTGACAGATCCGGTTCTCAGTTGCTGTTTTGCTGTGTTGACGGCACACGAACCAGAGGTTTTAGACTGGGAAGCGCTATCACGGTTGGAAACATTGGTGATTTTGATGGGGGGGCAAAATCTGCCAGAGATTGTCCATCAATTGGGGCGCTACGGGCGATCGCATTCCACGCCTATTGCCATTATCCGTTGGGCTGGAACTCCTAGTCAACAAATCTGGACAGCTGAACTGGGGAATATTCTCGAACAAACCGCTAGTTTATCTCTTTCTCCGGTGGTAATTGTGGTTGGGGAAGTTGTTAGGTTACGCAAGTACTTACAACCTGAGAAAATATATTCTGAACATTCAACTACAGTCAAAATTTTTAGTCCGTTAGCTATGTCAAGCAATCTCCCCCTCGCTGGTAAAACGATTCTGGTGACACGTTCAGTTGGACAATCGAGTCAATTTAGCGATCTCCTCACTGCATCAGGTGCAACAGTAATTGAAATGCCTACCTTAGAAATTGGCCCGCCGACTAGTTGGGAAGAGTTAGATCGGGCGATCGCTAATTTATCTGACTTTGACTGGTTAATCCTCACTTCTACCAACGGTGTAGACTACTTTTTTGCTAGGTTAACCGCCCTAGGTAAAGATACCCGTGCCTTAGCTAACCTCAAAATTGCCGTTGTTGGTGAAAAAACTGCTCAAAGTCTCAAACAATACGGCATCCAACCAGATTTTATTCCCCCCAGGTTTGTCGCTGATTCTTTAGTGGAAAATTTCCCTGAAGACATATCAGGTAAAACAGTTTTATTTCCTAGAGTTGAAAGCGGTGGTAGAGACGTTTTGGTAAAACAATTAACCGCCACAGGTGCCCAGGTGATAGAAGTTGCCGCTTATGAATCTTACTGTCCCAGTAGTATTCCCCCAGCAGCAGAGTTAGCTTTACAAAACCGTACAATAGATATAATTACTTTTGCTAGTTCTAAAACTGTGCAATTTTTCTGGCAATTAACAGCAAGTAAATTCGCAGAAAATATAGTTAAAACCTATTCAGACAAAATTTGTATTGCTTCTATTGGCCCCCAAACCTCAAAAACTTGCCGTGCTTTATTTGGGCGCGTAGATATAGAAGCGGAAGAATATACTTTAGAAGGCTTAACTCAAGCACTAATCAAATGGGCAACTAATTCTAAGTAACAAATGACTAATGACTAATGAAAAAACGCTTAATCGGCTTAACTGGTGGTATCGCTACTGGTAAAACTACTGTTGCCAATTATTTGGCTAGTGCTTACAATCTGCCGGTTTTGGATGCAGATATTTATGCTAGAGATACAGTAACTATAGGTTCGCCTATTCTCGGTGCGATCGCTCAACGTTATGGGACACAGATTTTATCAGCAGATGGTAGCCTTAACCGTCAATATCTAGGGGAAGTTATTTTTAATTCTCCACAAGAACGCCATTGGTTAGAAGGATTGATTCATCCTCAAGTAAGAAAGCGCTCTCTCAATGCCATTGCTGAATCACCTGCACAAACACTGGTGTTAGTCATACCTTTATTATTTGAAGCTGAAATGACCGATTTGGTTACTGAAATCTGGGTAGTAAGTTGTTCACAGCAACAGCAAATTCAAAGATTAATACAAAGAAATAATTTAAATACAGAACAAGCAATAGCGAGGATTAACAGCCAATTATCTATGGACGAAAAAGTCTCTCGTGCTGATGTTGTTTTAGATAATTCTTCCACCCTAGCCCTACTACTGAAGCAGGTAGATGAAGCCCTGAAAAAAGGGAGTAATGACTAATACTCAACCTTGAACAGCTTTTTCTTAGCGTAGTCTGCCACAGGTATATTTTGACAAGATTTACCCAATAAGTAATACCAATTCAAAATTCTCTCATAGAGCCTACGGCACCCTACGCGAACGCTATTTTGCACTACAAATATCCTGTAATTATTTACGTTGCTCTACTTAAGTTAGTTCGGTAAGGTAGTAATTTTACGGTTTAAATCTTTAATTTTTTTTTAAAATATTAATTAATCATAAAATATTCAAAAAGAATGATTTTTACTCTTTAGTGCTGAATTACAATAAAAATCTTTAAGGCTGTTTACAATAAAATTCTGGGAATTTATGTATTCCTGTTTATGGGTGTAGATACTTTGTTCTTTTGGGTGGTTCATTGTCTTAATTACATCATAATCCAGTTGATTACTGACTAGATTTTTCACGCCTTCTGTTCCGGATTGGTGACTGCTCAAGATTTAGATTCATCTAGCGATCGCTATTATTGAAGGTATTAAAAACAGAGCCGCCCACGGTTAGTACAAAAACGTTTTATGTTTAATTAGGTTGAGCTACTTAGAAGCCAGAATTTTGATTTTTTAGATATATTCTTCTTCTTTGGGATAACTCACTTATGTCTTTTATCAGAACAGGTATGAACTTAAGTTGGAGTTTTTTAAGTTTATTCACCGTGCTTTTTCGCCCGAAACATGAATTGAAACGGCAGCATAAAGCACATGATTACAGCGAATTAGTTTGGGGAAGCGACTACATATTTGAGTCGCTAAATGAAGGCATGCGAGGTTGTATGACTGGATTTGGTAAAGGTATCAAACCTGGCGATCTCATTATTTTGCAACAAGATCGGAAATTTTATCGTTATCAAATTGAGGAAATTGATTATTACTCTGACCCTGCCGATATGTGGATAGCTTTACTCAAGCCAGTACTGATTGAGTAATAAAACTTAAACTTGGCTCATGAGGAAGGTGCATTTTCCATGAATTTTAAGTTAGTCCTTGTCTTGCTAACTTCCTTTGTATGGTTCTGCAACTTCTAGTTCTTCGGCATTTCCCAATCTTAAGCTTCTCCCCCAACAACTACATCTCGAATTCGCAGACTAGGGCCACCACAACCTACAGGTAAACCGTTTTGTCCACCTTTACCGCAACCCCCGGATTCATCCCAGTAGAAGTCATCACCAATTGCTTCAATATCCGCTAGGGTTTGGAAAACATTACCCGACAGCGTTACATCCCGCACAGGTTCAGTAATCTTGCCGTTTCTAATCATCCACGCTTCCCCAGCGCTAAAGGTGAACATTTCTCCATTGGTCATCCCCCCTAACCAATTGCGGGCATATACT
Organism: Cylindrospermum sp. FACHB-282; assembly: GCF_014697195.1. Classification (GTDB taxonomy): domain Bacteria; phylum Cyanobacteriota; class Cyanobacteriia; order Cyanobacteriales; family Nostocaceae; genus Cylindrospermum. The sequence continues at coordinate 99,253 of NZ_JACJRJ010000002.1, read as the reverse complement.
CCTTCTTTAATGCCAGTAAATAAGTCTTCAACTGGCGTATTACCCCTAGCAATCCAGGTATTGGTCATGCGGACAATGGGCGAAAAGTGGTAATTGAGACAACGGGCGTTACCTGTAGGTGCTTCCGCCAATTTGCCAGCGGTTTCACGGGAATGTAAACGCCCCACTAAAACACCATTTTTAATCAGTTGGGTAGTAGTAGCAGGTGTGCCTTCGTCGTCGTACAAATAACTACCACGATGTCCCTCTGGGGCAGCACCATCAAAAATTTGCAGTTCTGCTGGGCCAAAGCGCCGTCCAATAGTCATGACTTCCAGCAAGTCGGGGTTTTCGTAAGCCATATCAGCTTCCGAAAGATGCCCAAAGGCTTCGTGGACAAATAAACCGCTGAGAATTGGGTCAATTACTACGCTGTAAGTGTTGCCTTTCACTGATGGTAGAGATAAGGCCCCAACGGCTCTTTCGGCGGCACTCTTGACTTGTGTATCTAAATCTGTTAAATCTTCGTAGGCTTTGCGAGAACCAGTAGTTTCCCTGCCAGTTTGTACGGTTTCGCCGTTTCTAGCGGTGGCAGCAAAGCGCATTTCCATATCTACCCAAGATTGCTGAATCAAGGTGCCTTCCGAGGTAGCGAGGATCACTTTTTGGGCGCTGTCAGCGTAGCGCACGGAGGTAGTGGTAATGCGAGAGTCAACACTTTTGAGCAAGTCGGTATAGCGATCGCACAATTCTTTCTTTTGCCTCAGGTCAATTTTGCGCGGATCGACACCAGTCAAGGGTAACTGGCAGATGACTTGCACCGGATCAATGGGGGCTAGCAAAGTTTCTTCATCACCAACCATTCGCGCAGCTGCGATCGCTTCCTCTATCCGTTCTTTAATCGTCGCCAGCTGGTTAAAGCTACTCAACCCCCATCCACCTTTATAACAAGCGCGAATATGCCCACCAATAGAGATGCCTTCGCAGAGAGTTTCTACCTTGTCGCCACGCAACAAGATATCCGTCCCTTCAGCTTCTTCCAGGCGAATCATCAGATAGTCTACGCGGGATGCGTAGCGGGCAATCAAGTCAGAAAGCAAATTTTGTGCGTCAGCAAGTGTAGTCGGCATTTCCAGGTATTCACCATGACTAACCACATTTATTTTGCATTTTTTTGGGCAACCTTTACTACTGAATAAGGAATTTAAATTGTCCCACTGCCAAACAACAGTGTTTGATATCTTACTTAAACTAAATATTATCGCTGAGATGAACGAACAATACAGTCTGCTCTTAGTATCATAAAACGTTCAGTTTCTAAAACAGCACATTGTTTACTTACCCTCGCTAACGCTGGAATATCCCCCTGTTTCAAACTGCTTAAAGCCTCCGTAAAAGCCGGTTGAAAACTTTTCAGCCAAGTTTTGTTGGTCAAATACTCAAGCTTAAAAGCTGAACTTTCCAGAATCCAAAAATTGACTCCATACTTTTGAATTAACTTTTGTACTTTTGCTAAATCCTGACTGTATTGAGCCTCAATCAAATCGGTAGTGCGTTGGCGCATTGGTAAGTAATAACCAAGATGGAAAGGAAGCGCATATTCTCTAGCCACTAAAACAGAACGGTGGGCAAAAGTCGGGATATTATCCGCTTCATCAGAGAGAGAAGCAATCAGACTATTTTTTGGTTGCTTTTGCAGATATTCATATATAGCAGACTCTCCAGATGCTCTGTAATCCGTAGTTGGAAAGCGTCCCGATAAATTAGGGTAGAGAAAGAGTACACCTACTAAACTTACTGTTAATCCCAGTTGCCAAAACCTTCGTTTTTGTAGATAAGCATCAAAAAAACTATCCAACATCACAATTAAAGTGATTCCCGCAGCTATTGCCAAGATAATTCGGAAAGTATGAACTGTATACCGAGTAGGAAAAAATAACTTAAGTAGTAAAAAATGAGCAGCAAAATATAAAGTCAAGGATACTATAATAATTTCCGGCAATAATCTAATTTTAAGCTTAACTAAACTGACCAAGGGAAAGCGAAACCGATAGCGCATTACCAGGGGAAAAAACAACCCAATCCAAATCAGCGGCGGCATTAACGGCGGGAGGATGCCGCTATGTTGTCCAATCAGCCAAAACCTGCCAGGATTCTGGTCAAAAAAAGGATGCCGTCCACCTGTCCAGAGTTCTGGCATCTTCCAGGCTTGAGTTGCTGTGACAACTGGGCCAAATTTAGAAGAAGCTAAAGCATAGGGCAACATTACTAAAAACCCTAATCCTAGGCAAGCTACCAGCAAAAAATAATTACTCCGTAATCGCAGACACAAAATTCCCAGAGAAATAAGTAATAGTGGAGGATAGAAAAGTCCTTGCAGAATAATTATCAGGCAAATAATTAGCCAGGATTCACGTAAAAGATAATAGAGAAATGCCAAGAACAAAGGATAAATAAAAGCCCTAGGTGTGGCAGAAACCAAGTCATCCTTAAACCAAAGACTTTGATTGAGTAACAAAGTAGTGATAAATCCAGCAGATGGCACTGGAAACAATTCAAGACATAGCCAAAAACAATAAATGGTAATAATAAAGCCCAACACAATGGGCAAAATTTTACTCAACAAAAGCGGATTGATGCCAAAACTTGCCATCAGTTTAAAAACTGCGGCATATCCAAATGGTGTAATGGATTTAAAATAATCGGCAATCAAATCATGAGGCAGTAATTCTGGATCTATAAATCGCTGCATCCAAAATACATATTCTCGCGCATCATCCTGAACGACATATTCACTTCTGAAGGCTCTCTGTAGTCCTAAAATACCATAAAATGCTGCAAAAATTAGGCTACTAATTAACCAAAATATAACAGATTTACAGTTGTATTTATCTATTGGTGCAGTTAAAAATTTACGCGGATGGGATAATAACATTGCTATTAAGATACTGCTAAATCACTTTTTAAAGTATTCAATATAGAACTTACGCATTGACAAACAATGGTGAATATGTTCATCAATTTTATTCATTGAAACTCCTATAAATTGTGCGTTAGGGAACGCACACTACGTGTAGGACGCGTAAAGAGACCCATCGAAAAAGCTTGAAAAAAGGGTAAATTTGTACAGTGCGTAAGTCCTACAATAAAATCATATATTTTCAATGAAGCTGAGGTTTATTAACTATAGCTTGCTTATTTTGTATTTACACAAATCAAATAGCTTTTGCTTCCTACCTTCTAAAGAGTGAAGACAGGAATCAAATAGATAATAAATAATTCTTGTTTAGCTATTCAAAAAGATATTTCTCGGCAACTTTCCAATAGCGCGAAAACCGCTTTAAGTCAATATAGCCGTCATAGTCAAAAAATGGCTCTACCTCTAGCTCTTTCAGAGTTACAGAATGCTCAATTTGCTTGCAGATATCATTAAACCGGGGGCTGGGACTTGCTGCTGTCACCACTAAGTTAGCATTATGCTCTTGGGAAAAGGCTAAAATTTCTGATGCCACATTGCCACGGCGAATCACAACGGGTAACTCTAGTAAGCATTCATATATAAAGGTCAGGCGTTTGAGACTCAGTTGCCATTCTTCTATTAAAGCATCGTCCCAAACCCAAATAGCTGGAGCATTGGGGTATTTTTGGAGTGCGGGATTTTTGGGGCTAAGACAGTCTCCATGTATCCAAACAATTGGTTGATTCATCGCTTTTTGCCACGCTGCCAACTTTGGCTATTTGGTTGTTTGTTAAATTCCCCATTGGGAAAAAGTCGCTGTTCTAGTTCTTCATAGCTGCCTTCAAAGTCACAATGACCATAAAGGGGACATTTGCGACAGTAAACGCCTTTGGTGTAGCGTTCTAGGTTCTCGCGGTTGAAGAAATAGGGTTTATGGCTAAATGTGCTGGCAACCCACTGCCATGACATATTATTACTAGCTGGGTCACCATCGAGAAGATGTTGGAGAAACCATTTCGCTCCTGCTTGCCAACGAATCTGCCGCCAATGAACAATGTAAGCTGCTAGCCACATCCGGGGGTGGTTGTGTAGGTAGCCAGTTTCTCGTAAGTCGCGGCTAAAACTGTCGATGCAAACTAGTCCTGTGGTGCTTTCTTGGATATCTTGGGGTAAATCTGCTGCATAGCGCTTGGGTGCGTAACCGGTTTTGTATTCTTCTTGATCTTGCCAAATACCATTTTTTAATTTGATATATAATCGCTGCCAGTAGTCACGCCAACCCAATTCGTTAATCAGTTTAGTGGCGTCGTCTGGGTGCTTGACACCGTTAACCACATAATCGCGAATTTCTCGCAAGCTGAAAACGCCATAACGAATATAAGGCGAAAGTCGCGTTACTGCGCCAGTTAATAAGTTACGTGTTTTTGCATAGACTGCTGGGTCTATTTTTTGCAGTACTTCCTCCCCGGCTTGGCGTCCACCCACAATCGTGCTGATATGGTTATCGGCGGTGGGGAATTGTTCTCGGAGGTAGGCTACCAATTCCTCACGGTTGGCAAATTCGCGACGCATATTTTGAGTCATGGGACTTTGGCAGGATGAGAATGGACGAAGTGAAACCACATTATCATCGCATTTTCACTTTCACTTTTGCGATCGCTCTTTTGAGGTGGAAATAACTTTTTTATAGTCATAAATGATGAAAATGTGCGATCGCCCTGATTGCTAATTTTCTTCCGGGATATCAGTTTTGCGCCTCTGGGTGAGACAAAAAAACCTTGTAGTGGCAAAGTGCAATATCTCGCTACAATACTCAAGCCCCAATCTCTAAAAATCCCATCATGACCAATATTCCCCAAACTGGACAACCAGCGCCTGACTTCTCCACCCCCGACCAAAATGACAACCTAGTTACTCTTGGCGACTTAAGCGGACAGTGGATTATCCTTTACTTCTACCCCAAAGACGACACCCCCGGCTGTACCACAGAAGCAAAAGACTTTACCGACTTATATCAAGACTTCAGCCAACTAGGAGCCAAAATATTAGGCGTTAGCCCAGATTCGGGTAAAACCCATTGCAAATTTATTAATAAACATAACTTATCAATCACCCTCTTGAGTGACCCAGAACATATTCTGACAGAAGCCTATGGTGCTTGGCGCTTAAAAAAGTTTATGGGTAAAGAATATATGGGTGTAGCTCGTTCAACATTTCTAATTTCCCCTGATAGAATCATCGCCCATGCTTGGCCCAATGTCAAAGCCAAAGGTCATGCTCAAGCAGTGTTAACAAAATTGCAAGAATTAGCAGTTAATTGAAAGTTGGTGATATTTAATCACACCACTTAAAAACTGCCAAGCAGATATTATACAATAAAAGTATTACCGCGTCTGATAAATTTACTTTCTCCCCAGGAGAAAATGAACTGTACCAAGTTCTCAGCATATTAAAAAAATTAGGTCAAATTTTGAATTACTTATGTCTAATCGCCCTATTTATCTCGATTGTCACGCTACCACACCCGTAGATGAACGGGTACTAGCTGCCATGATTCCCTACTTCACAGAAAACTTTGGCAACCCAGCCAGTAATAATCATGTTTACGGTTGGGAAGCAGAAGCGGCTGTGAGACAAACGCGGGAAATTCTAGCAGCAGCTATTAACGCCACACCAGAAGAAATTGTTTTTACCAGTGGCGCAACAGAAGCTAATAACTTAGCTATTAAAGGTGTTGCTGAAACTTATTTTTCCAAAGGTCAGCATATTATTACTGTTGCCACAGAACATAGTGCAGTTCTTGACCCTTGCAAATATTTAAAAACCCTTGGTTTTGAAATTACAATTCTCCCAGTTCAACAAGATGGACTGATTGATTTAACTGAGTTAGAAAAAGCTTTGCGTCCTGAGACAATTTTAGTATCAGTGATGGCGGCAAATAATGAAATTGGTGTATTACAGCCCTTAGAAAAAATTGGGGAAATTTGCCGCGATCGCCAAATCCTATTTCACACAGATGCAGCTCAGGCAATTGGTAAAATTCCTCTCGATGTGCAAGGCATGAATATTGATTTGCTGTCCATGACGGCACATAAAATATACGGGCCGAAAGGCATCGGGGCCCTATACGTCCGCAGGCGCAACCCCAGAGTCCAAATTGCTCCCCAGATGCATGGTGGTGGACATGAGCGAGGCATGCGTTCTGGGACTTTGTATACACCGCAAATTGTCGGTTTTGGGAAAGCTGTAGAAATCGCTTTAGTAGAACAAGCAAAAGAAAACCAACGCTTAATGGAACTTAGGCAAAGATTATGGTTACAGCTTTCAAGCTTGGGGGGAGTTAATCTCAACGGAGATCCTACCCAACGACTAGCGGGAAACTTGAATATCAGTGTTGAGGGGGTGGATGGTGCCGCGCTGTCCCTCGGATTACAACCAGTAATGGCAGTGTCTTCTGGTTCTGCTTGCACCTCGGCAAACACTTCACCCTCTCATGTTCTCACAGCACTGGGACACTCACCACAGCTAGCTTATGCCTCGGTACGCTTTGGTATTGGACGTTTCAACACCCCAGAAGAAATTGACAAAGTCGCACAACAGGCAATTTCTACTATTGAAAGTTTACGCAAGCAAACCACTCTGGTGTAGAAATCAATTCAAAATGAAGAATTCAATCTTTCCATTTTGCATTATTGATCAATAGGGATTTGAGTTGATCCGTCCCCGCTTAACACTCCTGAGGTAATACCCTGATATCGGTCTATTTTTCAAGTTGAATGTGCCACCACTCCTAACTTTCCAAATCTTGTAGTTAGAAAAAGTCAGCGGAGTTCTGGGTTCGCATACTTCTGGCTTGTGATCACCAAGTACAAAATAAACTGAACCCTTACCCATAACTTTAGCCAAACCGTTTTTATCTACAACTATCGAAGTACCTTCACTCACCGCTATCCCTAAAGCGCTACTCGATACACCGTCCTTAATCTGACGAGCAATGAAAGCCATCAAACGACCCATTCTTTCACGCTTATCGAAGTGTGTATCTACGATGGTGCCGTTGAGATTCTTCCATGTGAAAAAGTTGTAAGTAAAGGTAATATTCCGGTAGGGATCTTCAAGTGCATCCCTAGCATCAACGCTGTTTTCACAGGCATTAAAGATGTAATCACCTTGGATCATTGCACCCGCGCTGGTGCCACCAATACCACCACCTCTTTTGTAAACTGACTCGACGGCAGCCTTTAGCTTAGTGTTTTTCCAGTTGCGGATGTATTTACATTGGTCGCCACCAGCAAAGAAAATCACTTCGGCTTTCTTCACCTTATCGAGCACTTCAGGTTTGTTAGCATCATCTCTGTTGTTAATAAAGAGTGTTTCCACCGAGTCCACTCCCTTCATGGCGTAAATTGGTAGATTGTAGCCATCACTCCCAGATGCCCGAATAACTACAACATCAACTTTGGTAGCGCAGTTAGTACACCCGCGAACCTGGTTAATCATCCACTGAATCGCCTCATCTACATCGGGCCCACCCCCACCCAAGTTAAAGACAGGGCCAGCTAAGGAGGGAGTGACATCATCAGCGTTACCCTTCAAATAACGCTTCACCTTGGTTTCAATAGGTAATGCCAGCAAGCCTGCGATAATCAACAACAGTGCCACCCCAATCTGGAACCACTTTGTCATCAGCTTGCCCTCTGGATAGAACTGCAATTTTCACTTCTGTATTTCATCCTCAAACTCCACTTCATTAAATTTGGGGATCAAAGACAGGATCTAACAACAAAGGTCGTAGATTTTCTGTAGCAAAATATAGATTATCCAAAATAGTTGTTTTAGATAACCTGAGGTAATAGGTATGGGAAATAAAGCCTCTATATTTAGACTCTACCCTAACAAAACACGGCCAGATTTTTTAGTCAAGTGTTTTGGATAATCACACTTTGTATATAACCATTTTTTAAGAATTACAATAAATATTGATGCAGACTTGAAAAAGTATTTAAGATATAATAGAAATTGAGCAAAAATACTGTTTATTTCAAAAAGTGAATTTGATTTTTTTAATTTATTGCCTAAGACAAGCCTTGCTCAGGACAGCTAAAATTAGCTGTCCCAAACGTCACATATAAAACAATTTAATCAATTTAAAACCAAACAACTTGCGATCGCTCTCGCATAACTCGCTGATAAACAGCTGCTGTTTGTTTGGCTAATTTCGGCCAGCTAAAGCGTCTTCCTAAATCCTCATAAGCATTATCAACTAGCCATTGTCCATAACCTGGATTTTGCAACACTTCCAGTATTCCCCAAGCAAGAGAATCAGAGTTGTTTGCCCAGGTAATCACACCTGTTTTGGTATGTTGTACTACTTCGGGAAAGCCGCCTGCATCAGAAACTACTACAGGTACGCGAGAAGCAAAGCTTTCTAAGGCAACAATACCAAATGGTTCATAAAGACTAGGAAATACTGCACAATCGGCGACAGTTTGGAATTTATCTAAGTATTCGTCGGAGAGAAAGCCAGTGAAATAGCATTTGTGCCAAATTCCTAAATCCTCAGCTTGGCGCTTGAGATGGTCGGTATTTCCGCCACCAATAATCACAAATTTAACGTTACCCCCCATTTGAGCGAGTATTTTGGGAGCGGCATTAAGCAATACAGGTATACCCTTTTCATAGGTCATGCGACCGAGGTAATAAACAATTTTTTCATGATCACAGGCAAATTGACGGCGAAAATCCTGAGCATAAAAATCTTTGTGCTGCTGTTTTTTTTCTGGGCGGATACCGTTATAAATGATATCAATTTTGTTCCCAGGACTGTGTAACGCTTGCTCTACTTCCCGTCGCATATAGTGGCTACAAACGATTACTCGCCAAGCATTGTAAGCTAGTAGGTTTTCTTTGCTATTAATATAATGTTGGGTATCATTGTGAATACCGTTATAGCGCCCGTGTTCAGTAGCATGAATTGTCGCAATTAAGGGGATTTTAAAGTTGTGTTTGAGTGCGATCGCTGCATCTCCTACTAACCAATCATGAGCATGGATTAAATCAAACGGGCCTTCCTCCAAAAGCAACTTACCACCGTGATGCCCCATACTCGCATTCAGGTTAACTACCCAATGGAAAAAATCGTTACTGTAAGACACTGGCACTCGATGCACATATACTCCCTCAACCACTTCATACAGTGATGCCTGAGCATACTCTACCGTGATCAAGTGGATTTCATGGCCTAGCTTCACTAATTCCGGATACAACTCAGCCACATGACGCGCAATTCCTCCTACGATCCTTGGCGGAAATTCCCAACTCAGTACTAGTATCTTCATTGACTTAACTCCCTGATGATTTACAAATATCTAAAATTTTTTAATTTTTTTGGCAAGACGATATCTGATCAAAGATTATCAAGGTTATGGAACTGACTGCACTTTTCTCAATCATTTAGGATTTACGCATACCTATATCAGAAACCCGGTTTCTTCAAGAAACCGGGCTTTTAACTATCTGTGATTTGGGCTTGACAGAGATTCAGTATTAGAAAAAGACAAGGGAGAAATTTCTCCAATAATCCCCCTTTCTCCTCCTGGGAGTAAAAAGTTCCCAGTTTTGGCTTTTTTAGCAGCTAGTTTTGATCTAAGCGTAACACTGCCATAAAAGCTTCCTGGGGGACGTCCACTGTCCCTACAGATTTCATCCGCTTTTTACCCTTTGCCTGCTTTTGTAAGAGTTTCTTTTTCCGGCTAATATCACCGCCGTAGCACTTGGCTAGCACGTCTTTCCGCAAGGCGGGGATGTGTTCGCTGGCAATAACTTTACTGCCAATAGATGCCTGAATTGGCACTTTGAATTGGTGGCGAGGAATCAGTTCTTTTAACTTCTCAGCCATTGATCTACCTACATTGTAGGCTTTATCTCGGTGGACAATCATCGCCAAAGAATCCACTGGATCACCGTTAATCATAATATCCAGTTTTACCAAAGGATTTTCACGGTAGCCGATCAGATGATATTCCATACTGGCGTAACCACGCGATCGCGATTTCATTTGGTCAAAAAAGTCAGTGACCACTTCCGCCAAAGGTAGCTCGTAGGTCAGTGTGGTGCGTCCTTGGGTAAGATATTTCATATCCTTGAAGATGCCACGCCGATTTTGCGACAACTCCATTAAAGAGCCAACGTAGGTTTCTGGCGTAATCATTTCTACTTTGACGTAGGGTTCCTCGATTCTTTCGCGTTCGTTAGGTGAGGGTAAGCGGCTGGGATTATCAATGTACAGTTCTTCTCCTTTGATGGTGATTACTTTGTAAACCACCGAAGGGGCTGTAATGATTAAATCTAGGTTGTACTCTCGCTCTAACCGTTCTTGGACTATTTCCATGTGCAGTAACCCCAAAAACCCGCAACGGAAGCCAAACCCCATGGCGCTAGAAGTTTCTGGTTCGTAGTGTAGGGCCGCATCGTTGAGTTCGAGCTTTTCTAGGGCTTCCCGCAAGTCTTCAAATTGGTCTGCATCAATGGGGAACATCCCGCAAAAGACCATTGGGTTAGCTTCGGTGTAACCAGGCAGAGCTGCGGCAGCTTGGGCGTTAGCTAGGGTAATTGTATCTCCCACCCGTGCATCGGCTACAGCTCTAATTGATGCGCCTAAATAGCCTACTTCTCCAGCGTGCAGTTCTTCAACTTGCTTTTGGGTAGGAGAGAGTACACCCAACTCATCAATTTCATATTCTTTGTCTGATGCCATCAAATGGATGCGATCGCCTTTTTTGACTGTGCCATCCATCACCCGGAAATAGACAATTACCCCTCGGTAACTATCATAGTAGCTATCAAAAATTAACGCCCGTAAGCGTTCATTGACTGTATTAGATGGTGGCGGTATGCGATCAACAACTGCTTCTAAAATCTCATCAATCCCCAGTCCTTCTTTAGCAGAAGCCAGAATTGCACCACTGCAATCTAGACCAATAATTTCTTCAATTTCGCCGATTACCCGCTCTGGTTCTGCCCCCGGCAAATCGATTTTATTCAAAACTGGGATAATTTCTAGGTTATGCTCCAGCGCTAAATACACATTCGCCAAAGTTTGTGCTTCCACACCTTGGGAAGCATCTACCACCAACAGTGCCCCTTCACAAGCAGCCAGAGAGCGTGACACTTCATAAGAAAAATCTACGTGACCAGGAGTATCAATTAAGTTGAGAACATACTGCTGACCATCTTTAGCTGTGTAGTTCATCCGGGCAGCTTGCAGCTTAATTGTAATGCCGCGCTCCCGTTCCAGATCCATATTGTCGAGAAACTGTTCCTTCATTTGTCGGCTTTCTACAGTGCCAGTGGCTTGTAGTAAGCGATCGGCGAGGGTTGATTTCCCGTGGTCAATGTGAGCGATAATACAAAAATTGCGAATGCGAACTGCGGGAACGTCAGTCATATACTATTTGTGCTAAAGCAGCAACCAAAGTGAAAGCAATTTACTTAATGTATTTTAATGCTTTCTTTGCCAAGACGCTGCCAGAGAAAGATAGAGAACTCAGAACCACCTCTGGGGACTAGCGGCAGTGTTCAGAAAAATTAATAAATATTGACTCTTTAATAACTGACTCTAGAGACAGGTGTACTTTTAAGAATTTTATGAAAGTCTATTTATAGCTGCTGGTATTCATCAGCCAGGAGCGTACAATAAATATAACTTAAAGTATATGTAGAGATCAGGGACAATTACCATCGATAATTACCCAAAACCTCTGATGTACTGACAAAATGTCTAAAGAAGCTATTGTCTAGCGATTTATATGAAAATTGCCACTTGAAACTTGAAGAAGTGTTACTTTGGTACTATTTCGGGGAACTATGTAACTGTACTCTTTCATATTTGTCAGCTAAATAGCCCGAATCATGAATATAGACGCTTGACAGAGCTTTGGACAAAACAATTTCAGAGCATCTAAACCCATGAATATGCAAGAAAAACCTACCGATCCGGGACACAGACAAGCCGATAAGGTAGAAATAGCTGTCCGCCTGGACTCTGAGTTAATAGAACAAATTCAGCATCTCACTAATGATCCTAGTAAAGTGATCGAGGTGGCAATCCGCCAGTGGTTACGCGGTGATGTGCCCAGAGATGATGAACTGACACGCACCCCGGTGCGTACACCTGTTCCACCACGGGGCGAATGGAACGATTGAAATTATCTATCCAACTGTTAGCCAAAGATTAAAAAAATGTGAAGTTTGCTGATCTGGATTCCAGAAAAGCTGAATATAGCCAACTAGAAATGAAAAAGCTGTAAAATTTTATGCCAAAATTTAAACAGCTTTAGTATAACCACGGTGGGATGCCATTTGTCTACCCAACTCGATTAATGACTATTACTGCCAATACCCAATTGCCGAATTTGTCTCCCCAAAATCTGGACTCTGTTACCAGTAATAATGATGGTGTATTACCAACTTCTGGAGCTGAGTTGGTATATACCCAAGATGGGGCAGGGCGCTATCTGACCTTTTATTGGCAGCACAGCGAACTCCTGGTGTTAAACCCTGAGAAAATACTTGAGGATCTGAATCCGGATGAGAACTTTGTGCCAGTAGACAAAGTTACTTATTTGGAAAGGTTGCAGCGGATTTTAACAAGTTTAGTGCCGGAAAGGGTTCAGTGTTGGTTTAGCTACTGCCAGGAGTTATTTGAGTTGGAGTTGGCAATCACTCCGATCATGCCGCGATTGGGTCACGCTGCGACTACAGTGTTGGTGATGGGACGGTTGCTGCAAGCTAAAGTCAACGCCAAAGAAGTGAATGGGGCAACAAAAACGCCTACACAACTAGAGTTGGCGATGCGATCGCAGCAACACCAAAAACTGGTAAATCAAATTACCAGCAATATCCGGCGGACATTAGATATAGATATTATTTGGCAGCAAACAGTTGACAGTTTAGGCAAAGCGCTAAAGCTAGAGCGTTGTATTATCTGTCCCTACCAGCCCTCTAGCTCAAAAGTGCGGGTGATAGCAGAGTATCACCAGCCAGGGCAAAGTTCAATGATTGGCTCAGATATAGATATCAGTTCTGAGCCTGCCTTTGCTCAGACCCTGGCAACCCTAGAACCAATCATCATGGAAGTGACTGGCCATGGTCAGTTTCAGCAGCAGAAAATTTTGGTCGTAGCTACTTGCTATCAAGACCAAGCCAATGGATTGATTGCCTGGAATTTGCGAGATGAATGCTACCAGTTGACAGCAATAGAACTGGAACTAGCTAAAGAGATAGCAGATCAGCTGGGAACTGCGATCGCTCATGCTACTTTATATAAAGAATTAGAAGCAGCAAGACAAAAAGCAGAAGAAGCCTCCCGCCTCAAAACCGAGTTTCTGGCCAATGTATCCCATGAAATTCGTACCCCCCTCAATGGAATAATTAATCTTGTGCAGTTAATTTTGGACGGCACAGTCACCGATCCAGAAGAACAAAATGAGTTTTTGACAGACGCTCACAAATCATCAATTCATCTGCTGAATGTCCTCAATGATATCTTGGACATTGCCAAAATCGAAGCAGGCAAAATGGAGATAGTTTGTTCTCCAGTGAGTCTAGATGAGCTATTTAGTGATGTAGAAAACTTCATGCGTCCCCAAGCAGAAATGAAAAAACTGAGCTTCCGGATGCAACAACCTGCGATCTCCGATGAAATCATCGTCCAAGGCAACTATCAGCGGCTGCTACAAGTCATGCTCAATTTGGTAGGCAATGCCATCAAATTTACCCATGAAGGTGGTGTCACCATCAGTGCTGATTTAGTACTGAAAAAGGGGAAGGCAAAATTACCCAGCCAGGGATTTCCAGGGATAGTAAAAGTCCGGGTGGCAGATACTGGTATCGGTGTTTCACTGGACAAACAAGATAAACTATTTCAATTATTCTCTCAGGTAGATGGCTCCCGCACTCGCCATTACGGCGGTACAGGTTTGGGACTAACAATATCCCAAAAGCTAGTAGAGGCGATGGGTGGCGAAGTGCATTTTTATAGTCTAGGGGAAGGACTTGGCTCAACAGTCACATTCACCATCCCACTCTATCAACAACCAGTGGTGTTTTCTTCTAGCGAGGTAGTTCAACAACCCTACCTTTAGAAGTTGGGGAGAATGTCAATAGTCTGGTTGTAGAAACAGACCGATAACGTTCTAGGTCTCGGTACTTCAACTACACTGAATAAAAGTGATGTCGAAGTTGTGATATGACAGTTCAGACAACAGCAGGTGTTTTATTCCAAACCGCTTACGAAAGTCGTTACACTTGGGACGAAAACTTTCCTGGCTACAGTGCAGATGTGCAGCTGCTACAGGGGGATGAAGTTTACACTGGAAAAATACGCATTAACCACGACTTGAGCGTAAAAGTGACGGATGTTAGGGATGCAGAAGTAGAAGAAGGTATCTATATCCAGTTGCAGGAAATGGTTACCCACTGCAAACGCTCCGATTTCCAGCAGTCCTATGGTAAATTTGAGTTTATCTTAGGCGAGATAGATAAAAGTGGTGTGGTAGAAATTTTGGTTCAGGGCGACTCCATAAATTCTCATTACAAAATCCGAGACCAGGAAATTTGCCAGGAAATTCGGGTAATGGGTCGCATGGCTTTAGTGATTAATACCCACGAAAACTTCAATACTGGTGCTGGCTACATTGCAAGTCGCTACGATGCAGTTTTCCGCGACTCAAAATCGAATCAAGTTAATAGTGTCCTAAAATTCGCCGACACATATCAAAAAGTTGGCGACTATTACATAATGACCAAGCAGGTTGTGCAAGAGTATCAAGAGTGCGCTAACGATACTCCTGCCCAAGAGGCTCTGTCCATAACTGAGTTTAACTACTCCAATATCAAGCTGCTAGAACCAGTAACCGTTTAGGGCAAAATCTCACGGTCATTGGATCTAGTAGGATCGATTTGAAAGCAGGAAAATAATATTTTGGGTAATGGATCACAATCCTAATCTCCAATTTACTTCCCCATCTTTAACTTAGCAGGTCTAAAACTATGGAACTTACAATCGCCAACGTGGAAACAGTCTTAGATGAAATGCGTCCTTATCTCATATCTGATGGCGGTAATGTAGAACTCGTAGAACTTGATGGGCCAATTGTCAAACTACGGTTGCAAGGGGCTTGCGGTTCTTGTCCCAGTTCCACAATGACCTTGAGAATGGGTATTGAACGACGCTTACGGGAAATGATTCCCGAAATTGCCGAAGTAGAACAAATTATGTAGGGACTGAGGATTAGGGGCGATGGGTGTTTGATGAGTGATCAAGATTAACTTGTTATCATTGATAATTTATCATGAATGCCTGATCTCTAAATAGCCCCTAACTACTCCCTATGTCTCAACCCCTCTACGTCGCTTTTATCTGGCATCAACATCAGCCGCTGTACAAATCCCCTGGCAGCGGCATTTCACTATCTTCTAGTCAACAGTACCGTTTGCCTTGGGTACGCTTGCATGGTACTAAAGACTATCTGGATTTAATATTAATTCTAGAGCGGTATCCTAAGCTTCACCAAACGGTGAATCTAGTGCCGTCGTTGATATTGCAATTAGAAGATTATATTGCTGGTACTGCCTTTGACCCTTACCTCACAGCCAGCTTGACGCCTACTGAAAATCTAACTCAGGAACAGCGGGAATTTATTATCCAACACTTTTTTGATGCCAATCACCACACTCTGATTGACCCACATCCCCGGTACGCCCAGTTGTATTACCAAAGGCAAGAAAAAGGGCAGGCTTGGTGTTTGGCTAATTGGCAGTTGCCAGATTACAGCGATTTATTAGCTTGGCACAATCTGGCGTGGATTGATCCGCTATTTTGGGATGACCCGGAAATTGCCACTTGGTTAAAGCAGGGACGAAATTTCACTTTAAGCGATCGCCAACGAATTTATACCAAACAGCGAGAAATTCTCAGCCGCATCATCCCCCAACACCGTAAAATGCAAGACTCAGGGCAACTAGAAGTCACTACGACGCCCTACACTCACCCGATTTTACCTTTGTTAGCGGATACTAACTCCGGTCGGGTAGCAGTGCCACAGATGAATTTACCAGGGCAGCGGTTTCAGTGGGCGGAAGACATTCCTCGTCACTTGCAGAAAGCTTGGGATTTGTATACAGACCGTTTTGGGCAGGAACCGCGTGGTTTGTGGCCTTCAGAACAGTCAGTCAGCCCCGATATTCTGCCGTACATTATTAAGCAAGGTTTTAATTGGATTTGTTCAGATGAAGCCGTTTTGGGTTGGACACTAAAACACTTCTTCCATCGCGATGGGGCGGGGAATGTGCAGCAACCAGAACTACTATACAAACCCTACCGCTTGCAAACTCCTGCAGGTGATTTATCAATTGTTTTTCGCGATCACAGATTATCAGATTTGATTGGTTTTACCTACGGGGCAATGCCAGCAAAACAAGCAGCAGCTGACTTAGTGGGACACCTGCAAGCGATCGCCAGAAAGCAAAAAGAATACCCTAGCGAACAACCTTGGTTAGTTACCATCGCCTTGGATGGGGAGAATTGCTGGGAATATTATCCTCAAGACGGCAAACCCTTCCTGGAAGCTTTATATCAAAATTTAAGCAACGAACCCCATCTGAAACTCGTCACCGTTTCCGAATTTCTAGCAGAATTTCCCGCCACAGCCACTATCCCCGGAGAGCAACTGCATAGCGGTTCTTGGGTGGATGGTAGCTTCACCACCTGGATAGGTGATCCCGTCAAAAATCGCGCTTGGGACTACCTAGCACAAGCTAGGGCAGTGCTGGCAAATCATCCCGAAGCCACAGAAGAAAATAACCCCGAAGCTTGGGAAGCTTTGTATGCTGCCGAAGGTTCCGATTGGTTCTGGTGGTTTGGTGAAGGACATTCTTCAAATCAAGATGCCATCTTTGACCAGTTGTTTCGGGAACACCTTTATGGCATTTATAAAGCGTTAAATGAACCAATACCTTCATATTTACAGAACCCGCTAGAGGTTCACGAAGCACGCACCAACCATACCCCAGATGGGTTTATTCATCCCGTAATTGATGGTAGGGGTGATGAACAAGACTGGGACAAAGCTGGACGGATAGAAATCGGTGGGGCCAGAGGAACGATGCACAACAGCAGCCTCGTCCAGCGACTTTGGTATGGGGTGGATCACCTGAATTTCTATGTGCGGGTGGATTTTAAAAATGGTGTTTTTCCAGGTCAGGGGTTGCCCACAGAGTTAAGTTTGCTGTGGTTCTATCCAGACAAAACAATGGTCAATAGTCCGATTCCCTTAGCAGATTTGCCGGATACAGGGCCTGTTAATTATCTGTTCCACCACCATCTGGAAATTAATTTGCTGACGCAATCGCTTCAGTTTCGCGAAGCTGGAGAAAATCATCAATGGCATCCCCGTTTCAGCCGCGCTCAAGTAGCGTTAAACACCTGTTTAGAGGTGGCTGTGCCCTGGGCAGACTTGCAAGTACCGCCTGATTATCCCTTGCGGCTGATTTTGGTACTTGGGGATGAAGGGCGATTCTGTAACTATTTGCCGGAAAATACTTTGATTCCCATTGAGGTGCCATAATCCAGGCAATAGAGGCGGCATTTTACGCAGTATTAATCCTTAATTTCAAAGCTGGTGCAGGGATAAAAACTCCGCACCAGCTTTGTATGACTATATCGTCGAGTGCCTGATCAGTCTGCTTCCATAAAAGCGCTAAAAAGCTGGGGGCAGACTATATGGCGAGACTAGAAGTCTGACTAATTGACTAACTTAAGGCGACGGCGGTAGCAACCTAATAAAGCAAGGGCGCTGACACCGAGAAAAGAGCCAAAACTAATACTTGGTTCAGGGACAGCAACAACCGTGAGTCCGATGAGACGCTTCTCACTACCGATAGTGCCTAATGAGGTAGCGGCACCTGTGGTCAAGTTGATGTTATATAGAATGGAGCCTGATGCCGAGGCTGGAGTCAATGCGGCGAAGGCAGTATTCACCCCATTGTTGGTAAAAATGTCGAACCCTGCTGCCGAGTCAATGTCAATACCGAGTGAACCTACTTGCACCAAAGTACCATTATTAGGCGGATTCTGTATAAATAATGCGTCGAGGATGTAGTCAATGTCGTACAGCGTCGTTCCAGTTGCCGGGTTAATATCTGCATTAGTGTATGCTACAGCAGTGATGTTGGGGTCTCCTGGGTTCAGTGTGCCGTCAACAATGACCGCACCAGTATCTACATTGATGCGGTAGTTTTGGTCATTGCTACCGACGACCCGTAGGCGATCAGGTACTGGGTTGAAGTCCACTCCGGAAATATTCCCCCCATTGAAGGGTACGGAGAGGGTACTCACAAAAGTAGCCGCACCAGTGAACGGGTTAATTGTGTATATCTCATTGGTAGTCGTGAGACCGTATATCTTATTGTTAGCTGGACGACGGTCAATGCCCAACAAAGTACCATTAAGCCCAGTAACTTGGGTACTGGTAGTAGCGGTCGGAGTGCTGGAGTCAAACAAAACTAGAGTGTTGTTGTCAGTTAGACCTACCAGAGTAGCGGCTGCCACAGGTTTGGCTACGCTGATTAGGTCAAATATCGTTGCCACGGCCAGTGCAGTGACGACTGTAGCGAGCTTATTTATTTTCATTGAAAAGCCTCTAAATTATTAAATTTTTGCTAAATCTAAACAAGTAAAATTTCAGACGACTACGCAAAGGCTAAGTATACTTGCGTCCTTGTAACTTGCTTTTTGTAACATTTCTTAAATCTTACTCTAAGAATAGACAGTACATTAGGTAATACGGTTAACTCAAGTAAATAGATTTACCTTCATCAAATCTTTAAAGAACTTTAGATAAAATTATAGCTAATTGAACTATGGGTAAAATTATACCTAATTCCTGACTTTTACTTGGCGATACCCATGAAAAACAGTGAGAATCCTTGCAATTGGACACTTTAGTTATTAGGAAAATACTGAAACTATTCCTGTAACACCTAACTATTATTATACATAAATACATTTAGGCAATTTCTGGTACGGTTGTCCCATTTTGTATAGTTTCGATAAAGGGCTTATGCTTTTCTTTGCCATGAGAAGAGAATGGCATGAAGGCAAGGGACTAGGGGTTTCATTAAAGTTATCCTTTCATTGGCGGTTCCTGATCCAAAATCTACTGGTTAGATGCGTAAACTCGGTGCTTTTTGGCGGCTTCACACAAAATCTTGGGTGAAAACGAGATTGTAAAAACCGCCAATGGCTGACCAATTTTGGACAGGTTTTCCCCAAGGGAGAAAAATATAGGCGCAGGCAGATTTATTCAAGATTTTACAGACTACTAGCGCTAAATACTAATTGTAGTTAAATTAAAAATATCCCAGAGTAGCTCTTTCACTTCAACTAGCCTTTTTAACCGATGAATCGCTTCTCTCAGAACATAACGAATTTGCACGATTACACTTTACAGCAAACTCAGCTTGCTCAGATGTGTGGTTCTAATGTGCTATTTCGCGATCGCTATGAAATAGTGCGAATTTTGGGTAGAGGTGGTTTTGGTGTCACCTTTTTAGCCAAAAATACCCCACTACCTGGTAGCCCTCTATGTGTAATCAAACAGCTTTATCCCAAGGTAACTAGTGCCAAGAGTTGGCAAAGGTCATGTCAGCGTTTTGAAAAAGAAGCAAAAATATTAGGTCAACTTGGTAGCCATTCTCAAATTCCCATGCTTTTAGACTATTTTGAAGGTAATGGAGAGTTTTATTTAGTCCAAGAATATGTGCGTGGTTCTACTCTGGCAAGAGAAGTGAGGCGAACAGGCCCCAAAAGTGAAGCCGCAGTTAAACAGTTTTTGCAAGAATTATTGCCAGTATTGCAGTATCTTCAAAAACATCATGTAATTCATCGGGATATTAAGCCCCAGAACTTGTTGCGGTGTGAAGAGTATCAACGGATAGTGCTGATAGATTTTGGCGCGGTGAAAGAGGAGTTAGTTGATGCTTGTCAAAACTCAAGCAATAAAAATGCTAGTACCAATTTTGTAGGTACAGTAGGATTTGCACCACCAGAACAGCTTTCTCTCAGTCCGGTTTATGCCAGTGATATTTATGCTCTGGGTATGACTTGTCTTTATCTGTTGACTGGTAAAGGCCCTTTAGATTTTCAATATGACATGAATACTGGTGAGGTATGTTGGCAAAAAGAGGTAAATATCAGCAACAATTTTGCTAGGCTTTTGGACAAAATGTTGAAAATTTCTTTAGATGAGCGGTTTAAGACTGCTAATGAAACAATCGAAGCTCTTGGCAGAGAAAGCCAACCTACTTTGACTAACTGTTTAACTACCCAAATATTGAGTAGTAAAAGTTATACAGAGGAAGAAAAACAGCCCCAGGTATATGTATCACCTGTGGCCAGAACTGCTAGCGCTATTCGCGAATGGAGACAAAAGCTCAAGGAAAAAAAGCTGTACGGCAATTTTTCTCGTTACGAATCTAAAGTATCAAATTAGCAATAAATCATCAGCTATTTAAATTTTTCAAAAAAATTAGTAAATATTTAGACCGCATTAAATTTTATTGATGCTTGAGGAATCAGGGTTTTCACTTTTAACTCAGTAGCTTTCTGGTGGCGAATATACAAGCAAAATTACAGCCTCAGCAGTTTTACAAGCTTTTCAATTCAGATTGTTATATAATCGGGAAAATAACTAATCCTATGGCTTTCGTGGTTTTTTACTGCTGATGATAACTGACTACTATTTTCAAATTCTGATTATATTAAGTAATTCTCCAATCTTCAAAACAGGGTCATCTAACATCAGTAGACGAGAACCTATTCTTTTCAGGGTACAGCCGGGGTCAAATTAGCATAATTTGTTACGCAGTCGCGCCTGTCAGCTCATGATCTGCTGCTTAAATCCCGATTGCCCAAATCCCCAAAATCCCGATGGAAAAAAAATTTGTCAAGCTTGTAGTACCCCGCTGGTACCACTTTTGAGAAATCGCTTTCGTGTCATTCGGGTGCTTTCAGACGAGGGGGGATTTGGCAGAACCTATCTCTCAGAAGATATAGATAAACTAAATGAACGTTGTGTAGTTAAGCAATTAGCGCCCAAATTTCAAGGAACTTGGTCGCAAAAGAAGGCAATGGAGTTGTTTGCTGAAGAAGCAAAACGACTCCAAGAACTGGGAGAACATCCACAAATTCCCACTTTGTCAGCTTACTTTGAGCAAGATAACTGTTTGTATTTAGTGCAGCAGCTAATAAATGGAGATAATTTATTAAGAGAATTGCAGTTGCGATCGCACTATAGAGATTGGGATATTCAATCAATTTTGCTAGATTTATTGCCTATCCTCAAGTTTATCCACGACCGCGGAGTTATTCACCGAGATATCAAGCCAGAAAATATTATCCGGCGTCAAGGTGATGGGCGATTAATTCTGATCGATTTTGGCTCATCCAAACAATTTACAGCAAAAGTACAAAATAAAATTGGCACATCAATTGGTTCACACGGCTATTCGCCAATTGAACAACTCCGAGATGGTCAAGCTTACCCATCTAGTGATTTGTTTGGTTTGGGGGCTACTTGCTTTCATCTACTAACAGGAATTTCACCTTTTCATTTGTGGATGGAACATGGGTATAGTTGGGTAGCAAATTGGCAGCAATATTTACATTGTCCTTTGACTAATGAATTAGCTCAAGTTCTCGATAAACTGTTACAAAAAGATATACGGCAGCGCTATCAATCAGCCGATGAAGTTATTAGAGACTTGACTAAAAACCAAAGGAATTTATTATCTCCTGCCACCAATTCATCTGTTAAAAAACCAAAGCTTAGGTCAGTTTTTGTTCCTAAAAAATATATCTTTCTCAGAAATTTACTATTGATAGTTGCTGTTATTTTGGTATTCGGATTAGGCGAATCTGGGTATAGACAATATATGCGTCTGCAAACTGGTCTACCCTCTAGTTTGAGTCGGCCGAATTACCATTCAAATAGTGAGGCGGTTCTGAGTCAACCACCAAAAATTGGCTGGGGTAATATTGCCTTAGTCAACACGCTGAAAGGACATGATCAATCGGTTTTATCTGTCGCTATTAGCCCCGATGGTAAAACTATAGCCAGCACTAGCGATGGGCTTCGCCCAACCGGAGGTGATGGGCTACGCCCCACCGGAGGTGATCGCATTATTAAGCTATGGAATCTCGCCACAGGTCAGCAAATCTCTAGCCTGAGTGGGAATTCTCAAAGGGTGAATGTGGTGATTTTCTCCCCAGATGGTAAAACCCTGGTTAGCGGCGGTGATGATAACACAATCAAAGTCTGGAATCTGGCAACAGGTAAGCAAATTCGCACCCTGGAAGGGCACTCTGACTCAGTTCACGCCCTAGCAATCAGTCCTGATGCCCAAACCCTGGTTAGTGGTAGTGATGATAACACAATCAAAATCTGGAATTTGACAACAGGTAAGCAAATCCGCACCTTAGTCGGTCATACATTCTGGGTGCGGTCTGTGGCTTTGAGCAAAGATGGTGTCACCCTCGCTAGTGGTAGTTTTGACAAAACGATCAAACTCTGGAATATCAGCAAGGGAAAAGAAATCATCACACTCAAGGGGAATACTCAAACAGTGACATCTGTAGCCTTTAGCCCCGATGGTAAGACCTTTGCTAGTGGAAGTCGCGTTCGCTTCCAGCACGACGGAGGTGATGGGCTACGCCCCACTGGAGGTGAACGCACTATTAAACTGTGGGATTTAGCAACAGGAAAGGAAACTCGCATATTGGCGGGACACGCTAACACCGTGACATCTATAGCCTTTAGCCCCGATGGTAAGATTTTGGCTAGTGGGAGTCGTGATCGCACTATCAAACTGTGGAATCTCGCCACGGTCGAGGAAATTACCACCTTGGAAGGACATACCAATACTGTTACATCCCTCGCCTTTAGTCCTGATGGTAAAACTTTGGTTAGTGGCAGTGAGGATAATACAATCAAGATTTGGCGTTTATCTTAGTGTTAGGGGCACAAGATTGTTTTTTAATGTTTAAATACTCCACCATCTTCTAGGTAGCAGATAATTTATGTAGGCTAGAAATAGAAAAAGGTTAGTTTTTAATAACTTGGATCTAACCATGCTATTTTCACTATTCAAGTAATAATTAATTGGTACGTCCAGTAAATAAGCCCCAGAGAAAAATGGCAATAATGGCACCAATAATGGCAACAATTAGCCCAGGAATACTTAGTGCGGCAGTGGTAAATTGTAGTCTTCCTGTTTCTAAAAGAGTCACAATAATCCCCCCGATGACCGCACCTATGAGTCCTAAAATCATTGTTGAAACAATTCCACCACCTTGACGGCCAGGGTAAATAGCTTTAGCGATCGCTCCGGCAATCAAACCTAGAATTATCCAAGCAATAAAGTTCAGCATAATTCAACCCAACAAAAACCTTATAACTAGATTAGTTATTCCAGTTGAGTTGTACTTCTACCATAAGTGATAGTTAATGAGCAAACAATAGACTCATGTGTCCAAATTAACTTTTTCTTCAGCAGTAGAAAATATGTAATTCCTGGGAGCAAAGCTTGTAATGAATCTAAGAATTTATTAAAAGCTGTACTTAGGGAAAAAAGTGGACTTCTTCGTAAACCATTCTCAAAAATCAAATCTTTTGTAGATATTCAGGTGGTACTTGATCTACCAACCAAACACCATTATCAGAACAGTAAAAAATGTAACCCATCTGATGCATTGCCTTAGAATCAACAGCAAAAACTATGGGATTACCATGTCTTGATCCGACTGTTCTTGCTGTGGCAATATCCCTTGATAAATGGACATGATGCCGCAACATTTTGGACAGTCCTGTTTGGAGAATTGACTCTACAGATTTACATCCCGTACCGTGATAAAGGACATCTGGAGGAACAGCAGGTTCTAACTGTAAATCAATTTCCACACTGTGCCCTTGATTAGCCCGAATTAGAGTACCTGTAGAGTCAAAAGAAAAACGTTGTTTATCGTTAGAGTCAACTACTACCTGTAATTCTTGACGAGTAATCGGAAACTTGTTTTTAGTACAAGCAATAAGTAGTTCATCAACAGCAACCCAACCACCAGAATTAAGTTTAATTCCAATTGCATTTGGTGTGTGTCGCAGATATTTGCTGAGAAATTTACTGATTTTTACTAGGCGAGAATTATTCATTTGTAATCATCTGCTATCGGTATTTAATCAGGGAGATACTCATGGTTTTCTAGTAATCCCAGAAGCAACCTATCAAGGCGATGACACACATCCATAAACTGAATATATCATTCCACAAATTGTGTTAATTATTTCCGAGTATTTAAATTGACAGTATTTGTTTAACTATCAAGGCTAAGGCAACTGTAATCATGATAATTAATGTCGCCTTACCACCAGGAACGAGTGGTTGATTCATACTATTTTTGAGTTCTTGTGCTTCACGTTGCTTCCAACTCATCAATGCTGGAATAATTCCACCTAAAATGGAAATGCTTAAGGTTCCCGTATAATCTAGGGCAGTAAAAAAGATGCTGGGATTAAGGGTTCCGAGACTCATCGGCGGGAACAGAATCAACGAATATAGGGGTAAGCGAGAAAGTCCACCTTGTGTAATTAGAGAAATATCTTTGAATAAATCCAGCAACCCGTAGACAAATCCAATGAAGGATGTAACGATCGCAAATTCTGAGAAAATCGATACTAGCACTCCTAACAATTCTCCTGCACCACCCGCTCGCAGGATTTGCAGGGGGTCAAAAACAGTTGCGCCAACTGATGCCAGCTTTAGCATATCGGGACTGACGCTTCCCAAAATCACTGCATTCCATGCCAAGAACATAATTAGGGGAATCAGGGAACCAATAACGATAGACTGACGAATCTTTTGCACATCTCCTTCTAGTTGAGTTACAACCACTGGCACAACGTTTTGGTAGAACAGCGCTACACACATCACCGAAACGGCGCTACCCAAAGCAGTCCAGTCTTGAAATAATATTTGGGCGCTCTTAACTTGCCCCCCTCCCAGCAACAATAGTCCCAAAAAGGAAACAATGACAATGGCAACAAAGGCGCTGTTTAACTTTTGAATAAATCTTTCTCGCCCAAGATACATAATGCCGCCAAACAAAAGCGTGAAAGTCGTTGTTCCCACCCATGTAGGTAAAACGTTCTCCATACCGAAAATTTTAGCGATCGCAGATATTAGAATATCTCCACCTTGGGTGATGTATGCCACTAACAGGGCATAGTGCATAAATAAATATGCGCCACCGGCAATTCTGGCTCCCAGCTTACCCAGAGTCTTCTCAACAACTACCAACAAACCTACGCTTGGACGTCCTTCCAGACGCATCGCGTTCAAAGTCACTTCTGCAATCAACAAACCTGAGACTAAAGCGTAAAGCCAAACAGCAATCAACAGGGCTGTAGATGGCAGCACACCAGACGGTAGAGTTACCGCAGGTAGGGCAAGAATACCAGCCCCAACAGTGGTTCCCGCAACCAGTGCCGTACTGCCTAATACAGTGCCTGGTTGATGATTTAGCTGTTTGCCATCAAATTCCAGGTGAGAAAAGAAGCGAGTGACTTGGCCTTGATCTGATTTGAGAACAGTCTTCATAGTTGATGCCAAAATACGCGCCTAAACTGAGGACACAATATTAACTTATATGACTAAGTATAACAAACTTCCTCGATTTACTGCTTTTTTCAGCTACAAGCTAGTGCTAGCGGCAGATTACGCTGTCATACATGCCACTTTCACATCTCAAAAATTAGTGGCGATCGCTCCTGTTTTTAATAGATAGTGGGTGATAGAGGAGTCGAACCTCTCTAGGGCGGATTAAAAGTCCGCTGCATAGCCGCTTTGCTAACCACCCATTAATTAAACAATAAGTAAATACACTGGGAAGGTACTGCCCCTTCTACAACACAGTTATCGGCTGTGTGCGTCGCTATCCCGCCTCCAGTGCATCAAAGGAAGATGGAGGAATCGAACCCCTACAGTTGCCTATACCCTGGTTTTAAAAAATAAGTTTACTTATTCCTTAGATTTTCTAGTTCTTCCTTGAGGTTTTTGATTTCTTGGTTGAGCCTTTCGACTGTTTTCCTTAACCCAATTACCCCCAGTCTTTTTTGTCTGAGTTTCTCTGCTTCTTTCTGCCAATATTTTTTTAGATCCAAATTCCTTTTTGAAGAATATTCAAATTTATCTCTTGCAACTTTTAATTTATCTATTGTAAAGTTTAATTTATCTATTGCGGCTTTGGAGACAGACTTTTGCCATTTTATCTTTTCTAAAGAAATACGCCTATTGGCTGCATTATTTATTTTTTCAAGAATTGTTTCATAAGGTTTTTTTAGCTCTTCTATTCTTCCTAATAAAATTTCATTTTGTATTCTCAAGTTTTTGTTTTCTTGTCTCAGAGTTTCGTTTACGTCGTTTAGAAAGTTATTATGTTTTTTAAGATTTTCAATTCTTGTATCTTTTGGAAGAGATATCCCTGTTTTTTCAACAGAAGTATTGACTTGTGAGTTCAATACTTCATCGCTGCGCTCCTGAATGTCTTCATTATAAGATACATATCCCATATAAAATGACTCCGGGCTAAAGGGTTAGTCTTAATTATACCTCAAGCAATATTACAGCTACTGGGTCTTCCATTTGGTAACGAGAGAGCAGTACCCCTGACAGGAGTCGAACCTGCATAAAAAACCAGGTCTAAGCTGGCCACGTTTTCCAATTACGTCACAGGGGCAAAGTCGGGGTGACAGGGATCGAACCTGTGACATCCTGCTCCCAAAGCAGGCGCGCTGCCATCTGCGCTACACCCCGTTGATGCTCCTGGAGGGAGTCGAACCCACACATAAACCGTGTTTAAGACGGCAGCCTCTACCAATTGGGCTACAGGAGCAAGGGTTTGGTACTCCTGGTGAGACTCGAACTCACAACCTACTGATCTTGAATCAGTCGCCTCTACCAATTGGGCTACAGGAGCATATATAAATTAAAATTGGCTGCCCTGCCTGGGTTTGAACCAGGAATCTTCCCGTTCAAAGCGGGAGATGTTGCCAATTACACCACAGAGCAATAAATGGATGCCGGAGTTGGGGTTGAACCAACCTCTCCATCGTTCAGAGCGACAGCGACTTACCCAATCGTCCATCCGGCAATAAATGGCTGCCCCAGTAGGACTCGTAGCTTGCTTCCCGA
The DNA here is from genome assembly GCF_014697195.1 of Cylindrospermum sp. FACHB-282. Taxonomy (GTDB): domain Bacteria; phylum Cyanobacteriota; class Cyanobacteriia; order Cyanobacteriales; family Nostocaceae; genus Cylindrospermum. Next base: position 72,012 of record NZ_JACJRJ010000002.1, on the reverse strand, counting down.
AGGGTACCTACAACAAAAGCAGTTAACAGCTGCTTGCTCTACCAATTGAGCTATGAGGCAACGAAGCCCCCCAGGTCAGAATTGAACTGACGACCTCTTGATTTTCAGTCAAGCGCTCTCACCAACTGAGCTACCGGGGGATAAATGAGACGAGAACGGAGGGATTTGAACCCTCAAATCTCCAGTTTCGTAGACTGGGATGTTATCCAGTTACACCACGTTCTCAAAAACGGAGAGGACAGGATTTGTTCGCGTAGCGTGCCGGAGGCATACCTGGGACGGATTTAAAAACCCGTTTCCTCTTAGCAGGAGGACGCTTTGAGCCACTCAGCCACCTCTCCACAGTGGGTTGGGTAGGAATTGAACCTACAACCAATAAAGGACACTTTTACAGAGTGCTGCCTACACCATTAGGCGAGCCAACCCAAAACCATAGCCCCAACGGGAATCGAACCCGTGTTAACCAATCGAAAGCTGGTTGTCCTTGACCGCTAGACGATGGGGCCAAATAAGGCAGGGACTAGGATTTGTAGACGCGGAGCGGCTTCCCGTAGGGTACCTAGAACTAACGGTTTTGGAGACCGTGATGTTGCCGTTACACCATCCCTACATTTGGTGGCAGCGGTGGGATTTGCACCCACATCACCCAGGTTATGAGCCTGGTGCTTTGCATTAAGCTACGCTGCGTTATCACGGGAGTAACGAGAATTGAACTCGCAACCTTTCGCTCGACAGGCGAATGCTCTAACCAATTGAGCTATACCCCCATGTTCGATATCTGCGCCTAAAGTTTTAGGGATTTGGGCACAGATGTTTGGTGAAGTTGCCCTTTTCTTATTCAGTTTTCAAGGTTCGGAAGATTTACTTTTAAGTCTGAAAAATTGTTAGAAAAACAACCGACGATCAAGGTAATAAACTTGTCGTGTATTACGGATGTATTCTATGGTTTTTATCTTGGCAAACTGAGAACTTTTTTTGTTCATTGCCTCTACTTCAGATGGTTTGGAAGTGTGAGGGGTTTTAGTGGGTGGGGAATTTGGTTGATGCCAACGTTTTTCCTTTCTTACTGTGTAGAACATGACTTTTGAGTCTTGAGAAGCTTTGTTTTACGCTTCATACATTTATACTACATAAATACTACAAAGGTGTCAAGGGGTTGGAGAAAATATTTTTTAAATTGTCTACAACTGTTGCTGTAGTTAGCTTTTAACCGGAGGGCATCTAGAAAAAGTCAAACTACAGCTTATGATTATGTGAGTCTTTGGAAACCTGATTTGACAGACAACCACCTTCAGCGACAAAAGATTCTTGGTGTTGTCGCGATCGCCTTTTTTGTAACCGCTTGTAGTATTGCCCCAAGCTCCCCGCCAAAACAGCTTAAAAGCGAACCCAATTCGGTATCTATCCCCGAAAATCCGGCAACCAGCCAGGCTAATCCTCAATCACAGCCAGCAGCTAAAGTAGAAAACCTCACTTTTAGCGTCCCAGCTAAATTTCAGGGAAAAACCGTTTATAAAGTCCAACCCAGCAATAGCGATAAAGTGATCGCCCTGACTATTGATGATGGCCCCTGGCCGAAAACAACCTTAGAAATGTTGGATATACTCAAACAAAATGACGTTAAGGCGACATTTTTTTGGGTAGGGAGTGCCTTAGAAGCACATCCAGAAATTGCTAAACGAGTTGTAGCTGAAGGTCATGCCATTGGTAACCATACTTGGCATCATTGGTATCGAAAAATGGATGAAGCCACAGCTAAGAGTGAAATTGAACGCACGGCTCAACTGATGTACAAAACTACAGGTGTAAAAACATCTTTGTTTCGTCCTCCAGGAGGGTTTTTAAACAACGGATTAGCTGCTTATGCTAAAAGCCAGAAGCAGTCTGTCGTTATGTGGTCTGTAACTTCAGCCGATACTGATCCTCATGCCAAACCACAGGCATTTGTGAATAATGTCCTCAAAGGCGCAAAACCAGGTGCTATTGTGTTGATGCACGATGGCGGTGGCGATCGCTATAGAACAGTCAAAGCATTGCCAGAAATGATCAGAGGACTCAAACAGCAAGGCTACCGATTTGTCACAGTTCCCCAACTACTATCTATGGAAAACTAATGGGTAGGCTGCAGACCTAACCCAATAGTTTGATTATTCACTCATTACAGAGGCGCTGCTTTCTTGCGCTTCCTGCCAAAGTTTTTGCAGAAAGAACTCTGTGCGATCGCTCAAAGTGGTGACAAACACACCCACCCCATCCTCGGAAGCATCTGCTAACCAAGAACCTTGCAGAGTAACTTCCATATACTCAGCATCGCAGGTAGAGAGCGCCATGATTTCACTATCATTGCGTTTCACCCCAGCAATCAGAGTTTCTACTCCTGGCAAATCAACAGGAAGCAAAAAGGAAGCAGTGCTCGGTTCAATGCAGATACTTTGCCCGACTCGCAGTGCCAAAATCACTCGCTGTGCCACCCATTCTTCTAAGGAATGAGTGAGACACTCTAAATAAAAGCTCCCTTCGGTGTAAGTTAATTTCAGCATTCCTTATGCTCTCCTGTTATTCCAGGTTTGCTTGCACATCATTCCAAAACTGTGTAGTGCTTTCGCGGACGGCAAAAGAAATTGCCGGGTGAAGTGGTGCTTTCGGTTTAGTACGAAGTTGCATACCAGCTTCAGCAAGGGTGCGATCTCCTTTACGGGAGTTACATCTTTCACAAGCCGTGACTACGTTATCCCAGGTGTGTGGGCCGCCTTTAGATCGCGGCAGCACATGATCTAGTGTTAGCCGTTTGTTGCTACCGCAATATTGGCAACTGTGATGGTCTCGCCGCAACACTTCCCGCCGATTGACCGGCGGAACTTTCCACATCCGCTCAGTAGAAGCGATTTTTAAGCGGATGTGTTTTGGCACATAAAGTACCAAGCTGGGTGAGTGAACTTGCCATCCGCTTTCCGTTGACAAATCCAGCGCTTCCGCCTTATCTGTTACTAACAGCACAATCGCCCGCTTGATATTGATCCGACACAGTGGCAAGTAATTTTGCGAAAACACCACCACAGATTGCTTTAACACTTGCATTCCGCTCGTCACAGCTTCACTCCTTATAAAGAAACCCCCGCTTCTTATTTGGTAGAAGCGGGGGTTAGAAATAGACCGAAAAGTTCTCTGGTCTTATATCGATACAGTGTTCCTTTCCCTGTACCCCCCGCTTCTCGCGTCTAGTTGTGGTTTTGCATTCAGCCCATTAATGCTGATATCTCTAAAATCATAATTACCCTCTGTGTTATGCCGTTGATCTCGGCTGCCGCCACCCATAAATAAATACTCCACTCCCATAGCGACTAATTCCCAACTGAAACGGCAATTGGTAGCTCGCAAAGAAGTAGAGATGGGGTAAGCGGATTTCACAGAAAATTTCACCTATTGAACATTCCTTTAAACATACTACACTTGTATTACTATCCTGTCTATACCTTTAAGGAGAAAAAATCATGCATACCATTACTCGCACCCCAACCACCGACATGGAAGTTACCAGCATTCGCTTAGAGCGAGAACTCAAAGATAAACTCAAAGAAATAGCAGGCAATCAGGGATATCAAGCCCTAATTCGAGATATCCTCTGGAATTATGTCCAGCAAAAATCAGGCGAGTGGAAACCCCGATTTTCACGAACTGACATTCGAGCGAGTATAGCTGCTACAGCCCAGCAAGAGGAACGCTGTGTACTCACAGGTCAACTAATTCAAGCACAACAACCGATGTTATTAGGACTAACGAGGAATGGCGATATGGTTCCTCTAAGTGTCGAGAGTCTGGCTGGCTAGTCTCATATTCAGTTGAATGCAGCCCAGTTAGCTCAATAGCAACTGGGCTGTACTCAAAATTTAGCTTTGTTTTTGAAGATCAATAAATTTAATTTTTAAAGCTTAAAAGCTATATAGTTATTAAATTGTACTGATATGGCAAATAGTCAAGACTTACGCAAAAACTCTCTCAAACCCTTCTTCCTTTGCGTCCTTTGCGTCCTTTGCGGTTGGTTTCTTCATGATGAAAGCCTAAGTCCCGATAGTTTATCAATCTGCTTCCCACCCCATAGATGCTTTGCAGTTATCCCTCAATAGAATTTTTATTAGTCTTTGGACACCTAGGAATAAACTGCAATCCCTCTAAATCTCAATAATTTGGGATTACTTATACCTGTGCGTGTCTTTGTCTAGACTAGGACTTACGCATTGACAAAAAATGGTAAATATGAAGATCAGTTTTATTCATTGAAAGTCCTATAGATTGTGCGTTCCCTAACGCACACTACGGGTAGGATTGCTAAAGAGACGCATCCAAAAAGCCTGAATAGAAGATAAATTTTTACCGTGCGTAAGTCCCATAGGCATAGAAATTGAATTTGTAAAGTACAGCAAAATATGCGACTTAACCACGGCTTTACTACACCCAATAGATAGATACCGCAGTCAAGACAAGGTGAGAGAAAAATATTACGTGTTACTGTAGGCGTACCAGTGTTAACCCGGAGGCAATTAACTGAGATTTGGGTGAAATTCTAGAGAAATTACGGTTTAACAAGAGCTAGAGACAGGCTATTGTAGGTCAAAGATAGTAAATTAACTCAAAATATAAATGCCAAAAATAATATCTGTAAAGCATCTATTTGTGAGTAATCTTACTATCCTCTAGAATTTTTATCGCCTATGTAGAAATTTGTTGAAAATATTAAATAACTTGTTCATCTGACATAGAAAGGAACTATAACAGGTGAAAGGAACTTTCATAAAAAAATTAGTAAATAATTTATTAGGGTCTAGCAATACAACTAACTGTAAAGGACATAGCAAGAGGTTGGGTACAAGAAATGGGATCATTATCCAAAAGCGTGCTAGGAATGAAAAAGCGTTTATCGTCACTGCCAAAGTGTTCAGATGAATTTGAACGACAAGTATACCCAGTCAAGCTGATGCAGCATCAGGAAAAAACTGCCGATGGGTTGGCACAAAAGATTAACCAAATCATTGCTAAGAGTTCGGTGTCTTCGATGTTGCAAGAAATTGCTCAATTGCTAGGAGGAGCCTTTCAAGTAGATTGTTGCTGTATGGTTACAGTGACAGGTGAGATATCTGGTGAAGCGACTGCGGCTAATTGGTGCGCTGATAAGTATTTAAAATTGCCTCACTCAGACGGAATGTTCTCAATGGAACAGTTGCTGATAAACTTGCCAGTGGTACAGTGCGCTGCTGAAACATTAACGATTGAAGACATTTCGACAATTCAAAAAAGTCTGGTAATTGGATGTCAATATTTTCCACTCCCAATCAAGGCAGTGTTAGCAATTCCTACTCGGTTGGGCGGGAAAAATAATGGCATAATTAGTCTAATAAAATTCCAACCCTATGAGTGGAATGAATCAGAAAAACAATTGCTCAAAGCGATAGAATCGTCTTGTGCGATCGCATTTTCCCAAGTCGCACAATTACAGTTGATTGCCTCTCAACAGCAGTCTCTGCAAAAGAGCAACCAGTATCAAAGCTTAATCAAGCAATTAACCATACTGAGCCGTAGCAACTTGGAGTTGAATCAAATGCTCCAGTTAGTTATTGCCTCAACTGCCGAATCTCTACAGGCAGATAAGGGTTTGCTGATTCTCCTAAAATATACAGATCCCCTGTTTAGAACTCAATCTAAAAAACAAATTCCCAAAGCAAAAGCCACTGTCATTGGGGAATGGAATCAGGTTAAATCCATCTCCCGCAGCAGTAAACCAGACAAATCAGATCAGTCCTACTGGCTTTCAGACTGTGGTTTATGCCAGCGTGTGTTCACAGAACCGGGAAAAGCAGTAGTCATTGATGACTATCAAGACCAAAAGGATAGCTGTACCCCTAATCCATTGTTTGGTGTTGAGGAAATGCCTGCGGTGTTGTTAATGCCATTAGAGAGCCAAGGCAAAGTTTTAGGATTTTTAGTCCTCCAACAAGCAGTTGCTCGCAGTTGGGAACCAGCAGAATTAAATATTGTGGAAATGGTCTGCGCTCAACTGAGCAATGCCATCATACAGTCACAGACACTACGGCAAGTACAGACTTTGGTAGATGAGCGCACAGAGCAACTAAAGCGCAGTCTGGAAGTGCAGGCAAAACTCTACGAAAGAACAAAGCAATATGTTGAGCAATTGCAGGAACTAAACGAGCTCAAAGATGAATTTTTGAGCAATATGAGCGATCGCTTACGTTACCCCCTGACAAATATGCTAATGTCCATCAGAAACTTGCGTCTGCCGGGAATCGCACCAGAACGCCAGGCTAAATACCTAGATATCCTAGAGGTAGAGTGTACCAAAGAAATTAACTTGATTAATGACTTACTCACCCTCCAGAAACTAGAGTCTCATCAAGGAACTCCACACCTAGAAACCATTGATGTAACTCTAAAAATTCAGGATTTAGCCGCATCTGTTAGTAAAAATCTAGCAGAAAAAGGATTAAGCATCGCTGTAGATTTACCCAATAAGCCGTTAAAACTCCAAACTGAACTAGAGAGTTTTGACCGCATTCTCAAAGAGTTATTAACTAATGTCTGTAAATACTCGGAGCATGATAGTATCGTTCACCTGGAAGCGGCTCACCGAGTTGATCAAAAAATTGATCAGGTTATTATTAAAGTGACCAATATAGGACGTGGCATCTCTGAAGAAGAAGCAACCTATATTTTTGACAAGTTTCGTCGCGGTAAAGGGCGCTGGATTCCAGGGACTGGCTTGGGACTTGCTTTAGTCAAGTCTTTAGTGCAGCATTTGAATGGAGCGATCTCACTAGAGAGTATTCCCCTAAAGGATTCGCATTTGAGCGAAATCTGTTTTACCTTAACTCTGCCCCAATTTTCTGACGCAAGTAAACCACCTAGCTGAAAGTGACTAAACAACAAAACACTATCAAGGGACTTGATAGCAACTCCCCTAGTGATCACACCAACCTAGAAATAACTTCGAGTGCTAACCCAGCTGCTGTAATAACCACTGATGTAGCAATCCAAGTTGAGAAAATATCAGAGCGGCAGCGGCAAATCAAGGCCACAGTACAAATTCCTCAACCAGTGGAAAAAATCTGGAATATTCTCACAGATTATGAAGCCTTGGTTGAGTTCATCCCCAACCTTGCTAAGAGTCGCTTGCTAGAGCATCCCCAGGGCGGTATTAGACTTGAGCAAATAGGCTCTCAGAGCTTGCTTAATTTCAAATTTTGTGCGCGTGTAGTTTTGGATCTAGAAGAACTATTCCCCAAAGCAATTAATTTCCAGATGGTAGAGGGAGATTTCAAAGGCTTTTCTGGTAGCTGGTGTTTAGAGCCTTATTCCCTCGGTGCAGCCCAAGGCACAAATCTCTGCTACACGATCCAAGTTTGGCCTAAGCTCACTATGCCAATATCAATCATTGAAAATCGCCTCAGCAAAGACCTGCGGTTAAACCTGTTAGCAATTCGTCAGCGGGTAGAAGCACTACCTAGTTAATAAGCTTGAAAAAGCGAGTAAAGTATCTCTAAAATCCACAGTAGTTATACTTTACTCACTCAGATAAAAGCTTTAGACTTTCTTCTTACTTTTTTAAAAGTACCCCCAGGGGAATTCGAATCCCCGTTACCTCCGTGAAAGGGAGGTGTCCTAGGCCTCTAGACGATGGGGGCATCTGTCTCAAACCTTTTATAAATTAACTGATTTTCCAGCAGATGTCAACAGTTTTTAGAAAAAAGTTTTGGAGGCAGCCAATAACCATAACTTTTGACCGAAAACGCTCCTGGGTCTCAACTGGAACATCACAGAGACAAAGAACATCTTTGATGGAAGAGCAGCCATTGAGGGCGGTTTGCTGGGCAGTGGGATCTTTTCTGTGATACTAACTAAAAGAGCACGCCCAACAGTTCCTACTTGATCCCTAACTAGCTGATCAGTGGGTATTATAAAAAACCAAGGATGAGAAAATCTCTGAATTCAGCAAGGGTCAAGAGATGTACTGTTGTACCCTGTAGAGCTAATATCTACTGTTCTTTACAAAAGATTTTGAAATAAATCACTCAAAATCTACAACATGGAAGCATCATTTGAAATCACCCTACAGATGGTGGCCACTGTTCTCGCAGGCATTAGCGCCCAGGTGCTGGCTGCATATCTGAAAGTACCCAGCATCGTCTTGTTACTCCTGCTAGGCATTCTGCTTGGCTCTGATGGCATTGGGCTGTTGCACCCACACTTGCTAGGCGCGGGACTGGAAGTGATAGTTGCTCTAGCAACGGCGATAATTTTGTTTGAAGGCGGACTCAACTTGGATTTGCGAGAGTTGGGCAAAGTTTCAGTTAGTTTGCAATTGCTCGTCACATTGGGAACCCTAGTCACACTAATGGGCGGTAGTATGGCGGCTCACTGGCTGGGCGAATTTCCCTGGAATATAGCTTTTCTCTACGCTTCGATCATCGTGGTGACAGGGCCAACGGTTGTCGGCCCTCTGCTCAAACAAATCAACGTAGATCGACAAGTGGCGACCCTTTTGGAAGGGGAAGGGGTTTTAATCGATCCAGTGGGAGCTATTCTCGCCTTCGTTGTCTTGGACACGATTTTGAATGGTGATGCTGACCCCATCAAAGCCATTATCGGTTTACTGATGCGTTTGGGTGTTGGCGGGGCAATTGGTGGCGCTGGCGGTTATCTGATGAGCTTGATTTTTAAACGCGCCAACTTTCTGTCATTTGAACTCAAAAACCTGGTGGTGCTGGCGGTACTCTGGGGTCTGTTTACCTTAGCGCAGACAATCCGCAGTGAATCGGGAGTGATGACAACGGTGATCGCTGGGGCCGTATTTGCCAATTCTTCGGTGCCAGAAGAACGCCTGTTGCGGAGCTTTAAAGGTCAGCTGACAATTCTCAGCGTTTCTGTACTGTTCATTTTGCTAGCAGCTGACCTATCAATTGCTAGTGTATTTGCCTTGGGTTGGGGCAGTTTATACACGGTTTTGGTGCTGATGCTAGTCGTTCGTCCGATTAATATTCTCTTGTGTACCTGGAACAGTGACCTCAATTGGCGACAGAAACTTTTTTTAAGCTGGGTAGCTCCGAGGGGAATTGTATCTGCTTCTGTTGCTTCTTTGTTTGCGATTTCTCTAACTCAACGGGGCTTCAACGGTGGTGATGCTATCAAAGCTCTGGTGTTCCTGACAATTATCATGACGGTTGTCTGCCAAGGGCTAACCGCTGGACAGGTTGCTAAGTGGCTGCAAATCACTTCTAAAGATGCAACTGGAGCGGTGATTGTGGGTTGTAATCCTTTGAGTCTGTTGATTGCCCGGTTTTTTCAAGAACGGGGAGAAAACGTAGTGATGATTGATACTGACTCGGAATATTTTGTCCAAGCTGAAGCCCAAAATCTCCGGGTGATTGCTAGCAGTGCGTTGGATGCTGAGGTTTTGGAAGAGGCGGGAATTAGCTCTCTTGGCACTTTTTTGGCGATGACGAATAACGGTGAGGTGAATTTTGTTTTGGCCCAACGGGCTGCTGAGGAATTTAACCTGCCGCGGGTCTTAGCGGTGTTCCCCCGTGATCCACAAGCGAATAACTCTGTAAATAGTAAAGTTAATCAAGCTTTTGTCTCAGATTTAGCGATTAAGACCTGGATTGAGTACTTGAATGATGGGCGTGTGAAGTTGGGGACAACGACCTTGAATGAGGAAGAATTTTCTAGCCAACAGGAGCATATACAGGAAAAGGTGCGGACTGGGGTATTAGTACCGCTATTGGTAGAACGAGAACAACGTTTACAGATAATGCAAGTCAGCCAAGAGTGGGAAATTGGCGATCGCATTATCTATTTGTTATATGATTCCCGACCGAATCTTTTAAAACGTCTATCTGGTGCTAGTCAGTCTACTCCCCTGTCTCTGGAAACGTTGCCAGAAGTTGAAGAACTACCCCTAGCTAAATTGTCTCAACTTTCTGCTAGTGAGGTTTCTAGCGGTTGAATTTCTTTTTCTTGCCAAAGTAAAGCAGATAAATGCACCACAGCCAGAATAATTACAGCAGGCAAAATAATGTAACTGTGGATGGCGTAGAGATGTTGTACAGTAACCGTGCTAATAGCTCCACCACCCGCAAGGATATCTCTGAGTTGCTCACCAATCAAAGGAATGGCTTCGATGTTTCTTAATTCGATGTTAAAACGCCAATATCCTTCTTGATCCCAACTCAGGAGCATTGCTGTCCAATTTAAGGCGATCGCACTCAGGGTAAATAAAATTCCACTAATCCAAGCAGTCAGCCAACTCTGGCGAAATTGCCTTCCTAAAAACATCACCACAATATCAATTAGAGCGAGGGCAATTACGGCATTACCAGCGATATCATGTGCTCTGTGGAATAACCAGCCGTAAGGCACTTGTGTATTAATCATTTTTAATGATTGATAAGCCCCTCCGGCTGTTGGTGCATAGTAAAAAGAGAGCAAAACACCAGTAGAGGTGTAAATCAGGCACAGGGTAAGAACCACGACAGATAATATCGTTGCTAGTCGCCGCAAAATCCGATCAAATTGGGTGGTTTGCATGGCTGACCCCTTTTTCTTTAACTAATTTTGTATTTATATTACAATTCTAGCTAAGAGATATTAAATTTATTGAAGAAAATTAGATATTTAAGCTAAATATGATATCTAAGCTTTTAAAGGTTCTGGTGAACCATACCAAATTCCCCGACTTCTGGGAGAATGCTTCACACCTTCAATGACAAGATTTTGGGCACCATCCAAATGAGCAGCTGCAATAGGTGTGATTCCATCACCCCAGGTGTTACCTTGCCCACAAGTTAATTGATAACTGCTGTAAGCTAACCAGCTACCACGCCGCCTTTCCCCAAAAATAGTTTTGCCAGCTACACAAACATAACGAACATTTTGATAAAAGGCTGCGGGGTAGTTATTGTTGACAAAATCTAGATTCCCGCGTGTCCAACGCTCTTGGCTAATATGAGGTGTCCCCAAGGTGATGAGAGTAGCAACCAAGGGATGTGCTTGCCAACAGCCTCCCAAATAAGGTTTTTCTCCTAGGTAAATACGGGATATCCACCCCCCTGCTGAGTGACCAATCAGGTTAATTTGGCTGGCATTATATTGCTGCATTATCTGCTTGACCGTGCGATCTAGTTGCTGCACAATCAGCGTTATTGGCCTTCCTCCAAAAGTGGGTATCCAGTCACGCCGTCGCAGTGGTACCGTAACTGTGGGAAAACCCAAATCTTGTAGAGATTGCTCTAGTTGGCGGTATGCGATCGCACTTTCTAGATAACCGGGTAAAATAACTGTTGGTAATGGCATCTGGGATAATTGGATACAACTTTAACATCCTCCCACCGCAAGGTAAGAGTATCACAATGTTTGCCAAAAACTCAACCCTCTTCCTATCTCTGCTTGCGCTCAGTATCAATCAAGGGGTGCATCGTTTTTAGCCCCACATTGATCTCATTGCTAACTTGCCGTATAGCGATCACCTTCTGCACGATTTAGGTAACTTGAGATTTTTCTCTAAAATCACCAGAAATATTTAAGGTAATATTTAATGGAGTGGGAATTTGGGAAAAAGTTTGATACTAGGATGATCTGGTAGTTTTGATGAGAATCATTGCATCTATTCAGCAAATATTTGGGTAGTGATAAAAGAAACTTGTTCAGAGATAGACGATTCCCCAAAGTCAAGTCTGATATAGCTTTTGAGCTTAATTTTGCTAGTCAGAAACATCATCAGTAGTAATTTTTCAATCCCCTGGTTAGCAAGTGCAAATTTTGAAGTATAATATTACTTGAATTAAAATAATAAAAAGAAAAAAAATGGCAATCTTCCTGTTTTGAGTGCTAGTCTAGGAAATTATTATTTATTAGAGAGCCACATCTCTAATAGTGCAATATAGTCTGAAAGATAAAATTGCTATTCAACTGCAACCGAGCCGAGTGAACGATAACAGCTATGTCTTACGCCTCCCTGCTGAGAAATATACCAGAAATCCTAAGCCAACCAACTGGGATAGCAGCTATAGCCTCTCTTGGCATCCACGGTGCTATTGCGTTGATTGTGCCATTGATGCCTGTGGACTCCAGTAAACCCAAAGCAACAGACTCATCAAAAACCGTCGGACTCCTGGAATTGAGCCAAGCTGACCAAAGCCGACTGCCACAAACCGCACCTGACCCATCCCAAATCGCCCTACAACAGCAACTGCCCCTACAACAACAACTGCCTTCAGCAAACTTTGGCGGACAGACGACTATCTTGCCCCCATTGCCTCCAGCGGCATCTAATCAGGTAGGAATGCCAGTTATCCCTTCATCAACTGCTAACTTCCGCACATCTTCTTTGCCCAGAAGGCAGTCTTTATGGCGCATTCCCAAAACAAATAATCGGTTTGATACCTCTAGTTTTAATATCAGTAGTAAATACTCTTCATCAGCTTCTCGTTTTAATGACCAAGATATCAGGATTGCAGACAGGTCTCTGGCTGTGAATAGGTTGCCAGAAGTCCAGGCCAATAATGTACGACCGGAAGATATAGGACCCGAACCCTCTAATATGGGCCCGATGACAACAGCAAGGGGAAATACCACCGAACAACCCATGCTGTATGGAGATGGTGCAGCAAAAGTTACTCAAAATGGGCCGCTAGTCGCTCCACTTGGAGAAATTCCACAAAGTACAGATAAATTAGCTCTGGCTGGGCAAAGTGTCCAAGGAAGTTCACTAAATAAAGCACCTGAATTGCCTGCTTTTAATAAACCAGGTTCATCTTCCAAGGTGACGGATGCGGCGATTGCACAGGGAAATTTAGAGGGTTTTGAAAACCTGAGAAAAGCAGTTCTGGAAGAATACCCGAATGCTAAACAAGAACCAGTTATTCGTGACACTATCTCTACGGATAAACCGGGTTTGGAAGGTACTGTTTTGGGTCGATTAGTCCTACATCCTGATGGTAAGGTATTGGACATCAAGTTCCAAGGCAATGCATTAAACCCTGAACTGGAATCAAAGACTAGGGAATATTTCAACGCTAATCGACCCAAGGTTGATCAGCGAATTAGCTCTTATCCATTCAACCTGCGGTTCCAAAATAACAGCAGTAAAACGAATGGGGTGACTCCAGAGTTAAAACCTACGCCGTCAACTACTATCAAACCAGCGATCGCACCAACAGCTAATAACAATCAGCCTGTGGCGATGCCGTCAACCACTATCAAACCAACAGCTAATAACAATCAGCCTGTGGCGATGCCGTCAACCACTATCAAACCAACAGCTGATAACAATCAGCCTGTGGCGATGCCGTCAACTACTATCAAACCAACAGCTAATAACAATCAGCCTGTGGCGACGCCGTCAACCACTATCAAACCAACAGCTAATAACAATCAGCCTGTGGCGACGCCGTCAGCAAATCCCACACCATCCTCTACCCAGGGAGTCAATGACAAGCAGCCTGTGCTATCTGCTGAATCTGCGAAAAAATTAACACAACAGTTACGCCAGTTGAGGGAACAAAGACAAAACTCTCAACAAAAATAATCAAAGTCTTCTGGAGATTTTGAATTAGGGATTGGGATCAGAAAAGAAAAACCCTCTGGTGTACCAAAGGGCTTTCTTCCTATGCAGACAAAACTTGCCGCTAAATTACCAACCTTGTTCTGCTTGTTGGAAAATATAAGCCGCTACCTCTGAAATCTCCTGAGTACTTAACTTGTCCTTAAAGGCAGGCATAGCATTTTTCCCGTTCTGCACTTGGTAAATAATCGCCTGGATAGGGTTGCTATCATAATTTTCCAGGTACTTTGACAATGCTTCCTTTTTCAAGGTTTTATGGTCAACGAGGATGTTACCACCACCTATATGGCAAGAAGCGCAGTTAGCATTAAAGATTATGGCGCCGTTGGCTGTTTCGGCAGCTAGTGCTGGATAAACGAATGTCAATTTAAGCAGGGCGATCGCCAACAGCAGGATTAATAAAAATATTCTCAAGAGATTCTCCTTGCAACAAGCATCCAGCAACTGAAAAACCTTGTCCAGTAGCTATTTTATGGCGGATATCAGCCTTTAAAGTTGCCAACCGCTATGTGTACTCTACTGTATGTTGCAGATAAATCCCCGATTATAGGTAAATCTGATTAAAATTGGCGGAACGAGCTTCATCCCAGTTATTATCACTAGGCTTTCACCATCTGAGGTAGGGATAAGTCTCGTTACCGCCTGCTCCATTGTGTGTCCCAAAGTGGGCTTATGGCTTATTGCTCGGCGCTAATACAAGCTATTGAGCAAGGAAAATCATCTGGCGTCAAAAGTGCTGTTGTTAGCCTTCGACAGTGATTTTGCCAACCATGCCAGCGCCACGGTGAGGTTCACAATAGAAGGTGTAATCACCAGCGGGTGCATCTGCTGGGAAGGTGGTTGTTTGCTTTTGACCAGGACTCATCAACAATTTCTTATAAGACAGCGCTGTGGCTAGAGCAGCGTCCTTAGCAGGGTTTTTAGCCTTATCAAACACAACGTTGTGGGGGGGAACTTTGTTGTTCACCCATTCAATGGTGTCACCTGCTTTAATTGTCAACTTTGATGGTTGAAATTGTAGTAGTCCTTTGTCACTACCCAGTTTGACTGTGTATGTGTCCGCCGCAGCGCTGGGGGTAAATACAGCAAAGCTGCTAACAACTAAAACAATTGTCAATACAGCTAGACTCAAGCGTCGCCAGCTGGCCGCAATCGATTTCATGGCTCTCTCCTAACAAATAGTTTTATTTTCTCTTTCTCATTTTAAATACAATTAACGCCAAACTATGACAATCTGTCGTAGATGCAATTTTTTTTTAAGGATTGGCAGTCATAAATAGCAAAAACCTGTGCAATCAGCAAAATTACTACATTGCCATACACTTATATATATATGTATTTAGTTTTTTGGAAAAAATGAAGTTAAACCGCAAAAACGTGGATTTTTATGTTTTATGAGGAAATAGCTTTAACTACAGTCTTAGTTGTGGATTAATCTTCAGTCTTGAGGTTATAGCTTGAGTGTAGGTAGTTACAAACCATTGACCCAAATAAAATTCCGAGTTCCCAGTCCTGACTCCAGAAAGAAAATTCCAGCATTGGCACAGAATTGATGGCAATCAGGTATCAGGACTCAGAACTCAGGATTTTACAGTAGTAAGGGTAGATTTCCCCGCCCCTACATCACATAGTATTGAGATTTGCTAGCCTGGATTTAGTAATAAATCTTGCCACCTCCCCACTTAATGCCAACAACTTTTGGTTGTAAGAGAACATGACCTGCGATCGCCACCAAGTCATCATCCGTCAGATTTCGCATTTCTGTGAAAATATCTGCACTCTTCATACTGGGATGCACTTCAGAAATTTCCTCTTCTCCGTCGTAAGTAGTGGGATTTTTCAGATAGTCCACCAAACCTTCAATATTGTTACGGTTAGGTGTTGCCAGTGCCAAATCTTCTGGAGTCAGTCCCACATTCTGGTTTGTCTTGGTAACTCCCCCAGCATGACATTGGGCGCAAGCGTAATTAAATAAAGCTTTGCCTTGCTTAACTTGTTTCAGGCTGAGTACAACGGTATCACCCTGAGCATTTAATGGCACTGTTCGGATAGCTTCATCCAGTTCCACCGCTGTTGCACTACCGACAACCAACTGAAACGTCAGCAAAACAGTAACCACAACAACGCCAATTAGTCTTTTAAACATGTTTCCCCTTAAAAATTTTGATGCTCAACACAGATCAACAAGCGATGCTCAATCTCCACGTTGCCAATTGCCAATAGCTAATTATTCTTTGCTATTAGTCATTAACGATTAGCCAAAGCCTGAGATAGCTCTTCAGGTGACTTCCGTATCACCCACCAAGTTGCTAGTACCTTTTGGGTGTGTTTCAGACAATATTTGGATTTGGGAAAGAATTGCCTTTGCATCCTCTAAGGCCAAACGGGTCTTTTGGTGTTTATAGGCAATTCCCAGTTGGTTGCACAGAGAAAACACTTTTTCTACAGGAATACTGTAGTCTGCTGCTATCTCTGCGATTGATAGGTCTGCAAAACCCATAATGCTTGTTAACTGATAGATAGAGATTGAGTCGCTGTAATACCAATATCACGTTAAGAGTGCAATTTGTTGCCCAAAATTGGGTTGAATCTCAGATAGGGTGATGAGGAGAAATAACTCTTAACAATTAACCTTTGCCCCCTGTCAAGGTCACACCTTGAATAAAATAGCGGTTAAAAAAGGCGTAAATGCCTAAAGCAGGCAAGGTGAATACCATAGAAGCGGCCATAATATAGTTCCAGTAGCTGATGTATTGACCTTTGAAGGTATTCAGTCCCAAGGGGAGAGTAAACATTTCCGGGTCAAACAAAATCACCAGGGGCAGTAAGAAATTATTCCAACTACCCATGAATACAAAAACCGCCTGTGCTGCCAGGGCTGGTTTTGCCAGAGGTAGGACAATAGAGCAGAAAATCCCCAAGGTATTTAAGCCATCCAGTTGCGCGGCTTCCTCTAGTTCTTTAGGAAAATTAACAAAAAACTGCCGCATCATAAAGATGAAAGTGGCATTGACCATACTGGGGACAATCATGCCCTGGTAGGAATTCAGCCAACCGATGGCTTTCAAAATCAAGAAGGTGGGAATCAAGGTAATCTGAGCCGGTACCGCCAACACCGCCAGAATCAAAAAAAACCAGAAGCGTTTACCCGCAAAGCGCAATCTCGCCAAGGCATAACCTGCCATTGAATTTAACAGCAAGTTTAAAATCGTCACACTCAAGGCAATCACCAGACTGTTGAACAGCCAACGCCAAAACAGCGATTCCTGTAGAAAGATTTGTTTGTAGTTGTCAAAAGTAAAATTCTGCGGTAAGAAATTCGGTGTACCGCTGACAATCTCCGATAGCGGCTTAAACGATGCCGAAAGTGCCCACAAAAAAGGAATTAGGGTGATGAGAGCATAGACACTCAGCAACAGGTATAACAGGAATTTGAGCCACCAAAAGCGAAAGAATTGAGTCAAATCCTTTCCCCTCCAAAAATTCGCCGTTGAATTAAAGTGATAGCAATGATTACCGCTGCCAGTAAAAAGGCAACTGCTGCTGCGTAGCCCATCTGTAAATTACGAAATACAGCTTGGTAAATTAGCAACACCACCGTTAGGGTAGCGTTGTTGGGGCCACCGGTGCCGCCAGAGAAGATATAAGATTGGTCAAACAGTTGAAAAGTGCCAATCACCCCCACGGTGACGACAAAAAAAGTTACAGGCTGGAGGAATGGAATAGTAATGTGTATAAATCTTCCCCACCCGCTAGCCCCATCGAGTTCAGCTGCCTCGTAAAGTGTTTGGGGGATGTCTTGCAACGCCGCTAGGTAAATCACCATGTAAAATGGCGCAGTTGACCAAATATTCATGATCATGATGCCTTTTAGGGCAACTGCCGGATCTCCTAACCAGTTATAAGTAGGAAGTCCCACCCAAGCGAGAAAATCGTTTAGTAGCCCATCGGTGTTATAAATCCACATAAAAATGAGGGTCAGTACCGCTGAAGATGTAACTGTGGGCAAAAAGTAGAGGATGCGCCACCAGTTTTTGCCGCGAATCCCAGAATTTAGAGTTATTGCTAGAACTAAAGCCAAAATCGTTTGAGTTGGCACCACAATTGCTACGTATTGTGCTGTGTTTCTCAACGCAATCCAAACCCGTTCATCCTCAACTAACTGCGTGAAATTGCCAAAGCCAATAAATTCATATTTAATGTCGCTGAGAAGTTGGACTTTGTGCAGTGCCAAAAATACAGCGTAGAGAATGGGCAATACTACAAAAGTTCCTAAAACTAGGATGGTGGGCATCATGAATAGATACCCAGTGAAGTTTTCTGTTTGATTCCATTTGGGGTTTCTTCGCCGCCTACTAGTCTCAAACATGACTGAACCTCTGCCTAAACTAACTGTAGCGATGGTTATGCATAATTATTTATCATAGTTAATTTTGAAATTTTGGCAGTTTATGTTCAATCAGTGGAAGCGGCTACTAATAAGTATAGGATTTTTTTCAGATGCCCGACTTCTTAGAGAAGTCGGGCATCTTGTTGTTTTATTTATTCTCCTACTTCATCATATTAATCTGATCATTAGCTGCGTTTTGGGCCTGCCACATTGCCTGTTTTAATGGTTGTTCTCCCAGTAGAGCACTAATAAACTGGTTGTCAAAATTGTTGACGATCGCACTTGGATAATTCCCTACCTGCCAAGGTGTAGCGTAATTAACACCCGCCACTAATGGCGATCGCAATTTATCCTGGTCATAGCCTAACTTTTCAGCCACAGATTTACGTGTTGGTAGGGCAAAGCCTGTACCCGTCCACTTGGACATCCCTACTTTACCCGTGAGATAAGAAATCAACTCCCAAGCTTCAGCTTTATGTTTTGCTTGTTTATTCATCACGTAGGCAACTGTAAAAACCATCGTGCCTTTTTTATTATTAATTCTCGGCACTTCTGCGGTAGCAAAATCTAACTGGGGAAAGGTTTCTTCTAAATAAGGAATTGCCCAATTACCCTCAATCACCATTGCTACCTTACTCTGACCAAACATTTCGCTCCCTGAATTTGTCCCCACATCTGATTTTTGGGCAGCAGTACGGTCTTTTTGATACTGGTCTATCACCAACTGTAAACCCTGTAAACCTGCCTCACCAGCAAAAGCTGCATAACCATTTTGGTCAACAATTTGTCCACCAAAAGCTTTAATTTTGTAAGCCTGACGTGCCAATTCTGGGATAATACCAAAGCCATATTTGTTAAATTTACCTGTCAACTGTTGGGAGTAGTTACGTAATTCATCCCAAGTAGTTGGGGGACTACTCAAGCCTGCGGCAGTAAAGGCTTTTTTGTTATAAAATAAAGCTAAGGTGGAATAGTCTTTAGGAAGACCATAAATATGATTTTGGGACTTAAAGCTGTTGAGTAGAGGTTCTTCAAAATCCTCTAGGTCAAATTCTGGGGTAATGTAAACATCTAGGGGTTCCAAGACATTTTGACTCATTAAAAAAGGAGCCTCCAATGCATCGAGATAGAAAACATCAGGGGCTGCTTCTCCAATCAAACGAGTTTTGATCACATCCATATATTGGTCAGATATCACTTCATACTTAACTTTGATTGCGGGATGTTGTGCTTCAAAGTCTTGCAATACTTGTGTTAAAAGTTTTGGCTCAACGGGGGAACCTCCCCAACCACTGAGTTTGATAGTAACTGAGGATGTGTTTGGCAAAGGTAGACTATGACAACTAATAATAGCGATCGCGATCAGCAATCCCAAAAAACTGAACAATCGATTTTTCATCACTTACTGATGACAGTCCTTCTACCCTCACTTATAACGAAAAATTATTAGTTCCTTGATTTAGCCTAGAGTGCTTCACCCGTAAATATTAAGTTATGGATTCTGTTCAGATTGAAACATCTGCACCTTTAAGTCTGGAAATTCCTCAGATTCAGGTAAATTCCAAATCTCAAACTGCCAAAAATTCTATTCGCACCAGTTTACGAGCCTCAACCTTGGATGCGGTTTTCTCAACAGTTTTTTCCATGACGACTGGCGGGATTTTACTCAGTAATTTTCTGGTGGAATTGGATGCAACTCCAGTGGTATTTGGAATGCTATCTTCAATTCCCATGCTAGTAAATCTGATTCAGCCCTTGGGTGCTTACTTATCGGAACGCACCACGAGCCGTTTTCAGTATTCTTTCTTAATTTATGGAATTTCTCGGTTACTATGGCTGATTCTCGTGATTGGCATTGCAGGTGCAAGCTGGGGAAAATTTAATTCTCAGCAGTTGGTGGTATTAACGCTCTTGATTGTCCTCTTCAGCCATCTTATAGGAGGGTTAGGAAGCGCATCTTGGCTCAGTTGGTTAGCAGTGATTGTTCCCCGGCAATTGCGAGGCAGATACTTTGGCATACGTAATAGCGCCATCACTTTTACCAATTTGGTCTACGTCCCTTTCGCTGGATTAGCCGTATCACATTGGCCTAGTGGGACTCAACAAGGTTATGGGGTAGTTCTGCTATTGGGTATTGTCTTTGGAATGGTTGGTTTAGGGTGTCAGTATTTCAAACGTGATATCAATCCCAAATTACAAAATAGTCATGTTGTCAAGTTATCTCCCAACAGTGAAAATGCACTTACCCCCATAGCTAACAACTCTTGGGTTAGTAGTATCTGGCAAAACTCTAACTTTTTGGTATTTTTGTTATATTTCAGCCTATGGATGCTAGCGATTAATCTCAGTGGACCTTTCTTTAGCCTCTATATGCTAGACACCTTGCAACTAGATGTGAGTTGGGTGACTGTTTATAGTAGCCTACAAGGGGCGGCCAATCTGCTAATGATGATTTTGTGGGGGAAATTAGCAGACAAAATAGGCAATCGTCCCATCCTGATCTTCATTGGGATTATGGTTGCAATTACACCATTGCTATGGTTGGGAATTGGTACTAGTAGCCTGAATCTTTGGTTATGGTTGCCACTATTACACATCTTTCTTGGGAGTATTTGGGCAGCAATTGACTTGTGTCACAACAATATGCTGATAGGAATTGCCCCAGTCAAAAATCAGTCTATCTATTTTGCGATCGTCGCTGCTGTGGCTGGAGCTAGTGGTGCTTTGGGCACAACCCTTGGTGGCTTTATTGCCCAACTTCCTCAGTTTCACGGGTTACTAGGATTGTTTGCTCTGTCTAGTGTGTTCCGACTAGCAGCGCTGATTCCACTGGCCTTTGTCCAAGAACCACAAAATTGAGGAGAGGGGGAAATTCAAAATTTTGAATTGTCCCGCCTCCCATCCATTTATTCAACAACAGTAGAACTCAAGCTCATTGATTCCCACAACAGCATGGGGGGTGTAGTTGGTAAGGGCTGGTGCAAAGCAATTAGCTGGGCTAGGGTGCTCTTTAATTGGGTACGAGACACAATATCATCTACAAAACCGTGCTTGAGCAAATCTTCAGCAGTCTGAAAATCATCGGGCAGTTTTTCCCGCAGGGTTTGTTCAATTACGCGCCTTCCAGCAAAACCAATGGTTGCCTTTGGTTCTGCGATAATGATATCGCCTAACATGGCAAAACTAGCAGTAACGCCGCCTGTGGTGGGATTAGTTAAAATGGGTATGTATAATAATCGGGCTTCTTGATGGCGTTGTAGGGCTGCGGATATTTTCGCCATTTGCATCAGGGAGAGCATTCCTTCCTGCATTCTCGCACCACCAGAGGTGCAGACGATGACCACAGGATAGCATCTCTGGGTAGCTTGCTCAATCATTCGGGTGAGTTTTTCCCCCACGACGGAACCCATACTACCACCCATAAAGCGGAAGTCCATGACTCCCAGGGCAATGGGTAAGCCGTTAATTTGACCCAAACCAGTTTTAACTGCGTCTATTAAACCAATTTTTTCCTGCATTTCCCGCAAGCGATCGCTGTAGAGTTTGCGATCGCGAAATTGTAGGGGATCGGTTGGGCGTAAATGCTCATCCATCGGTCTCCAGGTATTTTGATCGATCAATTGCCGGATGCGTTCATCGCTATCCACCCGGTTATGATGACCACATTCAACACAGACCATCTGATTAGCCCGGAGGTCTTTTGCATAAGACAAAACACCACATTTAGGGCACTTGTGCCACAGCCCATCAGCAATTTCACGTTCTTGGCGTTCGAGGCTAGTAGATCCTGATTTACGCCGATTTGCAAACCAATCAAACAGGGACTTTAAACCGCGTGATTCTTCGTTGTTCGCCATTTTTATCTTATTCAAGTAGGTATGAGGTCGAAAACAGGTCAAGCCGCTACTGTCCGTTTAGGGTAAAAAGTCGAACGTCCAGATTAATTTTGACTTTTTACTCCCGACTTTTGTAGAGACCCGATGAATTGCGTCTCTACACTTAACATTTCGACTAAATCGACAAATTATGCTTCTCAGCAATTCAAACCTGATTTTGCATCTTTGGTTGCCAGCTTAACGAAAATGCTTATCCCAATACAAGTTTTTTACCAAGTGTCACGGTAGTTAATTATATGAACTGACAGGCATTGCAACTGGAATATTCACCCCCCATCAGCACGCCCTTGCCTCCAAATTAATTATTCTTGCTGCCAGGTTATGAGAGCAGTCAGCATCTGTAGTATTTAGTCATGTTTGCCAACTGATTTTTTTTAGAGGCTAATACAACTCACAGGTTAATATTACCAAAATCTGAATCGCAGATGGGGTAATGCAAGTTACAGTCATGGAGGATGGCGGTTTCTGATGATGGGATCACAAGGTAATAAGTAAAGAATAAAAAAAGACATTTAATTTTGAATTTTGAATTTTGAATTACTCCTGTGTTTTAAGATACGGGAAAAAATAACCCCAGGTAACTAGACAAAATCGCTTCGCCGCTAAAGATAGTAACCATGGCGCCTGAAGATAAAAAAGGGCCAAAAGGCATTTTTTGACCCAATCTTCGTCGTGATGAAATAATTGCGCCGCTACCCACTAACACACCCAAGGTACAGGCAATAAAACCAGCTAGAAGCAAATACTTCCAACCCAACCAAGCTCCCATCATGGCGGCTAATTTAGCATCACCTGCACCCATTGCCGCTTTACCAAAGGCGATGGAACCAATGATAGAGATGGCATCAAATAGCCATAAACCCAATACTGCTCCTGCTATCCCCATCATCAGGTGCTTTGTCAATCCCAGCCAGCTAGCTTCTGGTAAATAACCAACCACCATTTGAAAGACAATCCCCACTACCAAGCCTGACTTAGTTAGTGAGTTGGGTAGAGTCATGGTATCTAGGTCTATAAGCGATAAAGCTAATAACCAACTAAAAAATGCCCAATAACCTATTGTAAAAATCGAAACTTTAAATACTAAAAAAACTAGTAAAAATATTAAACCCGTTATGGATTCGATGACAGGATAACGCAGAGAAATTTTGCTTTTGCAATAACGACAGCGCCCTTTTAACCACAACCAACCTAGCACTGGTACATTATCATAGCTTTTAAGCTGGTTTAAGCAATGAGGACACCGAGAAGGTGGCCAAAGAATTGATAATTTAGCAGGTAGCCGATAAACAACAACATTGATGAAGCTGCCAATAGATGCACCCAAAGCGAAGACAATCAGACTCGCCGGGGCGAAGATCAAAATGTCCATAGAGTTTTTTTGTCAGTTGTTGGTTGTAAGTCAGTGCGGTATTGGGGGTCTGCTATACAAACAGTAGCTCCCAATTAGCAACTAACATGTCTCTTTTGGAGGTGCTAAACGCAAGGCGCTTGCTAACGCGTAGCAGCGACCTAGGAGATACCCGGAGGGTCAGTTGTCAGTTGTCAGTGATTAACTAATGACTACTGACTAATGACTAGTACATATACGATTCAATTTGATTCAACGGTACAAAACATTCCTGTGGTAACAGAACTGGTTGATTAGTAAAAATCACTTTACCCCGATGAGTCACGCGACTAATTGCTACACCTGAAGCTTGCCCAACAATTTCGGGATGTACTTCACAGTAGGTATAGTAGATTTGCCCAGCTGCCCTGATCACGGTGGGATCAACCAGAGGCGGCTGGTTTTTTGGGGTAGCAAAATTAGCTTGTCCTTGTCGTAAAGCGTACACTATAAGCTCTTTATACAATTTATAGAGTTCTCTCTAGTTTATCCGAAACTTTCAGCAGTTTATCCGAAACTTTTGGTAACTAATGCTAAAATTTTCCAGCTAAGACTAGCAGATTATTTGGCTTCGAGAATTTGAATCAGTGCGTCGCCCATAGCGCGGCAACCCAAAAGATTCATCCCCACAGACATAATATCTCCTGTGCGATCGCCTTGTTGTAAAACTTGTAACACTCCGTTTTCCATAAAATCAGCTGCCTCTGGTTGATTTAAGCCGTAGCGTAACATCATTGCTGCACTCAAAACCTGGGCTAGGGGGTTGGCTTTATCAAGTCCGGCGATATCAGGGGCGGAACCGTGAACGGGTTCAAACACGCCGGGCCCAGTTGCACCCAAACTCGCTGAGGGTAACATTCCAATACTACCAGTCAGCATGGCAGCCGCATCAGAAAGAATATCGCCAAATAAGTTACCTGTAACGATGGTATCAAACTGCTTGGGAGCGCGTACCAACTGCATCGCTGCGTTATCGACGTACAAATGAGATAGTTCAATATCTGGATATTCTGTGGAAAGTTTGATCATGCGATCGCGCCAGAGTTGCGATACTTCTAACACATTGGCTTTATCCACAGAACAGAGTTTTCCACCCCGCTTGCGTGCCGCCTCAAAGGCCACTCGCGCAATACGTTCAATTTCTGATTCTGTGTAAACCATCGTATTTACACCACGTTTTTCACCTGTTTCTGTACTAAAAATACCCTTGGGCTTACCGAAATAAATTCCCCCGGTGAGTTCCCGAACTACCATAATATCGACACCTTCCACAATTTCTCGCTTTAAGGTGGAAGCATCAATTAACTGGGGTAAAATTTTCGCTGGGCGCAAATTGGCAAATAGTCCCAAACCCGCCCGCAGTCCTAACAAACCTGCTTCTGGGCGTAGATGGGATGGTAATGAATCCCACTTGTAACCACCGATAGCGGCGAGTAAGACTGCATCACTATTGCGGCAGATATCTAAGCTGATAGCTGGTAGGGGTTCCCCTGTAGCATCAATTGCTGCACCACCGATGAGGGCTGTTGTGAATTCAAACTGAATATCAAAGCGCTTCCCTACGACTTTGAGTACGTTTATCGCTACAGCCATAATTTCAGGGCCAATGCCATCGCCGGGAAGTAAGGTAATGCGGTAGTTCTGAGTCATAGCTAATTTTTACTGGGTAAATGTTTGCCGATAAAATATCATACCCAGCAAAATGTACATTATGAAGTTTTTAATTTATTTATCAGTAGTATCGACAGATTAATAAGAAATAAAAAATACATAAGCTAAAGATTAGAAAAACCTATCTATAGATATTGGTAGTCTAATTCGTTCTATCTTTATTGTATTGTAAATATACAAACAAAAATTATGGATTTCAAGCAAATCGGCCAAGTGACGATCGCACTGTTAACTCAGTTTGGACTAAAAATTGTCGGTGCGATTCTGCTGTGGTTTATCGGTCAGCAACTGATTGACTTTGCTATCAAGCTAGTGCGACGCGCTTTCAGAAGCCAACATCTTGATGCCACACTTATTAATTATCTTGTCAATATAATTTCCATTACCCTAAGAATTGTGCTGATTGTGGCACTTCTGGGCTTTTTTGGAGTAGAAACAACCTCCTTTGCCGCATTGTTAGCAGCAGCGGGTATTGCCATTGGCGCTGCCTGGAGTGGACTGCTGGCCAACTTTGCCGCAGGTGCTTTTTTAATTGTCTTTCGACCCTTCAAAGTTGGTGATTTCATTACAGCAGGCGGTATTACAGGCACTGTGACAGAAATTGGATTGTTTACCACCAGTATTAATACCCCTGATAACGTGTTGACCATTATCGCTAATAACAAAATCTTTGCTGACAATATCCAGAATTTTTCTGCTAATCCTTACCGTCGCGTTGACTTACAGGCCCAACTCCATCACGATGTTGAACACAACCAGGCGATCGCACTGTTGAAAGAGAAAATTAGCCAAATTCCTCATGTGCTCTCAAATCCAGCACCAGATGTAGAAATTCTCACCTTTAATTTGGCAGGGCCTGTACTAGCAGTTCGTCCTTATTGCAGTAATGATTATTACTGGCAAGTGTTTTTTGACACTAATAAAGCTATACGTGAAACCTTTGGACAAGCTGGATATCCAGTTCCCGAACAGCGTTATACAGTTAATGAATCATCAGTGAATGGAAATTTGCCTCCCTTTGTCCCACCATCATCTGTCTCCTCTGAATCATGAGACAAAAGCAAATATTTCAATAGCAATTTTAAAAAGATAGGACTTAACGGACAGGAAACACCGAATATGAAGCATTGCTTAAGTCTGTTGTAGGGTGCGTCAGACCCAATAATTTGGCAATAATGAACAGATTTTGGACCTCTGACGCACCCTACAAAGCCATGTTCAAAAGCCGAAAATGACCAACTATCGTTGCTCCATATCGTGTTCAATTTGTATAGTGCGTAAGTTCTAAAAGAGGTAAATAGACTCATTATGTAGGGGCAATTGATCAATTGCCCCGTCAGTATATATATGGAAATCTCCGCCAATTTTCTCCAACCTAGTTACCATTTCCGAAACAAGCCTGACAAATGCTGTAGAGAGAGGTTAGCTTAACTATTAATCTCCAGGCGCATTCTAGCAGCTATGGTAAAAGAACTAGCAATTAGAACCAGTGGACTGACTAAGGAATTTGACCGACATATTGTCGTTAACAATATTGACTTAGAAATCCAGGTGGGTGAAGTTTACGGACTGATTGGCCCCAATGGCGCGGGTAAAACAACTCTCATCAGGATGTTAGCAGCAGCGGAGGAAGCAACTACAGGTGAGATTTATATTAATGGTAATCGCTTAGTTCGGGACAAAAGCAACCCCACCCTCAAGCGTCGTCTGGGTTACTTACCCGATGACTATCCCCTATATGAAGATTTGACAGTCTGGGACTATCTAGATTATTTTGCCCGTTTGTATCGCTTACGAGATCCCCGCCGTACTCAACGCCTACACGAAGTTTTAGAACTCATTCAACTCGGTAGTAAACGCTATAGCCCAATTTCTACCCTATCGCGGGGGATGAAGCAACGCTTGAGTTTAGCGCGAACCATTATCCACGAACCGATTTTACTATTGCTAGATGAACCGGTTTCTGGACTTGATCCCATTGCAAGGATGCAGTTTCGCGACATCATCAAAGCTTTGCAAGAAGCTGAGATGACGATTTTGATTTCCTCCCACGTTCTCAGCGACTTGGCTGAGTTGTGTACCTCTGTGGGAATTATGGAATTAGGCTTTTTGGTAGAAAGTGCCTCACTGCAAGAACTTTACCAACGTCTAGCCCGTCAGCAAATTTTAGTCTCAACCTTGGGTAACTTAGAAGTATTAGTGGCTGAACTAAAAAATCAACCTTTGGTAGAAGAGTGGGAGGTAATCCCAAGCAAAAACAGCGTGCGGGTGAATTTTTCTGGTAAACAGGAAGATAGCGCTGAGTTATTGCGATCGCTAATTAGCGCAGGTATTCCCCTAACTAATTTTCACTGCACCCAAGAAGACTTAGAAAGTATTTTCCTCAAACTAGGTCACAAACAAGCATCTTAATCCGTCAATATTTTGGAGAATTTTTTCCTATGATGCTCAATTTCGTAGACAAAGTGGGTGAATGGAATCCCCAACTGTTTCGGGAACTCAAAGGACGGCTGAAAACTTTCAATGTAGCGATCGCCCTAGTCTCATCCCTACTGCTACAACTGGTAATATTTTTGTACCAGTTAACCCAATTGCCCGATGAAAAATATGCCCTCACCGATAACTACTGTCGTCTGCGTACATTGTACGAACAACAACAAACCCATCTTTACCAGCAACAAGACGCCCTTAATCAAAAAATAAGTAATTATCAACAGATTCAACTAGCCGATCTGACAATCATCCCAAATCTCAAAGCACAACTTCAGCAAGTCAGAACAGAACTGACTAACTTGCAGAATTATATATCAAAGAATGTTTGCCCTCAAAAGGACATTGATTGGCAATTGTGGTGGAAAGATCACTGGGAATATACCTTTCTCTCTATCAGCGTAATTTTTGTTTTCACACTAATAGTTGCTGGAACTTTTTTACTCATCAGCGATTTAGCCAAAGAAGAACATCGCGGTACACTGAATTTTATTCGCCTCAGTCCCCAGTCAGAAGCGAGTATATTGACTGGCAAGCTGCTAGGAGTACCCTGCTTAATTTATCTCTTCATTCTCACAGCAATTCCTCTGCATTTATGGGCTGGACATTCTGCTGGCATCGCCACAAGCCACCTTTTTAGTTACTATGCTATTCTTTCCGCTAGCTGTTTTTTCTTCTACAGTGCTGCCCTATTTTTTGGCTTAATTAGTCGTTTCTTCAGTAGCTTTCAACCTTGGTTAGGTACTGCTGCCATTTTCATGTTCTTATTCATAACAATGGTGATGGCATCATCTTCTGTCGGCTACTCAAACAATCCCACTGCTTGGTTGAGAATGTTAAGCCCTTGGGATATGATAAATCATCTGTTTCCCAATTTCTTTAATAATCATTACGGTCATTTGCCCCTAGGAAAATTGCAATTTTTCTATTTACCAATAGGAGCAAATCTGGTCAGCCTTGTTGGCTTCAATCTAGTCAATTATGGAATCTGTACTTACGGCATTTGGCAAGCAATGAAACGTTGCTTTCGTAACCCCAACGCGACTATTTTAAGTAAAAAACAAAGTTATTTGTTTGTTGCTTGTCTTCAAGTGATACTTTTGGGGCTGGCTATGCAAGATTCCAATAATACACCAGAAGAGGCAATTATCTACTTAGGGTTATTCAATTTTGTCATATCTTTGGCATTAATAGCCATTCTCTCGCCTCATCGCCAAACTATACAAGATTGGGCAAGATATCGACACCAAAATGTCTCTGATTCTAAGAGTGATAAACGTTATCCCTTATGGCAAGATTTGATGTTGGGAGAAAAAAGCCCTGCAATATTAGCGATCGCCATTAATCTGGTAATTACTACTACACCAATCATGGTTTGGATTGTACTTACACCTGATACGACGATGATTGGCGATTATGATAAAATTAAGGCAATTTTAGCTGTGGCTTTGTCGGTCACTTTAATGATGATTTACGCCACTATAGCCCAAATAATGCTGTTGATGAAAAATCGCAAGCGTTCATTCTGGGCAATTGGTACCATAGCCACAGCAATATTTTTACCCCCGATAATTTTATCCTATCTCAGCATATCCCCATCTGATAATCCTGCTGTATGGCTATTTTCAACTTTCCCTTGGGTAGGTATAGAATACGCCCAGACGATCACAATTTTTAAGGCATTTCTAGCTGAGTTGACTGTTCTCACATTGTTAAATTTCCGATTGACAAAGCAAGTCAAATTAGCCGGGGAGTCTGCAACCAAAGCACTGTTAGCAGCACGCTAACTACAGTAGAGACGTTACATACAACGTCTCTACACTCGGCAAACTTACCACCCATACAAGGATGCTAAACTCCCCAACTCAAGAATTGCGCGATACTGCAATTAAATTTTTAGAAAAAAGCCCCCAGCATCGCTTACAAATTCTCCAAAAATTGGGAATTGCACGTTACTATTTTTTAACCGAAATATCTTTAAATGAAGCTAATATTATTTGTATAATGCGGTTTTTACAATTTCCAAATCAGCTAAAATTTCCCAATCTCAAAGGTGCAGATTTATCTGGTTTAATTTTAGATGAAGTAAACTTGATTCGGGGAAATTTATCTGTAGCAAATCTACAAAGTACCAGTTTAGTTAATGCCGACCTTCTATTTGTTAATTTTACCAGAGCCGACTTGAGAAAGGCAAATTTGACAGGGGCTACGCTAAATCAGACTATTTGGTTAGATACCTTAGTAGATGAGTGTCAGTTAGGCGCGGGTATTGGGTTAACACAACTGCAACGTAAAGATTTACAACTGCGGGGGGCTAGATTCAACTATTCAGATGATGATATTTAAAATAAATTAAAATGCTTGGATTGTTGCCCTAAATAAATTTTATGAAAAATTCCCTAAAGCTGCCCAAAAAATTGATGTTACTGGGTTCAGGTGAACTAGGCAAAGAATTTGTAATTGCTGCTCAACGTTTAGGCAATTATGTGATTGCAGTTGACCGCTATGCTAATGCTCCGGCTATGCAGGTGGCTGATTGTGATGAAGTTATTTCTATGCTTAGTGCTGATGACTTAGAAGCTGTTGTTAGTAAGCATCAGCCTGATTTGATTATACCAGAAATTGAAGCAATTAGAACTGAAAAGCTGTTAGAATTTGAGCAAAGAGGAATTACAGTTATTCCTACAGCGGCGGCGACTAACTACACAATGAACCGCGACAGAATTAGAGAATTAGCAAGTCAAGAGTTAGGGATTAGAACGGCTAAATATGGTTATGCAGTGACTCTAGAAGAGTTGATTGCAGCTTCTGATAAAATTGGGTTTCCCAATGTTGTCAAACCCGTGATGTCATCTTCTGGCAAAGGTCAATCTGTGGTGCAGACTCAGAGTGAGGTGGAGAAAGCTTGGCTGGATGCGATCGCCAATTCTAGAGGTGACAGCCAAAAAGTGATTGTCGAAGAGTTCATTAACTTTGAAATCGAGATTACCTTACTCACCATTAAACAATGGAATGCACCAACAATTTTCTGTTCTCCCATTGGACATCGTCAAGAAAGAGGTGATTATCAAGAATCTTGGCAACCAGCAGCCATTGCAGAAGATAAGATATTAGATGCCCAGGCGATCGCCCAAAAAGTCACCGATGCCTTGGGGGGAGCGGGAATTTTTGGAGTTGAGTTTTTTATCACCCAAGACGAAGTGATTTTCTCCGAACTTTCTCCCAGACCCCACGATACAGGCATGGTAACGTTAATTTCCCAAAATCTCAACGAATTTGAATTGCACCTACGAGCTATTTTAGGCTTACCCATTCCCCATATAGAACAGTTGGGAGCATCAGCCAGCGCCGTAATTTTAGCTTCAGAACAATCGGATGCAGTTACTTTTACAGGAGTCGCAGATGCTTTATCAGAAAAAGATGTAGACATTAAGCTATTTGGTAAACCCAATGCTCATCCATATCGCCGGATGGGAGTAGCTTTAGCAAAAGGTGCAGATGTAGAAGAAGCGAGGGAAAAAGCGACGCTGGCGGCAGGTAAAATTAAATTAGTTTAAAAATCCGTAGAACAGGCGAGACGCCTGTTTAAAGGCATTTTCAGGGCAGGCAAGATGCCCGCCCTACGGGATCAATTACGTATTAGGAGAATCAGCTGAAGCCACCGGAATCGGCTGATTTAGGTAATTGTAGACTAGCTGAGAAACTTGGCGAATAAATTCTCTACCTCTCACATCTTTATAAGGACGTTTGACGAAAATAGCTGCTAGATAATGCTTACCATTAGGCATAGTAATAAACCCAGCATTACCAATCAGAAAGCCGATATCGCCAGTTTTGTGGGCGATAACTGCACCTTTCCCCAAACCGGCAGGAAGCAATGTGCGCGTTTTCGTCTGACGCAGAATATCTAAAGCCTGTTCTTTGCTTTGGCTAGAAACTAGTTTATCATTCACCAACAAAGCCAAGGCCCGCGCCAAATCTTGGGGACTGGTGGTATTAGTTCCCCGGAAGTCACCTAAAAGACGACGAATTACTGTGTCTTTCAGTCCCCAACTACGAAAACGCTGATTGAGTCGCGCTGGGCCACCCAAATAATCGATAATCATGTTGGTGGCGGTATTGTCGCTGATCACACTCATCTTGGTGATGGTTTCCAAAGCCGTGTATTTTTTCCCGACTCGTTCATATTGCATGACTCCAGAACCGCTGGCTACCAAGTCACGGCGCATAGTTAGCTGTTTATCGAGGCTGACTTTACCCTCGTCTAAAGATTGAAAAAAGGCGAGTAGAATCGGCAGTTTGATGGTGCTAGCGGCGGGAAAAACGCGATCGCCTCCGATATCTAAATAATCCCCATTATCCAGATCCAAAAAGAACATCCCCGTTTGCAAAAAGCTGTACCGACTCATCAAAGCTTTAATCTGCGGTTCCAGCGCCTTCATTGGTGAATGCAAGGGAACCACACCAGCAAACAAATTTCTATCACTTCCTGGGGAAATATTGGGTTGAAACGCCCTCATTGGTCGAGTGGGACTTACTTGCAGAGGCTTAGGTAACTGCACAGACCAACGGTTAGAGGAATCCTTTTGCAACTTCACCTGTGCAGGGTCGAAGCTGTAACCAGGTGCTAAAGTAATCTGAATGCGAGTCGTATCTGCGTTAAACTGTCTGATGCCAACTTCTTTAATGACAAACCCAACTCTGCGGCTAGCTTGGGGATATCCTAGATTCACACCTGGCAAATCAATTACCAAACGGCTAGGGTTGGTAAGTACTTGCACTTTGGGTTGTACATTTTCATCTGTGCTGAAGTTTAGATGATTGCGGTTGCTGTCAAAATGCCAATTAGCGACGGTTGCGGCTTTGACAGTAGAACCAAGGAGAAAAACGCTTAAAAAGCCGGATACAAACCAGCTAGCTTTGATAATTTTGTGTGTGTGTGTGAGTGGCATCAATTAAAACTTTGTGTGAAAGAAAGATTGAGGAACCAACGAAAATCGAGTTCCATTAAAGCACAATAGTGGAGATTGTGTTGGCCAATCTGCCTTTTACCAATATTCGGGATAGTATTAGGACTAAAGCTGCGTGTCACACTCAATGTAAGATTGTAGGGTGCGTCAGATGTCGAAAATCTGTTTATGGTTAACTAATTATCAAGTCTGACGCACCCTGCAAAGCCATGCCAGTTGCGTAAGTCCTGAGTATGATAAATATTAGCCACAAGCCCAAACAAAGACAAACTCATGCTTGTGTGACTTGCACTGAAGAATGTGTCCAGTACCCAGATCCCCAAAGGAATAAGGTAGATTATCCTGAGAAGCTAGTTGAAAAACCTGACGCATCGGTTCTTGACAAATGGGGCAGCCAGGACATTCCATTCCCTGCACCCATACTGGATAACCCCCTAGTTTATCTCCTTCTAGAGGTGCGATGGAATCACAAAAATCATCCAGATCCTCAAAACCCAATCGCTCAATCACTTCATCTTCTAGCGTCTCATTTCCCAATTGATCCCAACCATAAACCAAGGCTATAAGGTCTTCCAAATCGGGATAATCTGCCACTTCTTGCCAAGCAATAATAGTTTTAGCAGGAAAATGAACTCCATATTTTTCCCCATAAATCATTGGTAAAGGTGGAATAGCCCCTTCTGAAGTTGGTGAAATCATCCGAATCAGCACATTAGGGATGGGATAGGCAGTTCTACCATAGTAGACTTGAGCAGGTTTTAGGATTCCTTCACAGTTACTAGGAAGACAATGAAACATTTGGATTAATCCAGTACCATATTCGCTTTTTACAGGCTCTGGTAATTCGCTCAAATTAAGTTGAAAAAAGAGTTGCATAGATGACTTACCGCAACAAGGGCAAGTTGGCCAAGATTCATTTTCAGCTAACCAAGGACGACCCGCGAATTTAGAGGATAGTAGCGAATCATCCCCTTCTCTGACGATAGGTTTCCAAGCTGGACGTATGAATTGAGATATATCTAAATCTTTATGCTCCAAGAGATTTCGTTTATTCTTTACTGTTTGCACATATCCTTTCTTCAGTTTCTCATTAACTTTTTTAGATGCTGCTAACCGTGCTTTTTCTACAGTAGGGTAGGTATTAGTAGAAAATTGCCCTTTTGCCCCAATTCGACCATAGTTAATGACTACTTCTGTACCCTTAACGACGACTTCGTAAAACTTGTGAGATTTACTGTCAGAAAATTCTAGATATATTCTTTGTGTTAATAACGTTTCTGTTATAGGAGGAGTTATAGGAATTTCTTCTATAGAGGAAGAAGAAAAAGATTCATAGTTCTTAATAATTGCTAAGTAAAGATTTTCAGCCTCAGCCTGGTCATTCAATTTATGAGTTTCAAAACCTTCTACTTCCCTTTGGGGAATGAATGTTATCAGATTGACTATACAACCCTCTAAACAAATTAGACATTTTATTCCTGTGTTTAATGTTAATAGACGCTGTTTGAATAAAAGCATTTTTTTGTATCACTTAATTTACTATTACAGATTAGCAAAAATATCTAGGAATCCTATTTGATTTTTGTTGGCGAAGAGTTCGCTTTCTGTTTAGAGGATATTTTAAAAGTTGTTTGTGATCAAGCAAACACTCGTAGATTACCCTAAATCCACACAAGTCTCTCTCAATGCAATTTATGGTTGCGAGAATACAGGAAATTAAACCTCACCCTGGTTATTGCTACGCAAAACCTGTCCCTCTCCTTCGCAAGGAGAGGGATGTCCGTTAGGACAGGGTGAGGTTTTTCAAGACTTTTGGGTAATGGGATAACTTGTGTGTACACGATAGCCTCATAGGAGAGAGGTCAAAGTGTATTGCATATAAGCGATAACCGCTGTATCGAGGGAGAAAATCAAGCCTCTGGACTAGAAATCACCACCTCAACCACCCAAAACCCCTGTTTATTCTCCATAATTAAGAGAGGTATTACTTAACACCCGCCCCCACCCATGAACGAACAGCGACAACAAGCTTATCTCCAGCTAATCGATGAGTTGCTAAGTTGCCCTAATGGGGAAGAACCGGGGATTTTACAAGCGCATCAAGACTTACTCGATGCCGACTTTTTGCAAACAGTGGAAGCAGTAGCGGAGTATTTCGCACAGCAGGGAAATGAAAATAACGCTGGTTGGTTGAGGAATTTGGCAACTCAACTCCGTGGGGCGCTGAATTTAAATATGTCAATACTAGATTTAGAGGCTTATGGGCAATTTTTACTAGAGGTGCTGCAAGCAACAGCAGACAGCAAAGGTGACGCGCAAGTAGTTTACCCTTTGCTGGCAGCCAATACCGATAAATTAAATGATACTTTTGCGAAATTATTGCACCGTTGGGCAACAAATAAATTCGCAGAAGCGGAACCAGACACAGCAGCATCTATCGCTGGACTGATTGTTAATTCTAGTAATCTGATTCAGCAGTTTCCCTTGGGTAATACATCCAGGAACATGGAAATTGCCATAACTGGTTATGAAATAGCCTTAACTATAGTTACCCGCACTGTCTTTCGCCAAGCTTGGGCGAGGATACAAAATGATCTGGGTAAGGCTTACAGCGAAAGAATCAAGGGTAATACAGCTGAGAATATCGAACAAGCTATTGCTTATTATATAGCTGCACTAGAAGTCCGCACCCGCATTGACTTTTCCCAAGATTGGGCAAGGACGCAACATAATTTGGGGAATGCTTACAGTAAAAGAATCAAGGGCGATACAGCGGAGAATATCGAACAAGCTATTGCTCATTACATAGCTGCACTAGAATTCCGCACCCGCATTGACTTTTCCCAAGATTGGGCGGAAACACAAAATAGTCTGGGTGTTGCTTACAGTAAAAAAATTAAGGGTAATACATCTGAGAATATCGAACAAGCTATCGCTCATTATATGGCCGCACTACAAGTCCGTAACCACACCGCAAATCCGGGTCAAGAATGGGCAGATACGCAAAATAATCTGGGTGCTGCTTACAGTAATAGAATTAAGGGTGATCCATCTAAAAATATCGAACAAGCTATTACTGCTTACTCTCTAGCTCTGAAAGTTCGTATCCGCACTACCTTTCCCAACGATTGGGCAGGTACGCAAAATAATCTGGGGAATGCTTACAGAGACAGAATCAGGGGAGATAAACCTGAGAATATTGAACAAGCCATTGCTGTTTACTATTTAGCTCTAGAAGTTCGTACCCGCACTGACTTTCCCCAAGAATGGGCAGATACGCAAAATAATCTGGGGAATGCTTACAGTAATAGAATTAAGGGTGATCCATCTGAGAATATCGAACAAGCTATTGCTTATTATAGAGCCGCACTAGAAGTTCGTACCCGCACTACCTTTCCCCAAAACCATGCTGAAACATTATTCAATCTTGGCATTGTCTACCTAGATGCAAAACAGTTTAATTCAGCTTACTCTACCTTTGCCTCTGCCATTGAGACAGTCGAAACTTTACGCTATGAGATTGTTTCTGGGGAAGAAAGCAAACGCAAACAAGCAGAAAAATGGAATCAACTTTATAGACGAATGGTGGAAGTTTGTCTAGCATTAGGCAAAGAAACGGAAGCTATAGAATATGTTGAACGCAGCAAAACCCGGAATTTAGTTGAACTTATCCTCAACCGTGACCTCAAAACAACCTTTCCTCCAGACGTAGTTACTAAACTAGAACAACTGCGAGACGAAATAGCTAGTGGTCAATATCAGATTCAAAATGGCAAAGCTGAAAACCCAACTGTTTTAGCCCAGCATCTTCAAGAATTGCGACAGCAACGCAATGAATTACAAAATCAATATCTACCAGTTGGTTACAGTTTCAAGTTTGACCGATTCCAATCAACCTTGGATGTAAACACAGTAATTGTAGAATGGTATATTACGTTTGAGAAAATTATAGCTATTGTAATTAAACCTCAAGGGCAAAAAATCACAGTTTGGCAATCTCAATCAGAAGATAGAAAATATTTTTATGCTTGGATAAATCAATATCTAGATGACTACTACAGACAAAAAGACCAATGGCAAAATCAGTTAGAAGAACGTCTGAAGAAGTTAGCAGAAATCCTACAAATTGAGGAAATATTAACCATAATACCTAAACACTGTGACAGATTAATTCTCATTCCCCATCGCTTCTTACACCTGTTACCTCTCCATGCTTTACCCGTTAAGGAATCATACTTACTTGACTTATTCCCCAAAGGTGTCGGCTATGCTCCCAGTTGTCAACTATTACAACAGGTTCAACTTCGTCAACGCAATGATTTTCAATCTCTATTTGCTATCCAAAACCCCACAGATGATCTCATTTATGCTGATTTAGAAGTAGAAAGTATTCAGCATTATTTTCCTGCTGATAAAACAACAGTGTTGCGTCAAAACGATGCTACTAGAAACGCTTTAGATATAAATCTAGCAAATCTAGCAGAGGTAAATTATCTTCACTTCTCTTGTCACGGTTCCTTTAACCTGAACACCCCTGAAGATTCTTGTCTATATTTAAATGGTTCTATTCTTAATAAACAAGTTGACCTCAACAAATGCTTAACCTTGGGTGATTTATTCAACAAGGATTTTAACCTTAATCAATGTCGTCTCGTTGTCCTTTCTGCTTGTGAAACAGGTTTGATTGATTTCAACAATACCAGCGATGAATATATTGGCTTACCTAGTGGTTTCCTCCATGCAGGAAGTTCAAGCGTAGTTAGTAGTCTTTGGACAGTTAATGATTTATCTACAGCTTTATTGATGATTCAATTTAATCAAAATATGAAGCAAGATATGACTGTATCTATTGCTTTGAAAGAAGCACAAAATAGATTAAGAAATTTATCTTTAGCTCAATTTGAGCAAATTTTAGAGGATTTAACACCGCAATTAGATAAAGTGTTAGCAAAATTAAGACCTGGACAAAAATTAATTATAAAAGAACAAATTAAGCAAATTAAAAACCGAGGTGAGAAACCATTCTCTCACCCCTATTACTGGGCTGGTTTTACAGCTATTGGTATTTAATTACTTAAGTGTTTTGCTTACAAAATTGTTTTACTCCAATTTTAAATACAAAAAGACCTAGTGGTAAACCTAAAGAGGGATCAACTAAAGGAGAAAGAAGACCGAATAAATCGAGAATATCCTGAGCTTCATCTTTACAAATTACAGAGCGATATTTATTAACTAAGTCTAATAAATTAACAGACCTATCCGGTTCTATTCCTGTTTTTCTCATTTTTATCAAGGTAACAGCGTCCTCTAAATGCCCCTCACATTCTTCAATTACATCCAAACTAGCAAGTGCTTGTTGATGATCAGCAAATTTTAGCCGTAGGTCGGCAATTTCTTCTGAACTCAGGGTAATAGCGTCAGTAGTCATACTTTTTCAAAAAATAATAATTACAATTATTACCCAAATTTAAGTATTATCGCTACTACTTTGTCAAGTTAGTTTTGAGGTTTGTAGTAAGCACTTTAGTGCTTAGAAAAAGCAGGACTAAAGTCCTTACTACGAACTTAATTAAAGCCCCAAATCCGTAGCAATGCGATGGGCGCAAGCGAAGCCAGAAAAAGCCACCGCATTCAAACCCTGACCGGGAAAGGTACTATCCCCCACACAATAAAGGCCAGGAAGCGCTGTGCGATTAAATGGCATCCCCAACAACCCCCGCAACTTGCGCCGGGGAATTGGCCCGTAGGTGCCATCTGCACGACCCAAAAAGCGGCGATGGGTGCGCGGTGTCCCTACTTCCAGATAATCCAAACCCGCATCTAAACCGGGGAAAATTTGCTCTAATCGCTCAATAATTCGCCCTGCTGCTTGTTCTTTCTTCGCTTCGTACTCACTCGGTGAAAGTTTTTGCCAATCATCAATCCAGTGGGGTGTAAAAGCATGAATGATGTGATGTCCGGCTGGTGCTAAATCTGGGTCAAGTAATGTAGGGATGGAAACAAAAATAGTGCCTTCTGGTGCTGCCATTTTTTGCCAATCTTCGAGCAAAATATGATGACATTCTGTCCCCGTTGGTAAAACTGACGCCTTCACTCCGATATGTAGACTCAGAAAACTAGGGGATTTTTGATAACGTTGTTGCCACTTTTTTTCATTAACTGGCATTTCATCTGCTGGTAGTAATTTTTCAAAGGTATCCCAGCGGGTTGCGTTAGAAACTATGCGTTTACCCTGATAAACTTTACCGTTAGCCAGTTGCACGCCTACGGCTTGACCTTTTTCGGTAATGATTTTTGTCACCCTTGCTTGGTAGCTAATTTCACCCCCAGCCTTTTCTAAACCATCAGCTAATTTCTGGGCAATTTGTCCCACACCGCCTTTAGGGTAGCGGACGCCGCCATAATGCCTGTCAGAAAAGACCATGCCAGCATTAATCATTGGTGTCATGTTAGCGGGGACTACTGACCAGCAATAACATTCGATATCGATAAATTTCAATAACTGGGGGTCTTTAATGTAGCGTCGCGCTACATCACCAACATTTTGCGGCAGATACTTGGCTAAACCAAGGCAAGCTAAAGGATGTTGAAAAAAGACCCGCATCACATACCTGGGTTCTTCCAGGGACAGTAAATCTATGCGATTGAGGCAATTGAAAACTTGCTGACATTCGTCATAAAAGCGACGAATGC
Organism: Cylindrospermum sp. FACHB-282; assembly: GCF_014697195.1. Taxonomy (GTDB): domain Bacteria; phylum Cyanobacteriota; class Cyanobacteriia; order Cyanobacteriales; family Nostocaceae; genus Cylindrospermum. Next base: position 32,885 of record NZ_JACJRJ010000002.1, on the reverse strand, counting down.
CTTTTTCTTCATGAGGGAAATAAGCAATAAGATTTTGCAAAAAGTTTTCATAAACTCGGTCAACCTTTAAATCTAATCCATTCGGCAGATGATAGTGAATTTGTACTGGATCGATAATTGACTCTAGGCTGACATTCACAGCTTTTAAGGCGCGGGTGAGTAGGTTGGTCGTACCCTGATCTCCCAAGCCAAAGATCATCGATGCACCAACGTCAAATCGATATTCTTGATGTTCAAAATAACCAGCGCTACCACCTGGAATCAGATAACGTTCCAGTACCAGCACTTTAGCTCCTTTTGCTGCTAGTTGGGTTGCTGTGACTAAGCCACCAATACCAGACCCAATTATAATCACATCAAATAACGTACGAGGGGGCATAAGCAATTCAAGAGGAGAGTTTGGTTAGTAGTGAGGGATAAATCGCTCGATTCAAATATTTTAAGGACTAAAGTCCTTACTACGAACTTTCTTTTAATTTAATTTTTATACTTACATTCAAAATAGTTGCTCAAATGCCCTGTGATGGGTTTGATTGGTTTATTTGGAACTGAGGTAAATCTTTTTTTGTCATACTCGGATTAATTGAGTTCAGAGTATCTCAATTATATTGAAATGGGTAAGTTGGGCAATTGTGAATTGCTTTCTGTTTCCGCACACAAAAAGAGGGACAAGCCTGCTACCGCCCGCTTATCCCGTCTGCCGATTCTTAAAGAGAGGAGAACACTATATAAAACTATAGCTTGGTTGAGAATTAATGTCAACTATTAATGAAAATTTTTATCAATAAATTATGTGTGCTGATTTTAGCTATCAGCCGCACACTGGAAAGAGTATGATGATGTTTCAGTTCTTATAGAATAAAAAGTGGCCCATATATTTGGCTATGACGCAACAACTGCTTGTTTATGTTCCACCCCATCCCCTAATCAAGCACTGGTTGGCAGTCGCTCGTGATGTTGCTACGCCTTCAGTATTATTTCGTAGTGCCATAACTGAGTTAGGACGATGGCTAACCTATGAAGCGGCGCGAGACTGGTTACCAACGCTAGAAACAAAGGTGCAGAGTCCGTTGGATATCTGTCCTGCAACTTTGATTAATCCAGAGATACCTGTAGCGGTTGTGCCGATTCTGCGGGCTGGGCTAGGATTACTAGAAGGAGCACAGACGTTGCTGCCTTTGGCCTCAATTTACCATCTTGGCTTAGTGCGAAATGAGGAAACACTAGAACCTGTGTGTTACCTGAATAAATTGCCAGAAAAATTCGACCCCCAAACGCGGGTGTTAATTACCGATCCGATGTTGGCGACGGGAGGATCAATCATGGCGGCAATGGCAGAATTAGTAAAGCGGGGTGTTGATCCAGCTTTGACGCGCATTGTATGCGTGGTGGCGGCTCCACCAGCTTTGCAAAAACTGAATGCTGCTTATCCTGGTTTAATCGTTTACACCGCTACTATTGACGCAACGCTTAACAGCAATGGTTATATTGTGCCAGGGTTGGGTGATGCTGGCGATCGCATCTTTGGGACTTGAGCTAGTATGCACCTAGGGCAGGAAAATAGCTTAATGACTTTAAAAATCCCAGGTTTCTTCAAGGCGGTAAAGATATGAGTCAGCGAGATGGGTTTGCCAGTGGTTTTTTTGCAGGGGCCTTTGTCGGTGGTCTAGTTGGTGGTATTCTGGGGGCAGCGATCGTTTCTCGGCGTGATGCTCAATTGGCAGCAGAAGGGGAGACAGAACTGACTCAGAACCAGGATGAAATCAACAAAGTACCAGTGAGAAGGCGTCAGATGAAAGCCTCTGCCAGTGAAAACCTGGAAATGGAAACTGCGAGGCGATCGCTAGAAGATAAAATTGCCCAGTTGAATGCGACAATTGATGACGTGCGAAAGCAATTAGGGAATGTCAATGGTAGTGTATCTCAGCCGATGAATGAGCAATCCCTCAGACAAGACTCCTGAGGTGCATCTGTAGCTTCACCAAAGTGGCAATTAAAGATTTTTCAAACACCATGCCCTTAAGCGAAGAAAAGGGTCAATCGCCCTCCCACCTAATTTTGCCGACGCCAAATTAGTGAGGAGGGCTTAGACGTTTCGTTTTTGTCCCCCTTATCTGCCCCAAGGGTGTACCGCTCTCTTTGAGGGACTTACAGCGAATAAGTTAAAATCAATTATAGACCGCGTTTAACACTTAGCAGGAAACCAACACAACCATGTATTTACTGATTAACACTCTGGCTACGTTCATACAGATTTATACTACTTTATTGCTTATTAGGGTTTTGTTGACCTGGTTCCCCAATATCGACTGGTATAACCAACCATTTTCTGCTTTGAGCCAGATTACTGATCCTTATCTAAATCTGTTCCGCTCAATCATTCCCCCATTGGGTGGTATGGATTTTTCTCCTATGTTAGCAATTATACTACTTCAAATATTAGGTAGTATGATAGGTGGTTTACAAGCCTTTGCGTAAAATAGAATTTCTTGTTTGCTCCAGCCACGTGCAATGAAAAAATTTGATATCTGGGCTGATTAGCCCAGATTAATTCAACCTCTAGATTAACGCCGGACTTGACCGCTAAATCCAGCAGCTTTAAACTGCTTCAGCTGTAATGGAGTAGGCTGATTTGCGGGTACTGTAATTCTGAATTCAAAATCACTGATGCCTGGTGGTACCTCAGCAATAGAACCTAGACGGGTGCGGTTTTGCATTACTGAGTCGTTATTAGCATCATAGATGCGCCCAAAAATATCTGCATCGTAAACTGTTTTGTAGGTGCCATTTTCCGCTTTACCAATGACAATAAAGCAACTGGCAGATGCAGAACCGCTACTAATCACAGTTCCTTTTGCCAGTTCTGGGGGACAATCCTTATAGGAAACGTCAAAGAGTTTAATCTGTGTCAACGCTACAGCGCTTGGTGTAAACCCCCAGGCTAGAACACTGATGAGACAGGAAGTAAAGACGACCTTGATTAGTCCTAAGTACTGAGTCTTGAGTTTTGAGAAGTTATTCATGAATACAGCCAGGTAATTCTACAAAAATGCTAAACGGTTTTTCTTTTCCATATCTAAACTTTAGCTGCTAAGAAAGTAGACTGAATCAACCAAGAATTTACCTACTTGGCATAAAATAGCAGAATTATGGGGAGTTTGTACTCACAGAGTTAGGTAATAATTAGGGAAATAGACCCTCAATTGCTTTTAGCTTATGACGACCGATGAGATTGAAGCAGCCTTGCAAGCAGCCTTTAATTGTTGTGATGCAGCCAGCTGTCCTCTCACTGATACGCAGAAACAGATATTACTGCAAGTGGTCGAGCAAATTCAGGGAAACCATAACTCTAGGGTGTCAGATATTGCTAATCCTTTAGACGAACTTACCTCAGAGGAATTGGAAGCATTTTTACAGTTTGTCAAGGCAGAGGAAGAAGAAAATCGGACATGGAAAGTACAATTACTCAATGACTGGCTTCTGCAACAAGATTCCGGAAAAGTGCAATTTATTCGCCAAAGCTATGGTTTGCAGTGGCTAAATCGTGTTGAGTCATACCATTTTGATAAGTATGCTTATTTTGAGGATGCACTAAAGCTGAGGATAGGCGATCGCATTGAAGTTTGCAATGCACTATGGGAATGGGTACAAGATAATGGCCCCTGTCAGCGTGAATGGGTTCCCTGCATGGTGATTCAGATTGAACATATTAGTAATGGCGATGATTCTGTTACCAATTGCCAGATTCGCTTTTATAGCGGTAATGAATATGAAATTCAAGGAATCTATGAATGGAATCGCTATAACTGGCGCTGGCCAAAGGGGTAGGGCAGACAAGGAGATTTCTAATATCGTATCCGGTTAAAGACTTATCATTAAGACCGCTTTCTTGCAGGGGGAAACCCTGTTTTTGCACAGATGTAGGAATTATAACTAATTAGCCGGACATGATAGCAGTCTTAACTAATTAACTGCGCGGCTGAATTAAAAAACTGACGACATAAACCCTTGGTGACTAAAACGGTTGTCAGCAAGTTAGCCACGACTACCATAAACATAATCAAAATTTCGTAGGATACAGCATCGAGTGGTTTTATCCCAGCCAATAATTGTCCGGTGGTGATTCCTGGTAGTGCAACCATACCAATAAGCATCATTTGATTGAGAGTGGGAATCAATGCGGCTCTGATGGCGTCTTTGCGGTATTGGCTAATTGCTTGCTTAGGAGTTGCGCCTAGACTCAAGTGAGTTTCTATTTCCGTAGGCTGCTGTTTAATAGTATTGACAAGGCGTTCTCCGGCGATGGCTGCTGCATTCATCGCATTACCAAATATAATCCCAGCTAAGGGAATCAGATACTGCGGTTCAAACCATCTTTCTGGTTGAATAATCAAGAAGTTGACGTAAAGTAGCGTCAAAGCGGTACTGACGAAAATTGCTCCCCACACCAAAGGCGATAAATAGGGAATTTTTTGGCTGATACGGTTTCGGGCAACAATCGCCGTAATTGTCAGCATTACTGTTAAAATCGCCAAAACTGCCCAAATATTGTCAATAGCAAAGATGAAGTCGAAAACGTATCCCAACACGAGTAGCTGGAGGATAGTTCTGCCGGTAGCAAGGACTAAATTTAACTCTAGTCCTAATTTTTCCCAAGCAGATAAGCCAATGGCTAGAGCCATTAATCCCACAGCCATAGCCAAATCAACTAAATCCAGCTTGATCAAATTCTCCATGGGTTCTGTATCTCCCGACATTTTTTCCTGAACACAGCCCAGACATTTGGAACTTTGATTCCACCCGTCTGATCTTGGTAAATATACATTACCCATTGAGTCGCGGCGAGGAAGCCCCGAAATTTTCTGCAAAATTTAAAATTTAAAATGGCTACAAGTTAAGGTAGATCCTCTGAAGGAGGCACAAAATGCTATAAACCTATGATGGCAAGTACCCAGTATGCTGGATATCTGTAAATTAAATGTACAATCGCTGTCCGCCCTAAAACTTAAGTAAAAACCTTTCTTATTTCAGTATTGTATACAACAGTCTTTGCCAGGCTTTTGAATTAACAATTCTTTCAGCAAACATCAACTGTTGAAATGCCTCCTTTGTATCTCCCGATAAAATGAGTACTCATGATCCAAAGCATAAATTCCATCCCAGCTTTTGATATTAAACAACAATACACCTCCATCGCCGCCGAAGTGAATGCAGCTGTCCTAGAGGTTCTAGCTTCTGGTCGTTATATTGGCGGCCCAGTGGTTGAAGGCTTTGAGCAACAGTTTGCTGCCTATCATGGTGTAACTGAATGTGTAGCTTGTAACTCTGGTACTGATGCCCTCTACTTAGCTTTACGCGCCTTAGAAATTGGTGCAGGTGATGAAGTAATTACTACACCTTTCACCTTTTTTGCCACGACTGAGGTAATTAATGCTGTGGGTGCAAAGCCAGTGTTTGTTGATATTGACGCCACTACCTTTAATTTAGATGTGACGCAAATAGCAGCGGCGATTACACCCAAAACTAAGGCAATTATCCCGGTTCACCTGTTTGGGCTACCTGTGGACATGACAGGGCTGATGGCGATCGCACAATCTCACAATTTAGCAGTAATTGAAGATTGCGCTCAGTCTACAGGCGCAAGTTGGGGTGGTCAAAAAGTAGGTAGTATTGGACATATTGGTTGCTTTAGTTTCTACCCCACCAAGAATCTTGGCGGTTGTGGCGATGGTGGTGCAATCACAACTAATGATTCGGCGATCGCCTCTAAACTGCGGGTACTCAGAGAACATGGCAGTAAAACCCGCTATATCCATGAAGAAATCGGAGTAAATAGCCGCTTGGATGCCATACAAGCAGTTATCCTCCAAATAAAGCTGCGTCATCTCGATATATGGAATAAAAAACGCCAGGAACTCGCCACTTATTACTACCAATTTCTCAGTCAGATTCCCGGTATTGTCCCACCCCAAGAATTACTTGGCGGTGTTGGAGTTTGGAATCAATACACCATTCGCATTTCTGGTGAGGGGCGAAATGGTGCTAGCGCTCAATATCGGGACTGGGTGCGGAGTCAATTGCAAGAAAAAGGCGTGAGTTCGATGCTTTACTACCCCCGTCCTCTACATTTGCAGCCAGTTTATGAAAGTCTCGGCTATCAACCAGGGCAATTACCAGTGTCTGAGCAAGCCTGTCATGAGGTGATATCTTTGCCTATGTTCCCCGAATTGACAGCGGAACAGCAAGATCAGGTGATTTATGCTTTGAAAGACTGTTTGTCCTAAATCCTGGGGGCACAGCATTGCTCATTGGTGTCAACTTAAGCTGAAATAGGCGGTTAGAAACCGCAACTACACAGGCAAAACCCACCTGCGTGGGTTTCAAACAGCTAGTTTTTCCTGAGACCGGGTCGGTGGACTATCCCTACGGGACGCTACGCGAACGTTTGGGTAGCCGCGACTTCTAGTCGTTAGGGCTTAAGTTGATACGTATGAGTATTGCTGTGTCCCTACAGGTTTATGCGAATGTCCGAGAAGTGCTAGCAGTCGCTAAAGCTTCTACTAAACCACGGACAGCGGCAATCATGGCGATTTCGCTATTGAGTTGGTTGATGGCGGAACCAACACCAATACCAGCTGCGCCAGATGCGATCGCTAATGGTGCAGTCACGCTAGAAATACCAGAAGCACACAATACAGGCACAGATACCGCGCGGGAAATTTCATAAGCTGCTGCTAGGGTGGGGGCAGCTTTTTCAATTAATCCCAAAGTACCCCCGTGGGTTGGCTGGCTGCTGGTACCGCCTTCAGTTTGGATAATATCCGCACCTGCTTTTACCAATTCCTCAGCTAGTTGTACTTGTTGGTCTAGTGTCAGAATATGGGGAACGGTGACAGATAGGGTGATTTCGGGTAACAAAGCGCGGGTTTGCTTAGTTAGGGCTAAAACTTCCTCAGCTTCAAATCTGCGTCCTTGAGCATAGAAGGAATCAAAATTCCCGATTTCAATCAAATCTGCACCAGCAGCCACAGATGCCACAAATTTTTCTGGTTCTACCGCTGATACACAAATAGGTAGATTGATCAAGCTTTTTACCAATCGCACTAAGTCAGCGTCAGCAGCGATATCTACAAATGTAGCACCGCCTAATTCAGCAGCTTTGGCGATCGCCGCCACGTTCTCCGCGTTGAAATTATTCAAACCGCTGATCACTTTCAAAACACTGCGGTTAGTAAATGCGCGTTGGAGTGAAGAATGCATTGTCATAGTTCGTTTTTTTAAGCTATCAAGGTAAAAATATTGTCACACTACTAGCCGCAACAGGCTAGAGGCTGAGGAAAGAGAATCGGTAATTGGTAATTGGTAATTGGTAATTGGTAATTGGTAATTGGTAATTGGTAATTGCGAACACAGGAAACAAAACCTCACCCTGGTTCTGCTACGCACAACCTGTCCCTCTCCTTCCGAAGGAGAGGGATGTCCGTTAGGACAGGGTGAGGTTTTTCAAGATGTTTGGGTAATCGAATAACTTGTGTGTACACGGTAGATTAAAAAGGCTGGGGGAATCTTATTTGTTTCAACGTTATGGGGAATTGGTATGAGGTAATAAAAAATACTTGACAACCTGGGAGCAAAGGTTTTATTTTTATAGAAATTGGCAAACCAAAGCGGGGGCAAAAACCCTGGGGGGTTCGCCAAATCTTCAGAACCTTGAAAATTCAATAGTTCCAGCGTTTCAATAGTTTCAATCGGCAGTTTTTTGGAGCCTGAAATCGATCTAAAAATAGAGGTCTGCCAAAATCCTGTCTAGAATCTTTATCCAGTTTGATTTTCAGGTCGCGGACTTTCCGCTAACTAATTCCCCGCAAGGGGATTGAAACAAGCAGTCCACACCCGGCACTGATACTTTTAGCAACTCTTTCCGCTAACTAACTCCCCGCAAGGGGATTGAAACCGGATAACTCCCCACTTCTCCGGAGCTCAGGTATGAGTCGCTTTCCGCTAACTAACTCCCCGCAAGGGGATTGAAACTCTCCATCTATAACACTCACCACCAACCAGTTTTCAGACTTTCCGCTAACTAACTCCCCGCAAGGGGATTGAAACTAGCCAACCCCAAAGAAAACTAATGAGACATCCTTACTTTCCGCTAACTAACTCCCCGCAAGGGAAATAAAAGATGGTTTTGTTACCGTTTTTACCAACATTTCAGTTAGATGGCTGCTTGGTGCTGAACTGGGGTAATCTGAAACTTGTAACTTTTATCACAGGAAGAACGGTTTGTGAAGATGCAGATCAAGAAATTCCTCGTAGCAGCTTCCTTATTAATAAAATGATAGACTTTACAACCATGAATGGGAAAAACACGGTACTTGCTCAGGTAAAACCCCTACAGAATACCTAGCATTAAGCAAACAGTTAAAAGATTCCGTCGCCATTCCCACAGCATATAATCGCCCCGCTAAACCCTTCCGCACCACCATCAAAGACTTGAAAAGTTCTTTTGTGAGAGCTAACAGTAAATTTACTGTTGACCAAATAGCACCTTACTGTTCCGATTCCGGCAGGTTTTTGCAAGAAGTGTTCTTTTGCTTTGCTAAAGACGGTAAAGCAGGGGCTTGTAGTGCAGAAATTTTGCAGCGTTCTCAAACAAGCTGTGGTCAGGCAAATTTTTTGGTGAGGAATGTCAGATAAGATTCCCCCACTTATATCCTTCCCTGGTCTAGGGGGTTGGGTTGAATGGAATACATATTTTGTCGTAACGTCTCTACAATGTGTGGTCTACAAAGGCGAAAGCTGCTGTAACACCAAGGGTATTGGGGTTGGGGGGATTTTAAAGAGAAATGGGATTAATGGTTTTTGAGGACTGAAGTCCTCACTACGAACCTGAAAACTTGATCTTGCCATCTTCGAGAGAGATTGTTGTCAACAGGGGTCTAACGTTCATGTAGATTGGTAGAGTGAAAACATAAGCAAAATATAAAGTCGCCAGATTTTTACCGCAAAACATGGGCAGTATTTGGGAAGTCGATTTTTACTCCCGTCCGATTCTGGACGAAAATCAGAAAAAAGTTTGGGAAGTCTTGGTGTGCGAAACTCCTTCAGATATCCGCACTAATATAGATTCTCTGTTTCGCTATGCTCAATATTGCCCCAGTAGCCAGGTAAATTCGGGTTGGTTGCGGACGGCGTTGCAGGAAGCAATTAACAAGGCCGGGGAAGCACCAATCAAAGTCCGCTTTTTCCGCCGCCAAATGAATAATATGATTACCAAAGCCTGCGAGGATGTGGGTATTCCTGCCTTACCTAGCCGACGTACTTTATTTCTTAATCAATGGCTGCAACAGCGAATGGAGGAAGTCTATCCGCAAGAACCAGGGTATCAAGGGGGGTCTAATGCTTCAGTGCGCTTAGATAGACCTTTACCCCAACGGTTACCAGATGCCTTGGAAGGAAAACAGTGGGCATTTGTCACTCTAGAAGCTCAAGATTTTGCGGATATGCCAGAGTGGGAAATTGGCTTTGGTGAAGCTTTCCCTTTAGAGTTGGCGAAATTGTCGCCAGAAACCCGCATTCCTGGGATTTTGATTTTCTCACCTAGGGCTTTACCTTTAGCTGGTTGGATGTCGGGTTTGGAGTTGGCTTACTTAAAATTTGACACTAGTCTGGGTGAGAGATTGATTTTAGAAACCGGTGCTACAGAAAGCTGGATTGTGGCAAATATCAGAACGCCTCAACTCCTTGCAGAAGCTAAAGGTTTTGAATCCGCCAAGCAAGCAGCTAATGGGGTACATTTTATTGGTGTGCAGTCTGATGCCCAAGCACAATCTTTTGCAGGATTTTGGCTGTTGCAAGAGATAAATTTGCCGTAAATAGTTGGTAGGGGGTAATGGGTAATAGGTAATGGTAATGGGTAATGGGTAATGGGTAATAGGTAATGGGTAATGGGTAATAGGTAATGGGTAATGGGTAATGGGGAAAAACCAATGACCAATGACCAATGACCAATGACCAATGACTAATGACCAATGACCAATGACTAATGACCAATGACTAATGACCAATGACTATTGTCTATCTGCGGTGCAAAATCCACAAACCACAATTCACCAACGGTCATGGGTTCTGAAAATTTGTCACAAGATACGCTAGCAGAACAGCTGCTGGAACTAGCTTTGAAATCTGGAGCAGAAGCCGCTGAGGTGTATCAGTCGCGATCGCTTTCTCGACCAGTTTTTTTTGAGGCCAACCGACTCAAACAGCTAGAAACAAGCCAATCTGAAGGCACAGCGCTGCGGCTATGGTGCAACGGTCGTCCTGGACTCATGGTGGCTTATGGTTCTGTGGAACCACAAGCAATGGTGGAGCGATCGCTGGCTTTGAGTCAACTAAATCAACCAGAACCAGTGGAATTAGGCAGCAATTTTCAGCCATCTTACCCAGATTTGGGGGAGGCTGTACCTATAGAGGTGCTGGTGGACTGGGGCAAACAAGCGATCGCCTTAATCCGCGATGCATAGCCTGATGTTCTCTGTCATAGTGACTGGGAATGTGATACAGAAAACACCAGACTAGTTAATAGCAAAGGTTTAGATTGCTACTACACCGACACTACCCTCAGCTGCTATATGTCAGCAGAATGGGTACGAGGTGAGGATATTTTGAATGTTGCTGATGGACAAACTCAACGGGGTGAACTCAACCCAGATAGATTAGCTCACCAAATTTTACAGCGGTTACTTTGGGCTAAAGAAAACGTTTCTAGCCCCAGCGGTCGTTTGCCGGTTTTGTTCACTTCTAAAGCCGCTGATATGCTTTGGGGTACTGTGCAAGCGGCTTTGAATGGCAAACATATCTTAGAAAAAGCTTCACCTTGGGGAGAAAGGCTAGGTAAACCAGTTATGTCACCCAACCTCACCCTCTACCAAGATCCAGAAGCCGGGCCTTACAGTTGCCCTTTTGATGATGAAGGTCAACCGACCCAGCCTTTAATTTTTATCCAAAATGGGGTTCTACAAAATTTTTATTGCGATCGCACCACCGGGCGTCAACTTGGTATAACTACCACTGGTAATGGTTTTCGTCCTGGTTTAGGCAGCTATCCCACCCCTGGTTTATTTAATTTCCTCATCCAACCTGGTTCTGCATCTTTACAAGACTTGATTTGCCAGATGGATAATGGCTTGATTGTTGATCAAATGTTGGGCGGCGCTAGTGGCATTTCTGGCGATTTTTCCATCAATGTTGATTTGGGTTATCTTGTGGAAAATGGCCATGTCATTGGACGTGTTAAAGATACTATGGTTGCTGGTAATGTCTATACAGCCCTCAAACAATTAGTTAAAGTGGGTAGTGATGGTGATTGGAATGGGCCTTGTTATACTCCCTCTCTAATAGTAGAAGGACTATCAACCACCGGGAGGCATAATTAAAAATTCGTCATTCATGGCAGATGATGAACGATATATCGGACATTTAATCTGACTGAGGTACACAAAGGCGGGCTTTCCTGCCCACCCCACAAGATTTATAAGTTAAATTTTGAATTTTAAATTTTAAATTTAGTATGTCGCTTCCTATTCTGACTCAGTTCGTTCGCAACTTGTGGCAGCCTAGAAGAGGTTTAGCGATATCTTCGATGGGTTTCGCCAACGCAGAAGCTTCTGTTATCGGTCTAGTAGCCGCTCTAGGAGCGGTATTTCTGAAAGTGGGATCGGGATGGTTGGGAACCTGGCGAGTTCATACTACTCAACTGTTACCACCATGGCTAGTCCTACCGGTAATTGGTTTAAGCTTTGGGTTTCTGGCTGGCTGGTTAGTGCAGAGATTTGCCCCAGAGGCGGCGGGTAGCGGTATCCCCCAAGTCAAAGCAAGTCTTGCCAATGTGCCAGTTAAACTATCCTGGCGCGTAGCGATTGTCAAGTTACTCAGTGCGATCATTGCTTTAGGTTCGGGAATGACCTTGGGGCGACAAGGCCCCACAGTCCAAGTAGGGGCAGGTTTGGCAGCGGGAATGAGTCGCTGGGTACCCACTTCCCCAGATCATCGGCGGCAAATGATTGCTGCGGGTGCAGGTGCGGGTTTGGCAGCTGCTTTCAATGCCCCGATTGCCGGGGTGTTGTTTATCGTAGAGGAATTACTCCAGGATTTATCAGGACTGACTTTAGGAACTGCCATTATCGCCTCCTTTATTGGTGGGGTAGTCTCCCGGTTGTTGGGTGGCGGCAGTTTGGAACTAAACCTGGAATTGACACAGTCTTCTAGCCAGTTCTCCCTCCCAGAAATTCCGGCTTTCCTGCTACTGGGCATTTTGGCAGGTTTGCTGGGTGCATTATTTAATCGAGGCTTAATTTTTAGTATTAAATTATATCGACGGTTGCACGTCAGCTTACCCCTACGGGTAGCCTTAGCTGGATGTATATCAGGCATTGTTGTGGCAATGCTACCTGAACACTTCCGGGATAATACGGGGTTAAGAGAGTATGTAATTACTGGTGAGCCTCATGCTTCTTTAGCTGCGATCGCCTTTATAGCTCAGTTCATTCTCACCTTAGTAGCATTTGGTTCTGGCGCACCAGGAGGGATATTTGCCCCTAGTCTAATCTTGGGTTCTTGTCTAGGACACCTAGTTGGTGTGTCTGAGTTCTACCTTTTGGGAGTGGGTTCCCCGGCTACCTTCGCTTTAGCGGGGATGGGGGGATTTTTTAGCGCTGTTTCCAAAGTTCCAATTACAGCAATTGTGATTGTCTTTGAGATGACTACAGATTTCAATTTGGTATTACCTTTAATGATTGTGTCTGTAACTGCTTACTTGGTTGCAGAGAAGGTAGTACCTGGATCACTGTATAACAAGCTTTTGGAGTTAAATGGCATCATCATCAAAAAAGAGGCTGCCATCGAGGGGATATCGACAAAGTTAACAGCCAGAGATGTGATGCAACAACGGGTGGAAACTCTAGATACAGAGATGAATTTAGATGAAGTCATCCAGGCATTTGCCCGTTCTCACCATCGCGGTTTCCCGGTAGTTGAGAACTGCAAGCTAGTGGGGATTGTGACGCAATCAGATTTGCAGAAAATCCGCGATGGCCAGCTAGCAAATGATAGTCACTTAAAGGAAATCATGACACCGCAGCCGATAACGGTAACACCCCAACATAACTTGAGTCATGTCCTGTACTTACTTGATCGTTATCAAATTAGCCGTTTACCAGTGGTGGAAGGAAAGAAACTGATTGGGATTATTACTCGTGCCGATATCATCCGGGCGGAAGCTGATCATCTCAATTGTGAAAATGGTGTTCCTGGCCCGCGACCAGAACCTTCTTATGTAGTTTACCAAACGCGATCGCCTAACATCGGCAGGGGTAGATTATTAGTAACGGTGGCAAATCCAGAGACAGCTGGGACATTATTAGAAATGGCAGCAGCTATTGCCCGCGATCGCCACTATGAAATAGAGTGCATCCAAGTAATGCTGGTATCGCGTCACATTTCCCCTGCCGAAACACAGGTAAAAACTACAAAAAGTCGCCGTTTGCTACGACAGGCGGAAGTTTTAGCCAAAAAGTGGGCAATTCCCCTGCATACCCAAATCCGAGTCGCCCATGATGTGGCCCAGGCAATTTTAGAGACAATCAACGAACGCAATATTGACCTAATTTTAATGGGGTGGAAAGGTAATACTTCCACCCCAGGACGTATTTTTGGCAATGTTGTAGATACCATAATTCGCCAAGCCACCTGCGATGTCGTCTTAGTTAAATTAAGCAATATTCCAGAGTCAACAGTTACTCCATCTCCCCACTCCTTTAATCATTGGTTAGTGCCAATGGCTGGTGGCCCTAATGCGCGGGTGGCGATTAAATTGTTACCTGCTTTGATAACTTTGGGGAATCAGCCCCAAATTCGCCTGACACAGGTGTTTAAGCCATCGGAATTAAAGCCAGATATGACAGTGTTAGAACAAGCAATCCGCCAGCTAATGCGTCGCCGTAAATTGTCTAGTACTGTCATTGCTACCCCAGTTCAAGCCGATTCAGTTTCTGAAGGTGTAATTAAGTTGGTGAAAACTGAAGGTTTTGATGTTGTGGTTTTGGGGGCTTCTCGTGAGGGATTGTTACAGCAGGCGATTCAAGGTAATATTCCCGAAGCGATCGCCTCTGGCGTCAAGAGTACTGTTATTTTGGTTAGAGGCGCAATTAATAATTAAAGCTTAGGATTAAATATTCCGAAATCGAGGAAGGCATTTTCTTGATTGTGCCATCGTATTTATGGGTTGGGTAATGAGTTTGATCCCATTACCCATGACTATTAACTAACAACCCTAGAAATAGCTACCTCCGTCTATAGGTTGGGGTAGTTCACACGCTCACCTTAGCTTTTGACCAAACGCCGTTCTCGTCTTCATCAAATTGCTGACGAACTCCATCCCAGGCCGATTGTTCAGCCGTGAACGCGTCACTGGTTTCGTTGAGTATAGCGTTATAACGCTCAATGAATGTGCGTTGAGCTTCTTCAGACAAATGAGCGCGAACCTCAGGAGATAAATCCGCTGAACTGTTGCATGGGCCAAGACAAGGACGAGCTAGTGTTTTCTCTACAATGTGAATTTCTTCAGCACCAGCACTTTCGAGTAGCAATTCAAACTCGCCAGTGCGATCGCTTGGAACTTCTGCCAACAATAAAAACTCACCAGCTTGCAAGCGAGTTTGGTAGATAGTAGCTTGATCTTCTGGCATCCCCAAAGTAGTCAGAACTGATACTAAACCAGCACCTGCACTACCTGCGATCGCACCACTAGCCGCCCCAAGCAGCACAGCACCAATAGGGCCAGCTGCCACAATCGGACCGACAAAGGGAATAAATAACACCCCTACACCCGATAACAAACTCAGGAAAGAACCAAACAAGGAACCAAAAATCGCCCCTGTTGTCAAACCTCCCAGAATTACATCCCTCTTAGTAATGAACCCTGCAATTCGAGTTTCTGACTGGAAATTTCTGCCCATAACCGAGATATTATCCCTAGGCACACCCCTGTCTAGTAAACGCCGAATGACATCATCAATTTGCTGCTGTTCTTTAAATATTGCTGAAATAGTACGTTCAGCTTGATAGGCTTCTGGCACTTGTATACTCCTTGTATCTCGTCTTTGCAATGGACAGATAAAAGCAGCGAATGCAGTGAGATTCAAACCTTCTGCATACTGCCTTCCTCAACTTAGGCGCTGGACTACACACCTACTGGAGTTTTAGCCGCTTCTGTCGGCTCTTTATGATCTGGTTCCAGTGCCTGCCCTTCAATAAATGAGCGCAGCATCCAAGCTATTTCTTCATGTTCTTCCATTAGTCCAGTCAAAAAGTCAGCAGTTCCCTGATCATGGAACACTTCACTACACTGATTCACATGCTCCCTTAAATTGCGAACAACTTGCTCGTGATCTTCCACCAGTTGAGCCACCATCCCTGTAGCTGTGGGAATATTACCAGCATGTTCCTTGAGGGTAGCAATATTTAGAAATCCCTCCATGGTGCCAACTGGATAACCGCCCAAAGCACGAGTCCGCTCTGCCAATGCATCAATATTTTCAGTCAGCTTTTCGTAGTGTTCTTCCCAAAGCTCATGCAGAGTGCGGAACTGTGGCCCGACAACATCCCAATGATACTTTTTGGTCTTTACTAACAGTACATAAGCATCAGCTAAATCTCCATTCAACAGATTAATCACACCTTCACGCTGTTCTTCTGTCAAACCAATGTTGATTGTAGGCATTATTTTATATCCCTAAAAGCACTTATTTATAAGTTCACAGATTCTCGGTATGATCAACATCAACCCAAAGAAAGAGAATATAAATGATATTTATCAATACGATGATACTCATCCTTGCATTTTAATAAGTACTCAATTAAACTGAAAAATATCTCTTGATTCTCTTGATTGTCATCCCTAGACTTCTGGCGCAATACGAAATTGTTATACTAGATTTTCTCAAAATGACTTTTCGTCGAAGTCTACTCCTTAAGATATATATGTACCAAAAATTAAACTATGTAAATCACAGTTCATAAAACTACTCACAATTCCATCAAAACAATTAATCATGGGTAATTGCTTGTCCATAATTACCCATGATGATCAAAGTATTAATACTGCTTACTTGTCACCAGTAACTTTTTCTAGAAAATTTTCTACTTCCTCTTTGACTGAAGTTGCATTTTGTGAATTTTCAGGACGTTTCATTTTGTTAATATCAGCATCTCCCTGAACTTCATTCAGCCCCTTATTAGATTTCTCTTGCACCTCTTTCAGTGTTGGGGGTGCCGATTTAGCTACTTCATCAGTTCTGCGTTGAGTTTCCAGTAATTGGGTAGTCCCTTCAGTCGGGTCACTTTGATAGCTGCTAATTGCAAAAGCGGGAAAAGCCGTAGATAAAAAGATAAAAGTACAGGTAACAGCCACAATTACAAAACGTACTGGATGCAAGATAGATAAAGCAAAATTAATCAACTTCATGTGAAATCCTCGATAACAACGTTGTTAACTATGTAGAACTTCTAATAATAGAAGCATATTTATATTTTTAGATAGTCAAATTGACTAGCTAAATCAGCTTCTATTTTAAAGTTCTTAAATGCTGAACTTGCTGAAGAAGAAAATATCTTTGTCTTTCTTCTACATATCTAATCAGGAACAGTTAATGAGCGAAATCCCATTAATTATTCAATTCCATTAAAATATGGGGATTGACATTGTTCTTCTCCATTTTAAAATTCGCGCATTTTTTCTATTTGGATTTTACTTGGAAGAAGAGAATAATTGAATCAACCTGTAGACTGAAGCTGCTGAAATCTGAATTAATCAGAAAATCACCCTAAAGGTAGAGCAATTGAATAAAGCTTTAAAGGTTTAATTGTTCTATTACTTCTATTACTTCCAAAACACCACAGATGCGAGTAGCGGTTTTCTCAACTGTGGGGGCATAACGTTTCTAGCGGCTTTGTAGGGTGCGTCAGACTCGATAATTCGGTAACAATCAACAGATTTTCGACATCTGACGCACCCTACAATCTACAATAGGTTTCCCATTTTTTCGGATTTTATGGTTCAGACATAGCGTTGCGTAAACTCATACATTAAATCCACTCTACCCTTGCGTAACATCGCTGGATCTAATCTTTCAGTAGTATTACAAGTCATTAATATCACCAACCGCTGCTTCATCTGAATGCCAGATTCATCAATTACACTCTGGTACAAAGTACCATCAAGCAAAGCCAAAATATGTTCTGTTTTGTTATTGTATTGTGCTACTTCCGAAGCGCGATTTTGAGCTAAATTATCAGCTTCATTAATGACAATACAAATCCGCTCTAAATAAGTCGGTGGGACAAAATTTTCAATCGCATCATGATCGAGAATAAAAATTACATACCCTAAAGCTACAAGAATTTCTTTCGCGACTGCCTGTGTCCATGCCGTTTTACCTGTACCCGGTTCTCCATGTACCACAACCGCTAATTGATTTTGGTTGAGAATTGCCTGCTGTACCGAGTCAGTAAAATTTTGAATATCTGCCGGAAATGTGCGAATAGGAAACTGACTGTGAACCTTGCCTACACGACTTTGATATCCACTCAGCATCACTGCTAAGTCATAAGTCGCTTTGTTAATTAATGGCGCAAGATTTTGCGACAGTAAAGTATATTGCCGTCGTCCACGATCATAAGGGTCAATTTGTAGCCAAAGGTCGTATTTTATCCAGTAAGCATAAACAGTATTAACAACTTCTAGGCGTTCCCAGTTAACAAATTTCTCTACAGGAAAATAAAAATCTCTTTCTAAGTAATACTGGGTAATAATATCAGGACTTCCCAACAAATTTAAAACTCGCAAGACAGTAATTTCTTGCAGTCTATTTAGAACATAATCAATAGGAATGCTGCTGCGGCTGACAAATTGCAAGATAGGCGTTTCTGTACTCAAAACGTCTTTGTAGCGTTGATCTGGCATCAAAGGTTCTGGTGTAATGTAATTCCAAAACTTTTGAAACTCGCCACGGGTATAATCTGAAGCTACATTTAATATATTTGCAAACCAAGAATAATCTTTTCTTCCTAAAGCATCAGCATAATAACTTGCTAGGTTAATACTTTTTTGGCCTAATTCTTGGGTATCATGAGATAGAATTTGCCAGAAAAAGCCCCAATCAAAATCGCGCTGAAACGGACGCCAACCGCTAGCCAGCAAGCTTTGACGGTTATTATTTGCGGGATTGCCTTCATTATTTCTAAAATAATCAAATTCCATATTTTCGGTTGTGCAGCAATAGTTGATTTATTCTGTTCTAACGCAGGAGCTTGTGAAAAAGTTTGATCGTAACTATAAACTACTTGCGTGCAAGTTGCCAGGGTAAAGCGTTCATTATTTGGCAGGGATTCCGCTGGTGAGTTATTACACAGTCCTTGCTGTGTATGTAGGCTAGTCTCGATCTCTGAACTCTGAGGACACACAAGTGGCTAAATTTGAAGAAGACAGCCAGTCAGAATCTTCTGACTCAGCTTTAGCTGTATTACATAAATTTACATATTATCTCGCTGCTGGGTTGAAAATTTTGAAGACTAAAGCAGGACAGGCAGTAAATAATCAGCAAAGCGTCTGATTTCACTCTAGCTCCTGTAGTACAGGATAATACACAAGAACAGCTGCGTCAAGGGTAAACAACAAAGCAGATACCAGCTAAGTAAGTAGGCGAAAAGAAATAAAACTATGTTAATTAAGGTGAAAAATATTGAAATTATTTCGTAGTAAGGGGTTCAGCCCTACGTTGTAAAGAGAAAGCGGGCATAGCTGCGCTTACCGCGTAGCGTTGACCACAAGAGATAGAGAGGGCTTTAGCCCTCACTACCAACCTTGAATTATTTACACCAACCTACTTAACCCTTTCACAAGCTGAGTGATGCAAAATTTGACTTCCTTCAAATTAAGAACAGTCAGTATTTAGGCAAGATTCCTTTTCTAGTGCCCACAGTCAAGTCAGCATTTATCGGGTTTACCGAACCACTAATATTGCAGCTTTCCACACCTATTATTAGGGTTCGGGAATCATCATTAGCCTGGTGATAAAAACCGAATTTACAGCATTTTAATTTCTCAATAATATGAGAACAAATCAAGGATTTGATTCCGGCGATTGGTTCACCAAACATATTACTCACAGAAGGAATAAACCAATATGTTAGTTCGTTACAACCCTTGGCAAGAATTTAGCACTCTCCAACGTCAAATCGACCGCTTGTTTGAAGATACTAGAGTTCCATCTGGATTGATTGAAAAAGGTTTAGTCAAGGTTCCTGCGGCTGAGTTGCAAGAAACTGAAGAGGCGATTCATCTGAAGTTAGAGCTACCAGGAATTGAGTCTAAAGACCTGGATATACAAGTTACAGAAAAAGCCGTTTATGTCAGCGGTGAGCGTAAGCAAGAAAGCAAAACTGAGGAAAAAGGTATTACAAAGACCGAATTTCATTATGGTAAGTTCCAGCGGTTGATTCCTTTGCCATCTCAAATCCAAAACACTAAAGTTACGGCAGAATATAAAGATGGCATCCTAAATTTAATACTGCCGAAACTTGAGGAAGAAAAACTCAAGGTTGTTAAGGTTAATTTAGAAAAAACTACTGCTTAATTGGTTGTGTAGAGCTAATTATTAGCTCTGATTAAAGCAGCAATTGTGTGGTAGTTTAAGCTAAATATTAGCCTAGTTGCTGTTATAGCAACTAGGTTTTTTATGTTTTTGGAAATCAGGGATAAATAGGAATCATATCTGTGTGGTGAAGATAATTTTTTTTGACGTACTGCAAAGGAGGCAAAGAGCGCAGAGCGAAAAAATAATTTATTATACACTTTGTTGCAAGTACCTCTCACTATATCAAATTGTTGATAAGTTAAAGATGTCTCTTGGCTAAAATCAGGGATTTATTAGTCATGATGGTAATAGTTTGGTTTTCGATTTTAGTTTTTATGTGGCTGATTGGTTTATCGCTTGTGGCAGAACTTTGGCTTTACGAAGAAGAGCAGGAGTTGTGACGTAGATGCAGAGCGCCGTACGGTAGGCTACGGCAAAGGTTGCTCCCGTTCTCAAGGAAGAAAAACAAAGATCGGTTTGCTAATGTCACCATTCGTTTCTTTCAGCGCTTGTTTATAATTGATCATCCCAGCGCCTGTTTTGTTACGCAGTTGTTTAACTACTTGTTTGTGCCGATATTGCTACTATTTTGCCTCGAATGTGCAAGTTTTGAGTTGAGAGTGAAAAATCCTCAGAGTAATCTTGTTGTGGCAAATTTTGATCACCTTAATTATGGATTAGTCTATGTGTGGATAAGTAATCTGATTGAGCAATGTAATATTTTGTTTAGTGATGCTGGCATACTACATTGCTGTCGATCATCTAGGCAAATTTTTTACTCTATTGTGAATAAGTACCACAAGTCATAAAATTATTTACTAGGTATTTTTAAGTATTAGTTAAGTACTTAAATAAAATGTGGCTACAAGGAAACTAATGTTGTAATTTATGTAAATTAGTATTTATATTTTCTATATAAAGTTATAGTAAAGTTATGGAGAAAACTTTCTTTAATTTTGCGTATAATCAAGATGTGTCTGCTTACCCCATTAAGATTGAGGTTTTCTTGCCTTTTTTTAAGTAGCTAAGGATTGAAGAAAGATTATTAACCCGGTGAAAGCGAAACACGAGTCAACCCTGAATGAGCGCTATCAAATCGCTTGCGGGATGTCTCGTCTGTTCTCATAAGAAAGACGATGAATCCCAATTGAATCTTCTGGAGAAGAGATGTATCTGACACATTCATTCATGAGTGATGAAAAGAAGCACAACTCTCAGTGGCCTTTGGTTTTGGCAGTAGAAGATCATGATGATAGTCTACTGCTGATTAGTTATACCCTTGAGTCACTTGGTTGTAGATTCATTTGTCAAACTGATAGTTCTATGACTATACCAGTGGCGAAAGAGTATCAGCCAGACCTGATCTTGTTGGATATTTTGTTGCCAGGTCTCAGTGGTCTGGAAATTGTGCGTTATTTGAAGCGAGAACCTCTAACTAGGGACATTCCAGTGGTAGCAGTTACGGCTTTAGCTGGTAGAGAACATCAGGAACGTATCCTCAGAGCGGGTTTTAATGACTACATTAGCAAACCCTACATGATTGAGGATTTAGAGGCGATTATTTGCCGTTTGCTTGACGGGAAATTCCATCCACACTTGGCTTTTGAGGTGTGTAAGGAATAACCCCCTCAGGAGCAAAATTCAAGTGTGCTTTGGTAGTTTCACTGTGAATACGCTGCCTTTGCCTAATTCAGAGGTAACTTCAATTGTGCCACCGTGTGCTTCTACAATGCGGCGCGATAGATGTAGTCCCAAGCCACTACCTGAGCGTTTATTTCTACCTTGACGAAAGCGCTCAAAAATTGTTGCTTGGTCTTCGGCAGCTATCCCATAACCTGTATCTGCAACTTCAATTGTGACTCCATCTTTATTGGTAGCAGTGGCTGAGGTTGCAAAAATGCGGACTTCTATGCCGCCTGTGTCTGTAAACTTGATGGCATTACCGATTAAGTTGTTCAAGACTCGTCGCAGTTCTAGGTGATCACCCAAGACGACACCAGCATTATCCCCCAGTTTGTCTAACTCATGGGTATCTATTTTCAAAGTCAAGCTTTTCTCATTTGCCAGAGGAGTTAGTTCACTAATTACCTCTTGAGCTATCTGGGGTAAATTACAGTCTTCACAACTTAAGGTTTTTTTCCCTGCCTCAAAGCGATAGACTTCTAGTAGGGTATTGACCATTTGCATCAAATTTTGGTTACTGCGAATCATGACAGCGATCGCTTGTTTCATTTCCGGCGAAATCTTGCAGAAGGTTTCCTGCTCAAATAAAGCAAGCATGCGATCGGCAGCTACTAAGGGTGTTCGCAAATCATGAGTCAGACGGGATACAAAGTCTTCCCGTTGGCGTGTCATCTTTTGTTGTTCGTCAATACTGTGCTTTAGGCGCAGCAGCGATCGCACTCTTGCCAACAATTCATCTGTATCAAATGGTTTACGAATAAAATCGTCGGCGCCACCATCCAAGCCTTCAACAACGCTGGATTCATGAAAAGCAGTGATCAACAAAATTGGAATATAGCTGAGATCGGGATTATTGCGAATTCGGCGTGTCACTTCATAACCATCCATCCCTGGCATCATCACATCAAGCAAAATCAAATCCGGTGGAGATTGTTGTACCTGTTGTAAAGCTGCTGCACCGTCTGTTACTAACTCAATTTCATAGCCTTCACTTTCTAAAATTGTTTGTACTAAAATTAGATTATCTCTAGTATCATCAACGGCGAGGATACGGTCGATTTTAGAATTTTTCACAACAGACATGATTTATCAACTTTTTGAAGTAATTTAAAGTAATCTATAGTTTGATATGGGGATACCCTATTGGGGCTTTGCTAGATTGGGATGGAGACTGATGAGAATTTTGCGCGGAATAAAAAATCTCGTCACCATCCAAGTTTAAAGCCGGAGTACTGACCGCTATAGTCGGTGATGTGATTTGACGTGGCAACTCAATCTTAAACATTGAACCTACCCCCAATTGACTTTCAAGTAATATCTTGCCCCCCATCATTCGTACAAGCGAATTAATAATTGCTAAACCCAAGCCTGTGCCGGGATACTTACGCGTGGTACTCTGATCAACTTGCCGAAAAGCTTCAAAAATATGTTTGAAATCTCTCGGAGATATACCAATTCCTGTATCCCGAACGATAATTATTACTTGATTTGGAATTTCTTTAACCTCAACCCAAATACCCCCAGACTCTGTAAACTTAACTGCGTTGGAGAGTAGGTTAAGTAAAATCTGGCGGACACGCACTGGGTCATTAAACACTAAAGTGTTTTGCAAATTTGTTTGAACTAGTAAAGATAATTTTTTGGCTTCAGCTAGGGAACGTATTTCGCCTACCGTAGTATTTATCACCTTCGGCAGGTCAAAAATTTCCGGCTTTAACTCTAATTGTTCTGCCTCCAATTTAGAAAAATCTAGAACTTCATTGAGCAATATCAGCAAATGCTTACTATTGTTTAAAATCCGCTCTACCATATCTGCTTGCTGATGCGTCAGTTGACCAAACTTGGGACGCAATAAAATCTGCGAAAAACCAATAATAGCATTCATTGGAGTCCGCAACTCGTGAGATATGGTTGCTAAGAACTGTGACTTTAGCCGGGATGCCTCCAATAATTTCAAGTTTTGTAACTGAATCTGTTGCCGTTGCTTTTCCAATTCTTGGTTTTTCTGGAGCAACTCCTCATGACTTTCTCTGAGTTGCTGATTTGCCAAAGCTGCTTTCATTTCTGCCCTATGTAACCGAATGGCATTTCGCAAAATTTGTGCCAAAGTTTCTGATGTTACCCTAGATTTAGAGAGATAGTCTGTAGCACCTGCTTTCATCAATTCAACAGCAATTTGTTCATCTCCTTGATTTGTCAAGATGACTACAGGAACTTTGATTTCTGAAGAGCGCAGCTTGTGGATTATGTTTAAACCATCTTGGTCTAGTAGGCAATCATCAAGTAAAACGCAGTCATAGCTATGATTTTCTAGGGCAGAGATTGCATCATTGCCATCACCTACCTCAGTCAATTCCATGCGAACACATGCTTTAGTCAGGGCACGACGCACTGCCATGCGGTCTACTTCGTCATCGTCTACAACCAAAATTTTCAGCGTCTCTTCCATCGGTTTTTATTTTCGCTGCCAAACATAGGTTGATGTATAGCATTTCTATTTTCAAACTATCCAACTGAACAAGAAAGTATTTTTTAGGTCTTGATTAACTCAGAAATTTTGTACATTCGGCGTTGCTATCGTCTCCACAAAGCTAGCTAAGATTACAGGTTTTAGAATATATTCAGCAACATTTAAGTTGTTGATTTCTCCGCTCATGGCTAATAGCTCTAAAATAATTAGCAATTTGAACATAATTGTCTGCCATGACAAACTCAGCCAATCTAGAGTAAAATAAAATACTTTATCTAGCTCAAGACAATTGTAAATGAGTAGGCGATTACCCGTCCTCAGCCATTAGTGAGAGTTGCATACAAACATTGGTACCAGAAGCTTGAGCAGTTTGATTCATCCAGGTAAAGTAAAATGCGCTGACTACGCCTACTGGTGAATTTAAAGTAATCAGACCTCCTTGTGTTTCAACGATTTTTTACCGAACCCCAGACCAATGCCAGTATTTTCTGTGTGATTACTGTCTTCTAAAGTTTATAAAATTACAATAACCTGCTTGTACTCCTCGGCTATTATCTGCGGTGGGAAATCTAGTTCTTAATTCCATTCCCCATTAAGTTGGTAAATACCTGTAGATTAGCCATGCCAGAAGCTAGAGCTAGGGTGAAAATTACCAATGCTTTCGAGTTGCGGCACCAGAAGTAAAGCTTTTGGCGTAATCCACTTACTGTCAGGTATCTGAAAACGGGTAATCCCTTAGGCTTCATGGAAGATTGCCCCTTGACCGAAGGAGGCAGGAGAGCGAGGAGCAGGAAGCCAGAGGGAATTACCTGTACATAAGATTTCAGAGCAACTCAATTTATTTATGGAAAAGGGCAAAAGATTTCTTTTGAGATGCGTTCATCCTTGGCGTTGCCGTATGCTAGCACAAGAAATAAGTATCCTTGCTTCAAGGCTCTAATCTTATTGGTTCTCTCCCGTCTTTTCTGACTAGTTTACCAAAAGGGGCAACTAAGACCTGCGCTTAAGGCAGCTTCGGACTATTTTAATTATTTCATTTGTGTTACCTTTTTCAAAGGTTTGTATAAGATAATTTTAAAGGTAAATCTTGACGAATGAAGGCTGAGTCATTACAAAGGAGTATTAGGTTTCGTGTTCGTATCAATATTTCATAGTTGTTGAGAAAATAGCCATATACCTCCAGCTAGATTTTTAGCTCTAGACTAAATAGAAAAAAATAAGATTATTATTTCTATCGGTGGATGCAGGTTGGGTTAAATATCATCTATCTTTGGTTTGGGAAAATAATAAAAAAGCACTTATAAAGGTCATAATTTGCAGAGATGCGATCAGCTAAGAATGGGTGTAGCAATGAGTGAAATTAGCATTCTTTTAATTGAAGATCATGATTTGACCAGAATGGGACTAAGAGCTGCATTACAGTCTCACAGCGGATTGA
Source organism: Cylindrospermum sp. FACHB-282 (assembly GCF_014697195.1). Taxonomy (GTDB): domain Bacteria; phylum Cyanobacteriota; class Cyanobacteriia; order Cyanobacteriales; family Nostocaceae; genus Cylindrospermum. The sequence continues at coordinate 7,606 of NZ_JACJRJ010000002.1, read as the reverse complement.
GAGTTATTGGTGAAGCTGCAAATGCCACTCAAGGACTCAAACTTTTGGAGACTACTAAGCCAGATGTGGCAGTCGTAGATATTGGCTTGCCGGACATGGATGGCATTGAACTCACCCGCAAATTTAGACGCTACCAAGCTGAAACTGGGCAGTCGGCAACAAAGATTCTCATCCTGACAATGGATCACACAGAGGATGCCGTCCTGGCTGCTTTTGCGGCGGGGGCAGATTCTTATTACATGAAAGAGACAAGCATCAATAAATTAACTGAGGCAATACAAGCAACTTACAATGGTAACTCTTGGATTGATCCGGCAATCGCCAATGTGGTTTTGCGGAAGATGCGGCAAGGTATACCAGGAGATAACCAACCATCTGATAAGTCTAAGACTGTGAAAATTGAGGCGCTGGCCACTGAATACGAGAAAGTTTTAGAAACTTACCCCCTGACTCAAAGAGAACTAGAAATTTTAGAGTTGATTGTCTCAGGATGTAGCAATGGGCAGATTGCTGAGAAACTTTATATTACTGTTGGGACGGTCAAAACCCATGTTCGCAACATCTTGAATAAACTCTGTGCGGATGATCGTACTCAAGCAGCTGTTCGCGCTTTGCGTTCTGGTTTAGTGGCATAGCTGAGACAAATTTAGATAGAAGAACCAGAAAAGAAATTTTTGCAGTTGTTAATCACAATCCCACTGCTTAAAGCAGTGGGAGAATCTTAACCCAGTCGTTCCCGCAAACGGTCAGCAATACGTCTGGCTGCCCCTGGAGTTCCCATTCGCTGGACACCATTTTCGGCTATGAGCTGCAAGCTGTCGGGATATTTCAGCAAGGATTGGACTACTTGTGCCACTTTTACTGGTTGGTCTATTAAAATCAGAGATGCTCCTAAAAGACGACTTTGGGCTTCGGCGAAGGCAGGGTTATATTGGGGGCCATTGCCGGGAATGGCGATCGCTGGTTTGCCTAAACCAACAAATTGTTCTGTGGCTGTTCCTGCCATAGCGATCGCTAAATCTCCTAAATGCAAGCAGTCATTATATGCATATTGTGACAACATGAGATAGGCATTTTTATTTTTAAATATTAAGGCATTGGGATCAGCAAGTTGGATCGGAGACGATTCATGCAGTCGCCAGCCTTGGACTTTCAATGTTTGGGACAAAATGTCGCAGTCCAAACCAGGTGCGATCGCTCCTAAAAAAACCACTGTACCATTCGAGGGAAAAACAGAATCTCGTTCCCGAAAACCTGCCATCAGTGCAGATACAGCAATCATGATCATTTCCCAATTGCTATATGCTTCTGGTGGACGAGAACCAGGCAAAAGCGTCACAATTAAAGGGCGAATTATTTCTTGTTGCTGGGCATCAGCACTATAAAATTGTGGGCGGGAAAAACTGGGTTCCAAACCATCCATCATCGGATTTCCCAAATCAAAAGCAGGAATCGGCCACTTCTTTAAAATTTGTGTTGTCAATGAATCTCTAGGGAACACCGCCCGACAAGGTTGACGACTCATTAACCATCTCTCCCAAGGATGATAAATCGAACCAGAAAAGTTTTCCCAATTGGCAGATTTTGATTTTCGTGGTAACAGCCCGACTTCATCCCGCACATAATATTCCGATTTCGCCGTGCCCACAAAGGCATAGTTAGCACCGCTGAAAGTTGCAAATAATAACGGTACAATATCCCCTACAGCTAAGATAGCTTTCTTGTTACCTAATTTTTTTTGAGAACTAACCCAGCGGCGCACAGCTTGAATTTGGTTCCAGGTAAGTGACAATAAACCGCCGCGCACATCTCGCACCAATTGCCGTCCATCCATATAAATAAAGCCCCCAGAAGGCATAGTGCGGACTGAACCGATCAGCGGTAGATCCAACTGTTGGTAAGCGCGTCCTTCACCCACCAGAGGTAAAGCAAATATATCTGGTGGGTTTGATTGTTGCTGGAGTTCTTGCAAAATGCGAACTGCAATCATATCCTCCCCATGACCATTACTTAAAACTAGTAACTGCAAACGAGACGTTGCGCCTTGGGCGTGAGAAGATGAAGATAACTGGGATAAATCACTCATAAAACCTCACGTTGAGAATTTTCAGTATCAAAAAGTCTTTTCTCTGATAAAAATAGGAATTAACCAGTAGTCAAATTTTTCTTTGTTTGGTGAGGCAAAAGTTTCCAACTGACAGCCAGAAGTTGCCGACAGGAAACAAAAAATCACAATCAACTGTCTGTTTGTCCAAAGGGTATAAATGGGGGTATAAATCGGCAAAGCAGCTGGAAGTTAGTATTATCCCCATTGCCTGACCTCGCTACAACTAACTCCCAGTTAATTAGGTTAAATATATTATGCGAGTTTCTTCTGCGGCAATTTTTACTTTAGCTACTTTGGCTGCTAGTAATGTCACTCAGCAAGCTAAGGCTGCACCTGCTAAAGCTGCCACTCAGGCGGAAAAAGCCCCAGATGTGGTGGTGTCAGTCATTGAAGATACACCTGCACGGGTGGAGGCGACCATCGCTTCCCCAGAAACCGTAGTTACTCAGCAATTTTCTCAAAATCCTGTAGTTGTGCCAACAGGTGTGAATAACAATTCCCCAGTAGTTTTAAAATCGGTAGTTAAACAAAACTCTCCAGTTAGAATCATCGTCCCACCTCCCCAAGGGCTAGATTTTCCCACTCCTGAATTTTCTAATTCCTCAACTCCCCAAAGGCTAGATTTTCCCACTCCTGAATTTTCTAATTCCTCAACTCCCCAAAGGCTAGATTTTCCCACTCCTCAAATCCCCAACTCCCCAAATCCCCCAACTCCTCCTACCATAGTCAATGATTTAGTCGTCACAGCTACAGATGTGCAGATAGTGGGGGTTGGTCAAGAATTGCAGCAGATAATTCGCCAAGTGATTAAAACCCAAAAGGGGGGAGAAACTAGTCAAAGCCAGTTGCAAAAGGATGTAGCAGCAATTTTAGATACAGGTTTATTTGCGATCGCCAGTGTGAACAGCCGCATTACCCCTGCTGGGTTAAATGTAGTGTATCAGGTGCAACCAGTTGTGGTGCGATCGCTGCAACTATCAGGTGCGCGTATCCTCACTTACAAAGTAGCCCTAGAAAGCTTACAGCCTCAGATTGGCAAAGTCATCAGTCCCGCTGGACTTAAGCTTGCAGTACAAAAAATTAACAAGTGGTATGCCGACAATGGTTATAGCCTAGCTAGGGTACTCTCCATCAAACCCAGCCGAGAAGGCATCCTCACCTTAAATCTTGCTGAAGGATTAGTAGGTGATATCAAGTTTCGCTTTGTCAACGACAAGGGAGAAACCATTGATAGCAAAGGTGAACCAGTAAAGGGACGTACTAAACCAGATTTTTTGCGACAGCAACTCAAGTTACAACCAGGTCAAGTTTTCCAAGAAAATCTAGCCAGACAAGACGCGCAGCAACTATCTCGTACTGGCTTATTTGAAACCGTGAATCTTGCCTTTGAAGGGGATGCCACAAAAGTTGATTTGATCTATGAACTCAAAGAACTTGGGGCACGTTCGGTCAACTTAGGCGGTAACTATAACGCCGATCAGGGGCTAGTAGGCACCTTAAACTATAAAGACCAGAATGTCGGCGGCATTAACGATACCGTGGTTGTGAATGTTGGTGTTAGTAGCCAAGACGTGCAATTTGATACGAAATTTACCAGTCCCTATCGGGAAACTAACCCTAATCGCTTAGGCTACAGCATCAATGCCTTCCGTCAGCGTGAACTTTCCGATACTTTTGATGACAAAATTAAACTGGCTAACGGTGATAAAGTGCGGGAAGCTAGATTGGGCGGTGGTTTTAGTTTCCAGCAACCGATTGACGACTGGAATACATCCTTAGGGGTTAACTATACTCGCACCAGTATTCGCGATCGCGACGGCAATATCACTCCCACCGATGCCAAAGGTAATCCCCTATCTTTTAGTGGAACTGGGGTGGACGACCTTACCACCGTATCTTTCAGCGCCATCCAAGACCACCGGAATAACCCCACTAAACCAACTCAAGGTTCCATCATCAGTTTGAGTACTGAACAATCTATTCCTCTCCTCGGTCAAGGTAATATTTCCATGAATCGTCTACGGGCGAATTACAGCCAGTACGTGCCACTCAAGCTATTTAACAGCAAACAGCCACAAGTCTTTGCTCTGAATCTGCAAGCCGGTACAGTGATTGGTGACTTACCACCTTATGAAACCTTTAACTTGGGTGGTTCCAATTCAGTGCGCGGTTACAACTCTGGAGAAGTAGGCAGTGGTCGCAGTTATGTGTTAGCTTCCGCCGAATACCGCTTCCCGATCATCCCAATTTTAGGAGGTGTGCTGTTTGCCGACTATGCCTCAGACTTAGGTTCTGGTGATACCGTCTTGGGAGACCCAGCAGGGGCAAGGGGTAAACCAGGTTATGGTTTTGGTTATGGGGCTGGGTTGCGCGTTGACTCACCTTTGGGCTTAATTCGCGCTGACTACGGCATTAATGACCAAGGTGAAGGTCAAGTGCATATAGGCATAGGTCAGCGCTTTTAGCCGCAATAACGCATTCAGGGTATTAGTGAAAGTATGAGCTTCATCAGCTAGAGTGAAAAGACAAAACTAGGGCAATCGTGAGGAGGTTTTTCCCTTGAAGGCGATCTAAAAACTAAATCATCCCGTAGGATAGGCAAGCAGGACTAGCCATTAACTGACGAAATTTTTGCTCGATAAAATATGGGAAAACTTTTTTTGGCAATCTCTTAACACTCAGGACTACTTACTAGATAGCTAATTATCCAAGTATTTCGTCTAAATCTACATAAATTGTTAGATGATTGACCCTTGACTGTTACAGGCTGATTCTTTTTTAGACTAAATTCCCTATGTTAGCAGGCACAATTTTACAGAGTGGAAAATATACCCTAATCGAGGAAATAGGGCGCGGCGGCTTTGGTGTGACATTCAAAGCTATGCATCACTATTTAAATCAAGAGGTAGTGATGAAAACCATTAATGAACCACTGCGACAACATCCTGATTTTTCCAAGTTCGAGGGACAATTCCAAGATGAAGCCAGAAGATTAGCTACTTGTGTCCATCCAAATATAGTCCGGGTCAGTGACTTTTTTGTTGAGGCTGGACTGCCTTACATGGTGATGGAATACATTCCTGGTGAAACTTTAGGAGAGGCATTTGTCTTACCAGGGATACCTTTGTCCGAAGCAACAGCAATTCATTACATCCGGCAAATTGGCGCGGCATTGCAGGTAGTACACCAGAATAGTCTGCTACACCGAGATATTAAACCGGATAATATCATTCTCCGCCAAGGAACTCAGGAAGTAGTGCTGATTGATTTTGGTATTGCTAGGGAATTTAATAGCGGTGTGCAGCAGACTCACACGGGGATAGTTTCTGAGGGTTATTCCCCAATTGAGCAGTATATGACCCAAGCACCGCGCACACCAGCAACAGACATTTATGGTTTGGCAGCAACCTTGTATGCACTGCTAACGGCACAAGTTCCTATTCCGTCACTGCTACGCGATCGCGAAAAGATGCCCTCCCCCCGCGAACTACAACCCCATCTGAGTGCTGCTGTTAATCAGGCTGTAATGCGTGGTATGGCAGTGGAATCTCGTTTTCGACCGGCGACAGTCGCAGAGTGGCTGCAACTTTTACCTAGAAATGGGCTGGATTTGACGCCTCAATCCGTACCCACTCACACAGTACCCACCATCAGTTTATCTGTACCGCAGCAGCCAGAAAAGTTGCTAAAGAAAACAACCCAGAGTCCCAATCAAGTACCATCGACGAAGGGGAAAGTTATATCACCGACTCAGAAATTGCTCACATCTAAGGTATTTGTGAGCCTAGGTGTGGCACTTATTGCCGCCACAGCAAGTTTTAGCATCACAAGGATGTTACCCAAATCTCAGCCGCAGCCAGTAGCCAAACCACTTTTTGAACAGCCTACTCAAAAACCTTCTCAGGTAATACCTTCTATTAATAGTGCCTCGTCACCCCTGGGTAAACAGACGGAAACCTCCTCGCCAACTGAATCTGTACCACTGTCTTCTACTTCTAGGCGTAGCAAGCGTAATCGTCGTGTTTCCCCAGAAGAAACTCCCAGTAACAGTAACATTTCAACAGAGCGATCGCCTCGAAACAACTCTGAGGCATCCTCACCGCGCGACACAGAGCAACCCTCAGTTACTCCTACTGTTGCCCCTTCACCGTCGGTAGTGGAGAAGCTGCGGGTGATTCGAGAGACTCGTAATTCTTCCCCTGAAACACCCCCAGAAAATAACACGCCCCCTGCTAGTCAGAATTCCAGCCCACCTCAACCCGTCAAACCGGAAAATTCTGTAGTTATACCAGCAGCCCCACCACCGACACAATCCCAGCGCTCAGATCCTGGGGCTGTGGTAGTCCCAACACAGGAAACAAAACAAAATTCACCTGTTGAAACTCAATCCCAAAAAGATGAAAAGCCAGCAGAAAAGCTGGAAGGCAATTAGTTAAGCTTATTTGCTATTGAACACTATAACTTCTCCTTGTTGATTAAACTCCACAGGATCATTAGGGAAATCGGATTTATTCAAATATCGCAGGAGTCCTACAGTCCGAAAATGTTGATCGATTTGCGGAATACCTTGGCGATTTAGATGAACTGGGATAATTTTACTTGATACTAAATCTCCCTCTGAGTTGAGCTTGACTTCTAAAATCATCGAGTAACCAGTTTGGGCATTTGTGGCTAAAGTCCGGTATCCCAAAAAGTTGCCTAAAGAATAAGCAATCATCTTTCCTTTATACATTTCTATCGCTCTCGGAACGTGGGGCCCATGTCCCAGCACTAAATCCGCTCCTGTATCTATCATTGTCCGGGCAAACTTCAGCGCATTACCCCGATTTTCTCCATAAAAAAACTCTGTTTGATTTTTAATATGCAGCGAGCCTGTTCCCTCTGCTCCCACTTGCATCGACACGATCACAATTTTGGCGTTATTTTTGGCTTCTTCTACCAGCGCTTTGGCTGCTTCTAAATCGTTGACAGAATTATATAAGTCATAGGTGTTGACCTCTCCCCGGTCTAAAGACACGGGGATTCTAAACTGATACTACGTGGTAGGCTGAAGCCGTACCACTTCGCTTTTTAGTTTTGGTTTCCCAGATACGAAATCTGGTAGCAAGGGTCAAAACTTGCCTACAGACCTTGACTAGGACGAGTCCTAATTGTGTCTCTACCTTGCGAAGTATATTCGCTGCACCATTTAAATCAGCGTTAATAAATAGTCCTTTTCCTGTGCGGAACATACCGCGTTTTACTCGTTTTCCACTTGGTTTCCACCCTTCAGGTTTTGCGCCGAAAGTAGGTAGAAAATCACCATCTAAAAAACTAGTTTTACTGGTATAGGATTCTTCAGTTTCTACAAATTTGATGCCGTGGTACTCGCATAACTGTTTAACTCGTTTTTTGAGTTTGGCGGTTGGTATCTGCACAAATGATTGCGTTGTTCTACCTAACTGCGCTTCTTGTCTTTGTCCCTGATTCCACCCAAATACCACTACACCAATTTGATGT
>NZ_JACJRJ010000019.1 GCF_014697195.1 Cylindrospermum sp. FACHB-282 | reverse complement strand
ATAAATATCAAGAACCGTGGGACGCACGGTCTTAAAGCTCAATTAATGTCCTCATAGAGGAGTCGTTGAGAAGCCCACACTCACCTGAAAGGGAGTGTGTGGAGTATGTCACGTCAATCTAGGTTAACAGGTGGATAGTTCATAATAGAGAAGGGCAAAGAGAATAAAATTCCCTAAATATTGTTGTGACCTTATCTGCTCAAACGCTACCACTGGTGAAAGATCCAGAACGACTGGAAAATCGCCTCGCCGAAATTCCACCGGAACCGGGGGTTTATTTGATGCGGGACAATTGCGATCGCATTATGTATATAGGTAAATCGCGAAAATTGCGATCGCGTGTTCGTTCCTATTTCCGAGACGCGCACAATAAAACAGAACGCATCAAAACAATGGTCAAGCTGGTGAGTGAAATTGAATTCATCGTCACCGATACCGAATCTGAAGCCTTGGCCCTAGAAGCTAATTTAATCAAACAACACCAGCCATATTTCAACGTCCTACTCAAGGATGATAAAAAATATCCCTATCTCTGCATCAGTTGGTCAGAAGATTATCCGCGAATTTTCATCACCCGTAAACGCCAATTTGGCAAAGAAAAGGATAAATTTTACGGGCCATATACCGATTCTGGTCTATTGCGAGAAATAGTAGGCTTATGCAAGCGCATCTTCCCCTTGCGACAACGACCTAAACCACTATTTCAAGACCGTCCTTGCTTAAATTATGATTTAGGCATGTGTCCGGGTGTCTGTCAAAAATTGATTTCCCCAGCAGAATATCGCCAAATCGTCCAAAAAGTGGCGATGGTGTTCCAAGGTAGAACTCAGGAACTAATTGATATTTTGACAGAACAAATGCAAACAGCCGCAGAATCCCTCAATTTCGAGTCAGCGGCGCGAATTCGCGATCAAATTTCTGGGTTAAAGTCCCTGACAGCAAATCAAAAAGTTTCCCTACCAGATGACACAGTGTCACGGGATACAGTAGCACTCGCCGCTAACGAACAAAACGCCTGTATTCAATTATTCCAGATTCGCGCTGGACAATTAGTTGGACGCTTGGCATTTGTAGCGGATGCTCAAGCCGAACCTGGAGCTATTTTACAACGAGTTTTAGAAGAACATTACCAAACCGCCGACGGGGTGGAAATTCCCACAGAGATTTTAGTGCAGCATGAGTTACCAGATGGGGAGATATTGGCAGATATCTTAACTCAACGCAAAGGTAGAAAAGTGACAATTCTCACTCCCCAACGCCAAACTAAGGCAGAATTAATCGAGATGGTGGAGCGAAATGCCGAGTATGAATTGCAGAGAATGGAGAAATTAGGCAATGTCTGCGACGGGCTACGCCAACGCAATCTCCAAGCAATGGAAGATTTAACCGCCATTCTCGATTTACCCGACTCACCCCACCGCATCGAAGGTTACGATATTTCTCACATCCAAGGTGCAAATGCAGTAGCTTCTCAAGTCGTGTTTATTGATGGTTTACCCGCAAAGCAACACTATCGCCACTACAAAATCAAAAATCCCACAGTCACAGCCGGACATTCTGATGATTTTGCGAGTTTAGCGGAAGTTATCCAGCGGCGTTTTCGCAAGTATGCAGAAGATCCACAATTAACAAGGGTGGGTAATTCTGACTGGCCTGATTTAATTATGATTGATGGCGGCAAAGGTCAGTTATCCTCAGTTGTTGGTGTTTTGCAAGAGATGAATTTATTAGAAGACTTACGCGTCGTCAGTTTGGCGAAGCAGCGAGAAGAGATTTTTTTACCGGGAGAATCTCAACCTTTAGAGACAGATGCAGAACAACCAGGAGTGCAGTTGTTGCGGCGGTTGCGGGATGAAGCACACCGATTTGCTGTGAGTTTTCATCGTCAGCAACGCAGTGATCAATTAAAGCGATCGCGTTTAGATGAAATTCCCGGTTTAGGACACCATCGCCAAAAGCAGCTTTTAGGGCATTTTCGCTCAGTCGATTATATTCGCCAAGCCACACCAACACAACTAGCTGAGGTAGCAGGAATTGGCCCACATTTAGCTCAAGAAATTTATGACTATTTTCATCCCTCTTGAGGTAGAAAGAGCCATGGCGCTCAATTTTTTTGTTTAAACCCGGTGTTGTTTCGTTTGAGCAAGGCCTGGGTAGCTGCTTGTCTGCGAAGGGTGTCATATAGGCTAACTCCCTGGCGTAAAGTAGCAGACTGACTTGACATCCGGTGTTTTGGCGCCTGGGCGTCAATCCAATCGCGCTGTGCGATCGCCGCTTCTTCCACAGCCTTTAGACGAGACTCGTCGCCAATCTCTTGGGCATAGTGCAGGGCGGCATACAAAGCATGGTAAGCCGTTTCGTAATGTGCCTCCTCAATAGCCTCTTGGCTAATCGCCATCAACTTTGAGTAAATATCGTCATCTTTTTGAGCTTCTTTGACAAAATCTGGCAAATTAATCATTGTTCATCCTTAAAGTAGCAATAGCTAACGTTCTAGCTGAGACAAAATTTGCTATCTCTGATTTATCTATGAGGTGACTCAGCACGGGCTACGCTAACAGCACCCATGAAACTACTCCCACGGGGATAGCTATATGGTGGAAATTTATCTTTTCTGCCAAGTTTTTTTATCCATCTAAGGAAGGTTTTTTTCCAATCCCCAATCCCAGCCCGCATCAGTTTTGTCTAAATTAAATCTGGACTAGCTGATCAAGGGTCATTAAATATTAATTAAACCTTAAGATAAATATTTTGTTACTTAAATTACAGTTTTTCTCAGCTTTTGGCTATTGAATACAGAAGTAAGTATTGTTTGAAGATAGTTATAAACAAGGTTATCTCAAAGGGTTAATTACAGGGATCAGTCTAAATCTAAGCGATATTCATTGCTAGGATGAATTTATATCTCTAAAGTATGATATTAATTTACCCTAGGTGCTACTATCATAAGTAAGTGAAAAACAAAAAATTTTCAATGCTTAAAGTTTTTACAACATAATTAGTAGCTCATCTTGTGACTTGTTGTTAAAGTTTTGCAAACCAGAATATTTGCTGGTTAAATTTAAAGTTTCAATTTAAAGTTTTTTTCCAAAACAATCATTACAACCAGGGGATTTAAAATGCAAGTAATACAAAAGGTTTGCTGTCCAAACTGTGGCAGTGCAGCTGAACGTCACTACATTTCTGATAATCAATTAACCCGGACACAGTGCCCAACTTGTGACTACTTAATGATCACCTGCACCCTTACTGGAAAAGTGATTGAGGCTTATGCCCCAGGTATTTACGCCAAAAGGTAAATTAGTGCTGACGCGATTTGCATTTGAACAGGCCATATTGTAGAAATGACAAATCAATCGTCTCTACAATGGTTTTAATTACCAATATCTAGCCCATTCAAAGAATGTAGGACAGGCATCTTGCCTGTCATTAACTCATTAATATTAATTAAAACCTCAAAACTCAGATTTGCTTGTTCTTAGTTGTCCACAAGCAGCGTCAGCTTCTAAACCGCGGGAGTAGCGGACACTAACGGCAGTGTTTTGTTGCTGGAGGATTTTCACGAAGGCATCAATGCGATCGCGGTTAGGGCGTTTATAGTCTACTTCCTGGATGGGATTGTAGGGAATCAAATTTACATGACTTTGAAATCCCCGCAGACATTTTGCCAGTTGTAAAGCGTGTTCTGGCAAATCGTTTACCCCAGCCAGGAGGACGTATTCAAAGCTAACACGGCGTCCAGTAATTTCCACATATTCCCGACATTCAGCCAGCAAATCTTCTAGAGGATAGGGTTTAGCGCTGGGGATCAGTTTTTCTCGTAAGGCTTGGTTAGGTGCGTGCAGACTAACAGCGAGAGTGACTTGCAAATTATGTTGCGCTAACTGACGGATGCGATCGGGAATACCCACAGTAGAAACAGTAAGCGATCGCTGTCCTATGCCCACATCTTGATTCAGGGATCTAAGAGATGCCAGGACACTCTCCGTATTCAACAACGGTTCACCCATCCCCATAAACACGACATGACTCACCCGTTGCTGAAAATCTTCTTGGACAGTCAACACCTGATCTACAATCTCCGAGCGGGTAAGGTTGCGTTTGTAGCCACCCTTACCAGTAGCGCAGAAATCACAGGCCATTGGACAACCCACCTGAGTAGAGACGCATACCGTTAAACGCTTATCGCTGGGGATACCAACAGTTTCCACAATTAGCCCATCTGCAAGTTGCAGCAGATACTTAACAGTGCCATCGGGGGCAACTGAGCGGTAATGTAGAGTAGAGCGCCCGATGGGGACTGCTGCCACTTCTGCCCGCCAATTTTTAGAAAAGACAGAAATATCAGCAAGCGATCGCACCCCCTTTTGATAAATCCACTCATGCAATTGCTTTCCTCTATAAGCTGGTTGTCCCTGCTGCTGCACCCAAGCGGTTAACTCCGCAACAGAAGCACCTAGTAGGGGAGGAATGAGTTCTGATTTTTTGGGGATGGGTGAGTTAACCTGAGACACAAGCGGCGTAGCAGACATAAAAAATCACGAGTTGATGCTGGATCTCTATCCTACACCCGCCATATCAACTTGTCTTGGCTGTGGTGCTGTATTCCATAGGAATTTCCATCACAAACTCTGCCCCCTGTCCTGGTTCAGAAATGCAATCTATCCTACCTTGATGTTTATCCACAACAATTTGATAGCTGATAGATAATCCTAAACCAGTGCCTTCTCCCACAGGTTTAGTAGTAAAAAAAGGATCAAATATTCGTTGCTTAACCGCTTCAGTCATCCCACATCCATTATCTTTAATAGAAATTCTTACCCAATCACTATTGATAACTTGAGTGTGAATTGTAATTGTGCTCAAATAATTTTTTCTTTCTGCTGGCGACAATTCCTTGTTATGCTTGCGCAAAGCATCAATCGCATTATTAAGGACATTCATAAACACTTGATTCAGTTGAGAAGCATAACAATTTACCAAGGGTAAATGAGCATATTCTTTAATAACTACAATTTTTAAATCTCCTGATTTATCTTTTAACCGCGGCTGTAAAAGCATTACTGTATTTTCTATACCCTCGTGGATATCTACAGCCTTTAAATCAGCTTCATCAAGGCGTGAGAAATTCCGTAAACCCAGAACAATTTGGCGTATTCGCGCTGCTCCCAACTGCATAGAACGGATAATTTTGTTCAAGTCTTTTCCCAGAAAATCTAGGTCTATTTGTTCTGTAACTTGCTGAACTATAGGCGTAGATTCAGGGTATTCTTGCTGATAGACATCTATCAAATGCAGTAAAGATTCAATAGAATTTTTAGCAGGTTCAATATTTGCGTAAATGAAATTTATAGGATTATTTATTTCGTGAGCAATACCTGCAACCATCTGCCCAAGACTAGACATTTTCTCTGTTTGAACCAGTTGAGTTTGGGTAACTTTGAGTTCATGTAGTGTTTGTTGTAATCGTAAATTTTTATCATTTAATTCCTGAGTTCTTGCAGCTACTTTACCTTCTAAATTGGCATAGAGTTGGGCATTTTCTAGAGAGATAGCCGCTTGGGAAGATAGGAGCTTTAATATTTGCAACCTCTCAGCAGTAAAAGCTCCAACAGTCAGGGTATTTTCTAAATAAAAAATACCAATGAGTTTACCTTGATTAAGTATAGGTGTACATAATATAGATTTAGGCTGATATTGAATAACATAAGTATCGGCAGCAAAATTTGTTTCAGTGGTAGCATCATTAAGCAGTAGATATTCTCTAGTATGGGCAACATAATTAATTAAGCTAACTGGAATATCTTGACTACTAGTAACCGGGGTAGATTGCAACTCACACTGTTGCTTATCTTGGGATTGAGCTACAAGTATTAAATTCTCGTCTTGTTGTAGAATCAATGAAGCTTTTTCGGCTCCTACATTCTCTAAAATCACTTGCATCAGAGTATGCAGTAATTTATCAACTTGAATTTCTGAAGAAATCGCTAAAGATGCCTTAGTAACAGTTTCCAAATCCAACATAGCCAAAATATCTGTACTGCTGGAGTCATTTACAACAGTACTGATTAAAGCAACCGAATCACTTTCATAATTACCGATTATTGTTGGATTAAGGATTGGTGCAAGTAACTGAGCATAGCATTCTTCTAAATCTTCAACTTTTGCCTTAGCTCCCCAATGACTATAACAATAGTAAGCATCAATCAAGTAGATTTGAGCAATTTTTTGTTTACCGCAGACAATATAAAACTCAGCAGCAAGTTCATTTGCCAGGGCTTCTTCTTGAATGTATTTATTTTCTTTAGCTCCTCTAATTGCTTGGTCATAAAGCTCAATAGCCTCCCAATTATTCCCTAAAACCCTGGCTTTTTCAGCTTCTATTAAATCCAACTTATGTTGATAATTATTGGGCGCATTAACAGCCCAATAATTCATTATTTCTTGATTTTCAACAACTTGTTTTAAATATTGTTCTTGCTTACTGCTATCCTGGTTATTATATTCAGCCAAAAGAGCAAGAGAATAGTAAAAATTGTGTTGACTGACAACTATTTGTCCACTAACAGAATCTATATATTGTTTTGCCAAACTAGCACTGTCAACCGCACTCTTTCTTTGTTTAAACAAGTAAAAAAGTATAGTTTTAACTAGATACACAGAAAATAAAATGTTATAATTATTTGTTTCTATCAAGCTTGGTATCGCTTGAGACTGGTTGAAGTAACTTCCATTTAATTCGTATTTATCAGCAGTAACTTCCAACAAATTAAATACCATCTGCTTCCATAAGCTCTGAACATTAATAGTCCATTGTTGCTTCAGATTATGCATTAAAATACTATACTGATCTATATCTTTAAATACAGATACTAAATTGTCTCCAGTAAACAGAATATTATAGATATGATTAACAGAACAATAGCCAACATATTCTATATCGCCAACTTCTAAGCCACATCGGATATTTTCTCGTAAAGGTTCTATTGATTGTCTAATGTGCAGTTTCCAACATTTAATACTAGAATTCCAAAAAATCAGTACCCTGAATTTGATTTCTGGCGCCACCAATTTATCTAATAACTTCAAAGCAAGTTTGCCGTAGCGATATCCAGAATCAATATCAGAAAGCAAACCGCACAGCAGCATACCGTAGAAAACATACCCGTAAGCAGAAGCCGAAGAATTTCCATATTTAATAGATAGATTTATCATTGTAACTACGATCGGCATCAATAAGGCTGGATTTGCAAAATATGCCGCAGAAGATATGCTAATTAAAACCCGCATAGCGGCAATTTTATCAGGAGCCGTCATTGTGGATAAATAGATTAAATCATCAATATTCAAATCTTGAGGAAGTGCTTGCTCTAAGCTAACTCCCAACATATCCAGTAATTTCAGCCCTGTATCAATAGCCAATTGCATCTGGACTTGAGCTATATAAATCTGTATTTCAGCTTCATAAACCTTCACCTGGTCAATTAAAGTTCTTGCTTGTTGCTGAACTATTTTTATGTAGGTTATTGCTTGTTCAAAGTTAATGTTTAAGTATTCTGCTTCCACTAATTCTACATAAATATTAAGTGTCAGGTAATACTCTTGCTGCCAACTATCTGCTGCTAGCAGCCCTAAACCCAAATTCAAATACCTGACAGCAGCATCATAAGCTGTAGCTAATTTGGCTTTTTGACCTGCAAGCAAATTGAGTTTAGCCAGTTGATATTTTTCTGACTGACTGATGATTAAATCAACCCCGATATTCAACTGGTTAACTATCTCAAAAATATTTTCTTCCAGTTCTGCTGAAGTGGTATTTTGTAAAATCAGCCGACCAATTTTCAAATGAGTCGCTTGTTTATCGACTGCTGGAATCAGATAATAGGCTGCCTGCTGTACTCGATCATGGATAAATTTGTAGTTAACTGTCAGTTGTTTATTATCTGTTATCCAGCGTTGATCATCTTTACTTACTGACTCATTTTGATAAAGCTTGTAAACTTCATCTTTTGGTAAAATCAGCCCTTTTTGTAATGCTTTCCACAAATCAGATGCTGTTTCTACTTCTGATTTTTGACAGACGATTGACAAGGTATGTAAATCAAATTCGTTACCAATACAAGCTGCTATCTTTAAGGTGTTCTGGATACTCTCTGCTAATTTTTGCAATTGTATTGCTAGTAATTCGACAACATTATTTTTGATATAAATATTTTGTTCTTCGCTAATATTATACTGCCAATATCTAGCATCCAAATTAAAGGTTATTAACCCATCATCACGCAAAAATTTTAGTAACTGACTAGTAAAAAATGGGTTTCCTTGAGTTTTAGATAACACCAATTTAGTTAAAGATACTGCTTCATATTCTGGACAATTAAGAGTATCAGCTATTAAACGATTTAGATTAACTTCATCCAGCGGCTTTAGGGTAATTTGATTGACTGTTACCTGAGATTGAAGAAGATCATCTAGAGTTATTTTGAAAGGATGTCCGGGATTAACTTCATTATCCCGATAAGCGCCGATTAACAACAAATACTTGACATCTGCTTCAGTCATTAGCAATTGAATTAACTTCAAAGAAGCGGAGTCTGCCCATTGTAAGTCATCCAAGAAAATTACTAGTGGATGTTCTTTTGTTGCCAATACCTGGATGAATTTGCTAAAAAGCAGATTGAAGCGATTTTGGGAAGCACTACTTGTGAGTTCTACTACTTCTGGTTGCTTGCCAATAATCAGTTCTAATTTGGGGATGATATCAATCATCACCCTTCCTTGTTCTCCTAATGCTGATAAAATCTTAGCTTTCCAATCTAGCAACTCGGCTGTACTTTCCGTTAGTAATTGCTCCATGAGACTGTGGAAGGCTTGCACTAATGCCGAAAACGGTATGTCCCGCTGAAATTGGTCAAATTTACCAGAGATGAAATAACCTTTTTGTCGAACAATTGGTTTATGAACTTCATTGACAACAGCGGTTTTACCAATGCCAGAAAAACCAGCAATTAACATGAATTCTATGTTGCCAGTACTGACGCGATCAAAGGCATTTAATAATGTGGCAACTTCTTCTTCTCTACCATAAAGCTTTTCTGGAATCAGGAAGCGATCGCATATATCTCTTTTTCCTAATTCAAAGGATTTAATCTCACCTTGATTTAACAACATCTGCTGACAAACTTCTAAATCATATCTAATACCACTAGCTGTTTGATATCTCTTTTCAGCCGTTTTCGCCATTAACTTCATGATGATTTTAGCCACATTTTGGGGAATCTGGGGATTAATTTCCCTCGGACTAATAGGTTCCTTGGCAAGATGGCAATGCACTAACTCTAGAGGATTAGTACTCTTAAACGGTAATTGTCCTGTGAGTAGTTCATAAAAAGTCACACCGAGGGAATAAAAGTCGGTGCGGTAGTCAATCCCTCGATTCATTCTTCCCGTTTGTTCTGGAGACATATAGGCCAGTGTGCCTGATAAAACATTCGGGTTTTTAATCTCGGCATTTTCTTTAGGCAAAATGGAAGAAATACTAAAATCTATCAGCTTAATTTGCTTGCTTAGTGGATTGATTAATATATTTCTAGGTTTGATATCTTGATGAATAATTCTATTTTGATAGAGAAATTCTAGGGCATCAGTAATAGCAATAGCAATGGAGAAAAACTCCTCTAATTCGAGAGGTTGGAAGTTGGCATATTGACTCAAAAAGATGCCCCCAAAGTCTTCTAAAATTAATGCATAACTGTTGCCGTATGGTTCTAGGCTGTAGCATTTTATAATATTGGCATGGTCAATGTGCTGGGCAATCGCAAACTGATTTCTAAACAAAATCAGGTCACGAAATTGGGGATACTCTGCGTTAAGAATTTTAATGATGACTGGCATCTGCGTCTTCTCTTGGTAAGCGCGATAAACAGTGGTTCTCGCACCAACATAGATCAGTTCAGTAATTCTATACCCAGGAATCGCGATCGCAGAGATGGAATTATTAATCATAAGGCTACTTGACTGATTTTTTTTGGATCTACATAAGTAGTATTCCCAGTAACATAACTAATATAACAGTCACTGATCTAGTTAAGTAGAATTTCAGGCATGGGATGTTAAATCCAGTTCCCTTATGTGTAATCAAAGAACCCCACCCATTAATCAACGTATTTCAGACACCATCTCTGCTTTCTACCTACTTTTGTTGGTTAAATATCTGCCGATTGCTTCTGGTAAAGAGGGATCTGAATTAAAAACTCTGCCCCCTGTCCAGGTTCAGAGACACATTCTATCTTGCCACCATGTTTTTCCACCACAATATGATAGCTGATTGATAATCCTAACCCTGTGCCTTTACCTACAGGCTTAGTAGTAAAAAATGGGTCAAACAATCTTGACCTAACTTCCTCTGTTATTCCGGGCCCATTATCTTTAATACTAATTTTTGCCCACTGCTCATTTTCTAGTTCAGTACAGATGAAAATCTGACCATTTTTTTTAGTAATTTCTTCTTTTAAGCCGGACTGAAGCGGCGATTGTAAAGCATCAATTGCATTACTAAGGATATTCATAAATACCTGATTCAATTGCCCCATATAACATTGAATCAAAGGCAAATCGCCATATTTTTTGATAATTTCAATTGACGGAGTATTAAGTTTATCCTGGAGACGATGCTGTAAAATCAACAGTGTGCTATCAATACCTTGATGAATATCAACGAATTTCATTGCTGTTTCATCAATGCGTGAAAAATTCTGCAAAGTTCGCACAATTTCACGGATGCGATTAGAACCAAGTTCTATCGAAGATAAGATTTTTGGTAAATCCTTGATGATAAATTCTAGGTCATTCTTCTTGAGTAGTTCTTCGATTTGTGGGTGAGGTTGAGAATTATGCTTCTGGTACAAGTCGATTAAACTCAGTAAATACTGAGCGTATTCTCTAATATATTTGATGTTGCCATAAATGAAGTTAATCGGGTTATTAATTTCGTGGGCAACACCAGCGACTAATTGACCCAGACTAGACATTTTTTCAGTTTGAATTAATTGAGATTGGGTATGCTGCAACTCCTTGAGAGTATGTTCTAACTTTTTGGCTTGTGCTTCAGCAGTGTTAGCGAGATTTTTTTGAACTGCTAAGGCTTCTTGTAACTGTGCCTGTTTCTGAGTCAGTTCATTTGTTAAATTTTGAATATCCTCCAAAGCTGTATTTTTTCCTTGTTGTAAAAAAATTAAGTCAACAGTCTGGTCGTGAATTGCAAAGTCGTTTAGTTTCAAACCATAGGAAGCTAGACTAGTTGTATCTTGTACCCAAACAGAGCAAAGAAAAAACATAATGTCTTGCTCCTGCTTATATATCATTTGTCCTTTAAAATTCATCCCATTATGCAGGCATTTAAACAGAAACAAAGAGTTTATCCGTTTAGTGATGGCTGTAAATTCAATCTGAATTTTGGGACGTAGAATCTGGAAGTGTTGCTCAATTAAACTGCCTACTAAAGGATGTGGGTGAATACGTTGTAAAACCTCTCCAACTTGTACAATCGTTCTGTCTCGATTAAACACAATATGAAATGGAAAGGCTTTGACAAATGACTGTGGTGGAAGATTAAACTGTGGGGAAGTCATGAGGTGGTCAGTTAGGTTTATACTCGATCACAAAAGCATCATGTTCGGCGCCCTCTTCTCGATTTTGAGTCTGGGTAATCTTAACTGCTGTATTAAACCTTGTCCCTAAACCCTTAATCAGTCCCGTAACCATTGGAGCTAGTCCCTGACGCTGTGAATGGTAGTGCAATTTCAAGGAGTTATCCTCTACTTGATTACACTCAAAGGAAGGGGGATTGTATTGTGGGAAAATTACACCCAAACGAGTATGAATATCATCTAAATTATCCAAAAAATCGGGCAGCGTATCACCGCCCATGTCCATGATTTCACCATACCCTGCCTTGCCAGTATACTGTATCCAATACTCTCCAAAGGCTTCCATAACTTCCACTGTCGATAAGCCCACAATTTCACTTGTGACCTTGACTAATCTGTGAGTCAGGTCATCAGGATATTTTTCCATCCTTAAAAAGGAATCTACTTGAACTTCAGCCTTTTGTTTAATTGCCTGCCAAGTTTCTTTACCAAAGCGTTCGCATACCATATCCTGAATAGCTTTGTTTATTAAGCCGTACATCTGTGTATCCTATAAGTTATGTAGCTTTCATTTCATAGTACCCTGTCGGTCTATTCAATAAACATTTTTTATTGAGAGATTATGTCAAATTAACAATAAAATAAAGTCAACTACCCACAGAGAGATTTACCTCGCTAAAAAATCAAACCTAGAATGTTTGAAATATCTAACAATATCGACTATGGACTTTAATTATTTTCGGTCAGTGCGTAGGTCTTACTCACTTAAACCATATTTATTTTTGTTGGTTGGTTTTGCTGAATGGGAATCTCAATCACAAACTCTGCTCCTTGTCCTAGGGTCGAAACACACTTGATTTTTCCGCCATGCTGATTCACGACGATCTGATAGCTGATAGATAATCCCAATCCTGTGCCTTTGCCTACAGTCTTAGTAGTAAAGAAGGGGTCAAACAATCGCGACTTGACGAATTCTGTCATTCCGGAACCATTATCTTTAATTTTGATTGTCACCCATTGTTGGTTGTTTAGTTGTGTGCTGATAGTAATGACGCTTTTGTGTTTTAGCCTTTCTTGTTTTGAGCGTTGCTGATCCTGCTGTTCCAAAGCATCAATTGCATTACTGAGGATATTCATAAACACCTGATTTAATTGTCCTGCATAACACTCAATCAGAGGCAATTTGCCATATTGTTTGATAACTTCAATTGATGGATAGTGAAGTTTATCCTGGAGACGATGATTTAAAATCAAGAGTGTGCTATCAATGCCCTGATGGATATCAACAGGTTTCATATCTGCTTCATCAAGCCGCGAAAAATTACGCAAAGTTAGCACAATTTCGCGAATCCGAACAGCACCAACTTTGATAGAAGACAAGGTTTTAGGTAAATCCTCAATGAGAAAGTTAAGTTGGATATTTTCAATCCAGTCTTGAATTTCTCTGTTGGTCTGAGGATAGTTTTGCTGATATAAATTGACTAAAGTTAGTAAATCCTGAGTATAGTGATCAACGTGGCTGAGGTTCCCATAAATAAAACTAACTGGGTTGTTAATCTCATGAGCAACACCAGCAACTATTTGACCTAGACTAGACATTTTTTCAGTTTGAATTAATTGAGATTGGGTAATTTTTAAATTCTGCAAAGCGACTTTTAGCTGCTGTGCTTGTGCAGTAGCCGTGACTGCGAGTTCTTCCTGATTTCGCAAGGCTTGTTGGAGTTGTACCTCTGCCTGTTTGCGCTCAGTCACGTCTCGCAAGATGACAATATATTGTTTGAGAAACTGCTGGCGGTGTTGGGAAATTGTCGCTTCGATGGTGCGTAAGCTTTGACGCCATTCTAAGGTTTGTTCACTGCGGTTTTGCCAGGTTGCGGGATTTTCTGGCAGTCCTGGCAGAAAATTGTTCAGTCTTTGCCCCAACAGAGTGTATTTGTTGATGCCCAAGAGTAACTCAGCTGCTGGATTTGCCTGATTAATTACTCCGTCTTCATCAACTACCAAAATAGTATCCAAAACGGTGTCAAGGGCTGTGATAAAAAGATTTTCTGCTTTTTGGCGAGCTTCATCAATAGCCGCAACCTGTGGCAAGCTAGTCCAGCAAGCAACCGCCACACTCACAAAAGCGATCGCGATCAGCAAGACAACAAATAGATCCTTGCTAGCACGACTGAGGGTCTCATCTAATATACCCTTGACTACCCAAGTGACGGTGACAGCAGTACAGACAAGCAGCAGTAGGACTACCACCTGAGTTGCTACAAAATCTTTTTTAGGATTATGGGCTTGTATGCGATCGCGTTCTATCCACCAATTGGGATGGAAGGGCGCCCAGGGAAGACGACGAATCGCAACATCTACAAATATAATCACTATGGGCAAAAGCATCCCTACAGTCCAATCTTGCCAGCCCCAAGCCCAGCCACCCACAACTAATACAACAGCCTCCATCAAAAAAATACCCAGTGACCACCAGGGAGCTAGTGCTTCTGGGTGTCGCCGGCGCAGCCACATTCCTAGATGGATTGCCATCATCGCCACCACGTAGCTAGTACCAGCCACCATCACTATGCGAGATACATCGCCCCAAGCTAAACAGATGAGGCTGAGTAAAAGGGTAAACACCAGACTGGGTACAAGTACACCCCGATGAGACAAAACTGCAAACACAGGGGACAAGTAGCCGTCAATCGCCAGTTGGTAAAATATTCGGGGAGAGTTAGATACTGCTGTCGCTGAACTCAGGAATGCTCCACAGACGATCAGAAAAGTCACCAAAACTGAAGCCGACTCACCCCAAAATGGCATAGCTGCTGCTAACAGGTTGGAGAAAGTATCGTCTCCAAGTTGTAAACCCGTATTTAAACGCATCATCACCCAAGAGCCACCCAAATAAACGATGGGGATGAGACTTGCTGTCAACTTCAGAAAACGCAAAGTTTCCCCAGGCTTTTTGCTATCGGCGATAAATGAGGAAGCAGATTCCCCAGCGTAGGTTCCATAGATAGCGATGAAAAACCACTTCGCCCAATCTACAAAATGCAGAGATGTTGGATTGAACATCTCTAAGGGTGGGAAAAAACCAGGACTGGCTGGAGAGTATGCTAACCAGCCCAAACCTTGAACGCAAAAAACTACTAAAAAGCCGATTGCCGGCAGAACAAAAAATAAGTGCAGGATGCTTGAGGCGCGAATACTGCTAAAAGCTAAAATAAAGGGGATTAATGTAAAACCAATTTTCAGTAAAGTCTCTGGACAAGCAATATTTAAAGATGCTAGCTGAATCTTGATTAAATTAGTTAATATAATAGCGTTGATTGGTGGTACAGATACCCAACCCATCAAATAGCCGATTGCTCCATAAGTAGCTAAATATGGATAGTCTTTCAGCAATTTAGTGATATAGTTGGGCGTACCTCCAGCCGTGTCTGGATAATGTATTCCCAAGCGGTATACCTGTAGGTTCAGCAGCATAGACACTATTGCAGCTGGCAACCAGACCAACATAGCTTGAGTCCCAAGGGCTATGTGGATACTGGGTGCAACTCCCAACCACAACAGCAAGCCACTCAGACTAAATCCTCCTGTTTCCAGCGCACTTAAAGTTCTCTCTAGCCTCAATGGCTGCTGATTTCTCCGCTCGCTCAAACTAAAATGACGATGTTCTGAAGTATTCCCATTCATCAGCGATATTTCAGCTAAATAAACTACAATTCAACTAAGTAAAAATCCGTCTACTTAATTTAAGTAATAAGCCAGATATATACCTGATGAATGTATTAATCACAATTCCTTACACAGAATTATTATTTTCAAACAAATTAATCATCATACCTTCATATAACTGTTAGTTTCAAACAGGATTCATCTAGGGTTATCTTAAGCTGCCAGTATTTTGTGTAACTATTTGAAACACTAGCACTGGCGATTGTGTAAGGCAATTTTCTAGAGAAATTAACCAAACGTTGTGCCGTTCCAACCCCACATCGCACCCTTGGCATCTGCAAACTCTATGTAAATGCGATTTTTGGGTACACCTAGCGCCTGGTTAATCTGTTGGCAGAAGTCCTGACTCATAGCCTGGGTTTGCTCTGGTTTCATAGTGCCGATGCTCTTAATTTCTATATAGCAAACTGGGTCAGTAGTGCCAGCAAAGGTCATCGGGATTTCCGGTTCAAAAGCTGTCATGACATAAGATTCTGGTTTGCCTGTATGCTTGGCTAACTTGGCTGATAGGCTTTTGAGCATAGCCTCAACCTCAGCTTTTTCAGGAGCAGATACAGAAGTTTGCACTTTAACTAATGGCATAATAATAAATTCAAAATTGCTAACTTTGATGGTGGTAATCACTATGTTAAGTTTATCGAATTACGGCGGTAAGTAGGCGAGAATAAATAAAAATCAATTAGCTCGTAGTGAGGACTTTAGTCCTCAAGACAGGACTAAAGTCCTTACTACAAACTTTTAATTATTGACGTTGCACTACTTACAGAGGGGGAGATGAAGCCTTAAAAATTAAGTATTTATCTCCCACTTCTCCAATTTTTACTGATGAGACGAACGAAACAGATGACTATGTTCGGGATGATATAAACGCGATCGCGTCCCTTTTGCTGGCAAGAGTGCTGGACTAATTACATAAAGTGTAGTCCGATGCAGTTGTTCTTCATGAGTACAATCTGCCAATTGGTTGAGAGGAACAACCCTGATTTTTTCATCGGGCCAACCGATGCGAAAGCAAATCGCCACTTGGGTTTCGGCTGGATAGTGTTCCAGTAATTTAGCTTGGGCATCTTCGACGTGACGCGCACTCAGATATAAGCAAAGACTAGCTTGGTGTGCTGCTAAAGAAGCTAATTCTTCCCTTGGGGGGACTTCTGTGCGGCCACTGATTCGCGTCAAAATAATAGTTTGGACTAAACCGGGGACAGTCAGTTCTATTTTGAGTTTAGCAGCTGCAGCTTGAAAGGCACTGATACCGGGTATGACTTCAAAGGGAATGTCTGCCTCTGCCAAGAGGTGCATTTGCTCGTGGATAGCACTGTAGAGACTAGGATCGCCAGAATGGAGACGAACTACAGATTTATGCGATCGCACCCCTTCAATCATGATCGGCAAAATCTCCTCTAAAGTCTTATTCGCAGTCTGAATTATCTGGGCATCTTGGCGACAGAGATCCAAAATCTCTTCTGGTACTAAAGAATCAGCAAACAAAATCACATCGGCAACAGCCAGCAGTTTCTGCGCCTTGACTGTTAATAAATCTGGATCTCCCGGGCCTGCGCCCACAATATACACCCCTGGGTTGACAGGATTTAGATAGCTCCTATCACAGAAAATATCCGTATTTACACTCATGAACGCCTACACAG
Organism: Cylindrospermum sp. FACHB-282; assembly: GCF_014697195.1. Classification (GTDB taxonomy): domain Bacteria; phylum Cyanobacteriota; class Cyanobacteriia; order Cyanobacteriales; family Nostocaceae; genus Cylindrospermum. Next base: position 81,829 of record NZ_JACJRJ010000019.1, on the reverse strand, counting down.
CAACTCTGCAAAAAAAAACTTTTTGGCATTTTGTCAGTATCTTTCCGGATTTACCCCCATTGCCCAGTAGATAGAAATGGTAGATGCACCCTGGTTAAGCCCTAGAGAAAACTCTGGGGCATTTTTTATTTTTGGTAATGGGTAATTGGTAATGGGTAATTGGTAATGGGTAATTGGTAATGGGTAATGGGTAATTGGTAATGGGTAATTGGTAATGGGTAATGGGTAATGGGTAATGGGTAATGGGTAATGGGTAAGAGTTTTTCCCAATCCCCAGTTCCCAGTAAAGAGTCCCCAGTAAAGAGTCCCCGTCACTCCAGCGCCCCATCCCCTTTTAAGGGAGATACTACATCAGGCAAAGGGCGTCTTAGTAAGTACAGCCAAGCTAACCCGGCTAATCCCAAGCTAATTCCCATTAAACTCACTACCTGTGCCATGCGCAGTGGCCCCAACATCAAGCTGTCTGTGCGAAAGCCTTCGATCCAAAAGCGTCCTAAACTGTAGGCTACCCAGTAAACTAGAAACAAAGTACCTAACTTTAGGCGTGGCCTACCGGATAAAGCACGAAAAAACAAAACGATTAGCAGGGCAAACACCATTAAATCCCACAAAGATTCGTAGAGAAAAGTGGGATGGAAATACTCAAAATTAGCCAAGTTAGGGGGACGACGTTCCCAGGGAATATAAAGCTTCCACGGTAAATTGGTGGGACGGCCAAAAGCTTCAGAATTAAAGAAATTCCCCCAACGTCCGATCGCTTGTCCTAAAATCAGCGAAGGAGCAACTAAATCTGTTAGTTGCCAAAAAGAAATTTGCTTGAGTTTGGCAAAGATTAACGCTGCCACAACCCCACCGAGAATTGCTCCGTGAATGGCAATGCCTCCTTGCCATATAGCAATGATCCGCTCTGGATGCTGGGCGTATTCCGACCACTGAAACAAAACGTAATATAGCCGCGCTGCGGGAATCGCCCCAATCACGAGCCAAATTGACAAATCACTCAGCAACTCCGGATTAACGTGACGACGCTTTGCCAAGTACTGGGAAAGGCTGACGCCAATTAACACGGCTGAGGCAATTAACAAGCCATACCAGCGGATAATTATTGGCCCTATTTTCACCAGAATCGGTCCTGGAGAAGTAAATTGAAACGCCAAGGGCAAGGCGGGAAAATCCAGTGCCATGGAAAATTACCTAGAAGAATTGAAGGAACCAACGCCCCATTAGAGATACGACATCTCCAATGTCCATGCTAGTTCCTAATGCGCCGTTGAGCATAACTTATACCACTACAACAATTGAACTTAGCACCCTTGAACAGGAGCGGGAGATGTTAAATTTGAGTAAGTTAAAATAAAGTGCTTTGGATATAATCACGGAAAATAAGTTTGATCTATCTAAAATTGTGATTGCTATTTATCCCGGTAGCTTCGACCCCATCACCTTGGGACACCTTGACATCATTCAGCGCGGCTGTCGGCTGTTTGACCAGGTGATAGTCGCAGTACTGCGAAATCCTAACAAAATGCCACTGTTTACAGTCCAGCAACGGCTAGAACAGATTCGCTTAACTACAAAACATCTACCAAATGTAGAAGTTGACAGCTTTGACGGTCTGACTGTCAACTATGCCCAAATGCGACAGGCACAAGTTTTAATCAGGGGATTACGAGCGGTTTCGGACTTTGAAATCGAGCTACAAATGGCGCACACTAATAAAACACTTTCAACTCAAATAGAGACAGTCTTTCTGGCTACCTCGAATGAGTATAGTTTTTTAAGTAGTAGTGTGGTAAGAGAGATTGCAAGGTTTGGTGGCTCTGTCGATCATCTTGTTCCTCCACACATTGCCCTAGAGATATACCAATGCTACGACCACAATTCTCCCAAGTCGAATCCAATCATCACGGAAACAATCTCCCCCCTCAAGACTATGCCAATGGAAACTCCCCCGGAGAAGCTTTGCGAACAGGAGGGGTAGACATTCAGCAGGAACTCAACCGCCTAGAAGAAATTATTCTTTGTAGTCTACGGATTCCACTGACGGGGCGCACATTGGTAGATGAAGAGAAGCTGTTGGAACAGCTTGATTTTATTCGGCTTTCTTTACCATCAGTTTTTCAGGAAGCGGCAGTGATTCTGGAACAAAAGGAAGAAATTCTTCTGGAAGCAGAAGAGTATGGACAGCAAGTGGTTGATGCTGCTCAAGCAAAAAGAGCACAAATTTTGGCTGAAAGCGATATTATCAGACAGGCAGAACGGGAAGCTGAACAACTGCGGCGACAGGTGAAGCAAGAGTGTGACGCTATGATGCAAGACACCCTGGTGGAAATTGAACGCAAGCAGCGTGTCTGTCTGCAAGAATTGGAGGAAATGCGACAAACTGCTTTAGCCCAAGCTGAACAAATCGAAGATGGCGCTGACGAATACGCTGATGGCATCTTGGGAAATATTGAGCAGGATCTCCAGGATATGCTGCGAATTGTTACCAACGGACGGCAACAACTGCAACGAGATACGCCACCGCCGAAAAATTCATCTAATTCTAAGAAGAGATAAGCTGAAAGTAATTCAAAATTCAAAATTCAAAAAGCCAGTACCGGAGAGTATCCTGGTTGATAGATGTATGCAAATTTAATTTGCCACAGCTTAAGTAATTAAGTGAGAATCAATCAATCAAAGTATACCGAGTAATGTGAAAAATATTAAAATCGGCTCGTAGTCAGGACTTTAGTCCTATTTTCTTCCTCTAAGAATCGCTCACTACAAACCTTTAATTCTTTACGCCGACCTACTTGGTTCGGGAAGTTACTACTTATTTTGATCTGATTTTTCTTTGATTCGCGACCACAGTAAACGACATAATGAGGTTTTATGGTTCAAGCTTTACCGAAAAACATCACCTTTGCGAAATTTCTGGACTGGAAGCCAGAGGGTGAACGCTATGAACTGCGCGACGGCGAAATTATTGAGATGCAGCCAGACGAGATACATGAAAAAATTACTGGTTTTTTGGCTACAGAACTGGCCGCAGAGTTTGGGCGGCTGAATCTCCCTTATTTTATGCCCCAGCAAGCATTGGTGAAAGTACCAAGCAGAGAAACCGGCTATTCGCCAGATGTGCTGATCTTAAATCGCCCTGCCTTAACAGCGGAACCTTTATGGGAAAAATCCTCAACCGTGACTCAAGGGGCATCAATTCCCTTAGTGATTGAAGTTATCAGTATCAAATGGCGAGTTGATTACCTTGATAAGGTCAGGGACTATGAAGCAATTAATATTCCTGAATACTGGATTGTTGATTATCTCAGCTTGGGAGGTAGGCGCTATATCGGTAACTCTATAGAACCGACTATCTGTGTCTACTTTTTGGTGGATGGGGAGTATGAGGTTAACCATTTTAAGGGCTCAGACCTCATTAAATCACCAACGTTCCCAGATTTGAATTTGACGGCTCAACAGGTGTTTCAGGCTGGGGGGAGTAGTAAGTTAGTGTAGTCGGTGAATAAGTATATTTCACGGATATGAGTATTAGTTCCAAAAATTACAATTAATACTGTCGCTTTGCCAGAGGTATACCCAAGCAGACAAAAATCTCTCAGGTTCTACAGTCACAATAGATAAGAGAGGTTTAATCTGTTTGTGTGAGCCAGGTCTGCTTGGCACATTTACATTTTTTGCCAACAGAGGAATATTTATGCTGACTAGATTAAAAGTTTCTGGTTTTAAGAACCTTGTCGATGTTGATGTCCGCTTTGGGCCATTTACCTGTGTAGCTGGTGCTAACGGTGTCGGCAAGTCTAACTTATTTGATGCTATTAGATTTTTGAGTGCGATCGCAGATCGTCCCTTAATTGATGCTGCCTTATCTGTGCGCGATGGAAAAGGCCGAACCGCTGATGTACATCTTCAATTCGATTCATTTGGGGACTATAGGGAGGGAGAAAAAAGACGTATAAACCTTGTTGTTGCCAACGTTGGTGCTGCTGGCGAGCCAAATAGCTTTTATGGACAGAGGCATTATCATGAATGATCACGGTGATTTGTCCAGTTTCAAGTAAGCGATGAGCAGCAGTTTGAGCCTGCCAGTCCATAAGTTGGACATAGGTTGGGGTTTTGAGCTAGAAGAGAATTAATTAAAGCAGGAAGATTACAATTAGAAAATCAAATCTTTAGATTAATCTCACGCAAAGGCGAGGCAGCGCGGTCTTGGGGGTTTCCACGCCACGTGCTTTAAGCCGGGGAACCCGTCCAACGCAGTGGCTCCCCATGAGCAACTGCCGTCGCAAAGGCGCAAAGGGTTAAATTAGCATCTTTGCGCGGGATGATTACAAAGTATAGGTGAAATCGTTTACCAACATACCGGGAACTAAAGAACCGCCTAATTGGCGACTTTCGTAAGTTCCGACTTCGGGAATAAATTCTTGAAAGTTGGTTAAATCAATTAGATTTTCTTCACCCCAGAAGCGATAGAGACTTTCGTCAAAACGCAGGTTTTCGATGGGGGCGATTATTTCGCCGTTTTCTACCCAAAAACAGGCGTAACGGGTCATACCTGTAATTCTACCACTGGGGCGATCGCTCCAATTCAAGTAATGCAAATTTGAGAGATATAATCCTGTATCTAAACTTGGCAGAATCTGCTCAAATGCTAAATTACCAAAACTCACTTCCGGCGCACGTAAAGTTTCTGAGCCGTTAGCGCCATTGGCAATTTTACCATATTCCTTAGCGGTGCGAGAATTCACTAAGGTATTTACTAAAATTCCTTTATCTATTAAGGGTAACTCTGGTGCAGCCATTTCTCCCAATTCATTAAATCGCGGGACTAAACCCCGCTGAAAGTTTTCTTTTAAACTAAATTTTGGCGAAAGTTGTTTTTCTTGACGCCATAAAGCAGCTAAAGCACTATTTCCTTGTTGGATATCTGCTTGGCTGATAGCCCCCCAAGAAAGCATAGTTAATAAATCGGCAACTGCGGCGGGTGCAAAATAGGTTTTGTATTGTCCCCTTGGCAATTCTTTAGGAGTACGAGAAAGCAGTTCTAATTGTTTCTTGGCTTCGCTGATTTTGGCTATATAAGCAGGTTCATTCCAATCGCTGCCGGCAAATGTGCCTTTAACGGCTTGCCCAGAATTGCTAAATAGAGAATAATCCAAGGTGAAACAATCGGTAGCAAACCAGTGTTTTTGTCCGCTGGAATCACCGTAAGCTTTAACTACCAATCCCCCAGCATAGATACCAGTGAAATCTAATTCTGTCACCAGTTCTAGCAAGGTGGGAACTACTGCTTCTGCTGCTAATAATTTCCCTGGATTAACTTCCCGACTGGTATTGGTTCCTGTGGGTAAAACTAAATAAGGATCAACGGGTAATAGGCTAATTTCTGCCCGGAGTTCTTGCAAAGCTGTGTATGCTACTTGCCAATCTATTTCCCAATTGCCAGTAAAGGGAAACTGCTGATAAGCGCTGCGCTGATCTTCCATCAAAGTCAGTTTAATCCAACCGTCAGCGACGCAACCAGTTTGGCGGACTTTGGCATGATTGAACCGGGTAAATTGACTTTTTTCGCTGCTGAGTCTGACGGTGAATTGTTCGCTTTCTGCTTTTTTGATCAGTAGAGTTTCAATTAGTTGATTAAAACTAACTTCTAAAGCAGATAATTCCTCAATCTTCATGGTTATCGTATGGGTTAAATATTGAAAGTGGGATAAATATAAGGTTAAATGTAGAGCAGGCGTCTGGCCTGCTGCTAAATGACAGGCTTTTCGGCTTGTCCTACATTGATGAAAGGCAAGATGCTTGTTTTACGAGTTTAATTTCCGCCGCCGAAAACTTCGACATTAGTAAATAGACAAACTGGTGAACCATGTCCTACAGTAATTGCTTGATTTGGTTCACCTTTGCCACAGAAAGGTGTGCCGTACATTTGCCAATTGGCAGCATTTCCGACTTTGGTTAAGCTGTGCCAAAATTCTGGTGTGGTGGCGCGATAGTTGGGATTGCGGAGGGTTTTGGTGAGTTTACCGTTTTCTATTAATTTGGCGTATTCGCAACCAAACTGAAATTTATAACGGCGATCGTCAATTGACCAAGATCGGTTAGATTCCATGTAAACGCCATGTTCTATTTCGGCGATGATTTCGTTAAAGGTGGCGTTTCCTGGCTCTAAATTCAAGTTGGCCATGCGGTCAATGGCTGGTCGATTCCATGAGCAAGCACGGGCACAGGCAACCCCTGGTATACCTGCTCTAGCTTGACTTTCCAGGCTCCCTAAACCTCTTTGGAGTACGCCGGCTTTGATTACATATTCCCGTGTCGCTACAGCGCCTGTATCATCAAATCCGTAGCTGGCAAATTCACCGGATACGGTGGGATCAAAGGTGATGTTTAGTTTTTCTGAGCCATATACTAAGTTGCCAAAATCACTTTTATTCACAAAGCTGCCGCCGGCGTAGTTGCGCTCATCTCCTAAAATCCGGTCAATTTCTAGGGGATGTCCGATGCTTTCGTGAATTTGCAGCATCATTTGGTCTGGGGCTAAAACTAAGTTGGTGCGGGTGGTTGGGCATTCGTCGGCTGTTAGTAGTTCTATTGCTTGTTCGCCTACTTGCTGGACTTGATGCCATAAGTCATCTTGTTTTAATAGTTCCCATCCGCCTTGGTAACAGTTTGCGTGGGGGCCGTTGTTGGTGCGTTGCTGGACTGTTGCACCATTTTGAGCGATCGCACCATAATGCGTTCCCAATGAGATAAATTTTTGATATACCTGTGAGCCGTTGCTGCTGACAAACCAAGTCTCTTTCTCGCTGGTGCTAGCGCTGGCTGTGGTTTGCACAATCTTTTCGTCAACTTTCAGCTTCTGGCAAATGCGAACGAGTAAATCGTTGATTTCCCCCGGACTGAAGGCATCTAATGGCTCTAAAAACGGCGAGTTGTACTCCCCCACGACTTTCGGACGTGTACTTTCACTGAAGGGATAAATCCACCATTCCCTGGCTGCTAATGCCTGGTTGTAGGCTGTTTGAGCAGCAGATTGTAGGGCTGAAAGTTCTAGGGAATTGGTAGCGGCATAACCCAAACAGCCATTTACCAAAACTTCTAGCATAGCTCCCACTGTGGAGGATTTGCCGTTAGCTTTGGGTAAGCCATCACGAACATAACGGGTTGAGTTCTTTTCTTTGACGGCTCTAATCCCAATCCAATCAGCGGGAATATCAAAATGAGCGATCGCATTTGTGAGTTCAGAAAACATGATTACAATTCAAAATTCAAAATTATTAATTCCTGTGCCAGCGGGTTCCTTCTCGGCTATCTATTAAGGTAATACCTTTGACTAAAAGTTCGTCACGAATGCGATCGCTTTCTGAAAAATTCTTCGCTTTTCTCGCTTCTTGCCGTTTTTGAATAAAATCCTCAATTTCCCCATCACTTAAACCATCTTTTACAGGTGTTTCTACTTCTGGCTTGGCTTCTAAACCTAAAACATCAGCTAAAGTAACGAGTGTTCGCCATGTTTTGAGTAACTCATCTGCTGGTGTGTCGGTTTTTCCTTGATGTACAAGAATATTTCCCTCGCGGATTAATTCCTTGGCTAATTCAAAGATTACTGCTAACCCACCAGGAAAATTAAAGTCATCATTCACAGCTTCTGTAAAGCGTTCAAAGTAGGAATTAGAAATTGGCTGATTCCCAGTCCCTATTACCTTACTGTGTTGATAACCGAAGAGTAATCCTTCTCTGAGAGTATGCCAACCGTTGGTTGCGGCGGCGATCGCCTCATCGGTAAAATCAATAGGCTTGCGATATTGTGCCATCAACACAAACAACCGTACCGCCATCGGCTCAACACCGCGATCTAGCAATTCGCGAATAGTGATAAAGTTGCCCAAAGACTTGGACATTTTCTCACCATCTACTTTTACCATGCCATTGTGCAGCCAGTAATTAGCTAATGGTTTACCTGTCACCGCTTCCGATTGGGCGATTTCATTTTCATGGTGAGGGAAAATTAAGTCAGCACCGCCAGCGTGAATATCAATGGTATCACCCAGGCGATCGCGCACCATAGCCGAGCATTCTATATGCCATCCCGGACGGCCTTTTCCCCAAGGTGACTCCCAAGCAGGTTCCCCCGGTTTTGCAGCCTTCCACAGGGCAAAATCAAAGGGGTCTTTCTTTTTTTGATATTCTGGATCTTGGACATTGACGCGATCGCTAGCACCGACTTGCAAATCATCTAGCTTACGTCCTGAAAGCTTGCCATACTCATCAAAATGCCGCACTGCATAATAAACATCGCCATCAGCCGGATAAGCAAAGCCTTTGTTTTCCAACTCATGAATTAACCGCTGAATCCCATTCATCGTATGGGTAGCACGGGGATATTCATCAGCTTCTTTAATTCCCAACCGCCCCATATCTTCAAAATATGCTTGAATATAGCGATCGGCTACCGCTTCCATCGTTGAATGTTCTTCACGGGCGCGTCGGAGAATCTTGTCATCAATATCGGTAAAATTTTGGATATAGCGGACTTCATAGCCGATAAACTGGAGATAGCGACGCACTACATCCCAGACAATACAAGCTCTAGCATGACCCAAATGGCAGTAATCGTACACTGTCACGCCGCAGTAATACATCCTAACCTTTCCAGGTTCGACGGTTGTAAACGGTTCCTGACGACGGGTGAGAGTATTGTAAAGGGTTAGGGTCATAGCAATTCAAAATTCGCGGATTCAAAATTCACAATGAAAAATCCAGTATTGGCAAGTATTCTGGCTATTGACTGTAAGCAAACTAAATATGGGACAGCTTAACAGAGTAATGCCGAAGAAGATACGCAATAATAGGGTAAAGCAACTGGGATGACAGTCCAGCATCCCTATGCTAGTACAGCAGAGCGAAAATAAACCAATTATTCAAAATAACCGCGAAGCTGGTTTCATCAGCTTTTTGAATTTTGCCGAAAGTGGGCGGTGTCGGTTTCCGTCCCGCCCAATTTTCCCAGATGAATTTTGAATTTCGCTTTCGTGGTGCTAGTGTTTTCTGGACTATCTGCGCTACACTTTGCAACTTCTGATTTGGTTCCAGCAGCCGATTAGAGTTCTCTCATATTATTTGACTTTTTTTCATAACTGCGATATGCAATCAGTAGTCACTTCCCAATCTCAAGCAATGGACGCGCCAAAACAAGGCTTACCAGTAACAATTATTACGGGTTTTCTTGGTAGCGGCAAAACCACCTTACTCAATCATATTCTGACCAATCAGCAAGGTCTAAAAACCGCTGTGCTAGTCAATGAATTTGGCGAAATTGGCATCGATAACGAGTTAATCGTTTCCACTGATGAGAACATGGTGGAACTGAGCAACGGTTGTATCTGCTGCACAATTAATAATGATTTGGTCGATGCCGTTTACAAAGTCTTAGAACGGGAAGAAAAGCTAGATTATCTAGTTGTAGAAACAACTGGACTCGCAGATCCCCTACCAGTAGCCATGACATTTCTTGGCTCGGAATTGCGAGATTTAACCCGTCTAGATTCGATTATCACTGTGGTAGATGCGGCTAACTACAGCCTGGATTTATTCAACTCTCAGGCAGCATATAGCCAAATTGCTTATGGTGATATAATTATTCTTAACAAGGCAGATTTGGTTGAAGAAGCTACTCTGAATGAAGTAGAAAGAAAAATTTGCGAAATTAAGGAAGATTCACGAATTATTCGCACCAAGCGATCGCAAGTGCCACTACCTTTAATTCTCAGTGTTGGTCTGTTTGAGTCTGACAAATATTTTGAAACAGCGGCAGATGACCACGACCATCATGAGCACCACGACCACCATGACCACGACGATCATGACCATTCTACCTGCGGTCATGACCACCACGATCATGCTCATGATCATCACGATCATCACCACCATGACCACGATCATTCCAACCACTTAGAAAATGATGGTTTTACCTCGATATCTTTTCAGAGTGACAAGCCTCTTGCTATTAGGAAATTTCAATATTTCTTAGATAATCAGCTTCCTGCTACTGTCTTCCGGGCTAAGGGGATTATGTGGTTTGATGAAAGTCCCAATCGTCATATTTTCCACCTGTGCGGCAAACGCTTCACTATGGATAATGATGATTGGAAAGGTACACCAAAAAACCAGCTAGTGTTGATTGGTCAAAATCTGGATAGTGAGACTTTACTCACTCAAATCGAAAATTGCGTTTGTTCACCTTCCCTCACTCGCGGTAAAGGCTTCGGGAAATAGTCATTAGTCATTAGTCATTAGTCATTAGTTATTAAAATGGCAAAGGACTAATGACTAATAAAGATTATGCGCGTTATCATTCAGCGAGTTAAATCATCTCAAGTTACCGTTAACGGAGAAATTGTTGGCAAAATTGGGCGGGGGTTAAACTTGCTTGTTGGCATTGCCGATACTGATACTGATGCTGAACTCGACTGGATGGTACGGAAGTGTTTGGAATTGCGGCTGTTTCCCGATGATGATGGGGGGGAACGTTGGCAAAAATCTGTGCAAGAAATTGGCGGACAGCTACTAGTAGTCAGTCAGTTCACTCTTTACGGTGAATGTCGTAAAGGTCGCCGTCCTTCCTTTGACCGTTCAGCCGAACCCAAATTAGCAAGGAATTTGTACGATCGCTTTGTTTCTAAGCTACGCGCCAGCGGTTTGCAGGTACAAACCGGCGAATTTGGGGCAATGATGGAAGTAGTGATTGAAAATGACGGGCCTGTGACTTTAATACTTGAAAAATAATTTCCTTAAGTAATATCACTTAAAAATAAATATCCATAGCCTCTAGTACACTGGAGTTCTAAATGATGAGAGAATATTAAATTAACCATTACAAAACTTTAAACTCTCTGATCATGGCAAAAATCCAATTTTCAAGAGGTATTGACGAAGAAGTAGTTCCAGACGTGCGCCTAACGCGATCGCGCAGTGGTGACCAAGGCACAGCGACGTTTATTTTTACCAATCCAACGATTTTGGGGCAAAACAGCACCGAAGATGTTACCGGGATGTACATGATTGATGAAGAAGGCGAAATCATCACCCGCGAAGTTAAGGCTAAATTTATCAACGGCAAACCGGAAGCATTAGAAGCAATTCACCTCATGAGAACCCCCGAAGAATGGGAGCGCTTTATGCGCTTTATGGAGCGGTATGCTAAGGAAAACGGTCTCGGATTGAGTAAATCTTAAGCGGTCATTAGTCATTAGTCATTAGTCATTAGTCATTAGCTAAAGACTAAAGACTAAGGACTCTATATAGCAGCTTAATAACTTGCCTATGACACTACAACCCCACCCAGATAAACCAGGAATAGCGGTAACTTGCGCTGTTGTTACCGTCAGCGATACCCGTTCCCCGGAAACAGATAAGAGTGGTCAACTGATTCAGCAATTACTCCTTGGCGCGAACAGCGGGCGTTTCGCCATCGCCACCTACACAATTATTAAAGATGAACCAGCCCAGATTCAAGAACACATAGAACTCCTGGGTAAAAGTGCAAATTTAGATGCTGTGATTTTCAATGGTGGGACGGGGATTGCACCGAGAGATACCACCTATGATGCCATTGAGAAGTTGCTAGAGAAGACTTTGCCGGGATTTGGTGAGTTGTTTCGCTTTTTAAGTTATCAAGAAATTGGTTCAAGAGCGATCGCATCTCGCGCTGTTGCTGGCGTTTATCAAAATAAATTAATCTTCTCCCTTCCCGGTTCTAGTAACGCTGTGCAACTGGCGATGTCCAAGCTAATTTTGCCAGAACTCCCCCACTTAGTCAGCCAGATGGGAAAGCGCTCATCGTCAACAATTAAAAATTAAAAATTGTTCGTGTAGCTTGCGCGTAGTGAAGACTGTTACATCAGGGGATGTAAACCTCGACTGAAACACAAGCTACATATAGACGAATGGGTATTCGACCATAACATCCTGATAAATAGGGTTCCTGTTACACAAATTGCAACAAGGACTTTAGTCCTAAGTCCTATTTCCTCAAGCCAAGAGAGGGCACAGAGCCGCTAACTACAAACCTTGAATGACTTACTCCTCAGCAATAAAAAACCCCCTGTAGAGGCGGGGGTTACTAATCGTTCTTCGACTATTTGTTTAAAAGTTCAGAATTTACCACCCACCAAACAGATGGTAGCCAAAATAGTGGCGATTAAATAAAATACGGCAACAACTTGCAATTCTGACCAGCCAGTGAGTTCTAAGTGATGGTGTAGGGGAGCCATTTTAAATAGGCGTTTACCTTTACCATCGGGGCCCTTAGTGGCTTTGTAATAACTCACTTGAGCCATTACAGAAAGGGTTTCTACGAAGAAGATACCGCTGAGAATGAACAGGGCTACTAAGCTATTAGCCAGCAGTGCTACAGCAGCCAAAGCTCCTCCCAGCGCTAGAGAACCAGTATCTCCCATAAAAACCCGGGCTGGGTTGCGGTTATGAGCTAAGAAGCCTAAGCAACTACCACTCAAAGCTGTACAAAAAACCATCAATTCTGGTGAGGTGGGTGCAATTAGAACACCTAAGGCAAAAAGTGCGATCGCCACTGTTCCAGCCGCCAAGCCATCAATCCCATCTGTTAAATTAGTAGCATTACTTTCTGCCACTAACACAAAGCCAGCTATAGGCCAAAAGAGTAATCCTAAAGGTAGAGAAAAACTCACCCAAGGTATGGCGATATTTGTTATACTTGAGTCTTGGGTAAACATCAACCACAGACAAAATACTGCTGCAAAAATAATCTGCAAAGCCAGTTTCATCCGGGGCGATATACCTTTATTGGACTTACGGCGGAGAATTTGCCAATCATCAATCCAGCCAATCAAACCGTAGCTTAGTGTTAAAGCGGAAACGGCAAGTACATTTGTTGCCCAGTTAGAGCAAATACAGGCAACTACTAAGGCAACAGGTATAAAGAAGATACCACCCATCGTCGGTGTACCTGCTTTTTTGAGATGGGCTTGAGGCCCATCCTCGCGGATTATTTGCCCAGTTTTGAGTGCTTGTAGCAGGGGTATTACCCAGTGTCCCACGACCGCTGAACCCATAGCACACAATAAAAGGGGCATGGTTAGCGACGTAGTGTGCCAGGGTAACCTATTCCCCATCCAATCTAAAATCAATGCTGCCACACTCAGCCCTAAAGCCAACAAAGAGGCTAGACCGATCCCAGAAACGTTTAATTCTTGGTCAGGAGATAATTTAGCGTCCACAGAAAACTTCCCTTCACTCCACACTTAAAAAAGCTGAACAGCAGTCTGTTAGGGATAAAACAGAGTCCCTAAGACTGCAAGAGGCTAATCCTCACCTATCTTGATCTCGTCGTCATCATCATCATAGTCAAGGTCGGCAATTCCGTCATTTCCACCCAGAAACTCAGATATTTCTTCTTCCTGATCGGAAAAATCTGGTTCGTGAACGTTACGCGCTATGATGCGACCGCTAGACTCTAACCAGTTCAAGAGAGAGGTCTCTTGCTTTAAAGGAATTACAGATGCTCGCTGGTTACGGGGTTCTTCACGTAGGGGAGAATTCAACATATCCACGAAAACAGGAAGAGGTTTATGTAACTAGACATTAAGAGTCTATCATTTGATACGAGATAATTTAGTTATTCATTCAAGTCTTTGATTGCCAAATCCGAATCAAACAAATTTTTTTTATTTAATAGCAGTATGGCATACCAGAAGACAATCTTAATCAGCTGTATGGCTATATACATGGGGCATTAATCAAATATTAATGCCGATTTTGTGCGAATATTTTTTGAGGTGACAGGCGATGATAGGAAAAGCGGCTCTTTTAAATGTAATCGCTGGTACAAATCGCGGTTTGCTGGCCACTGAGCCACAGAAACAAGCTATCTTAGCAGCGATCGCTAATTTAGAAGACTTCAACCCGACACCACGGCCACTATCAGCGAGTGACTTGCTGGATGGTAATTCGCAACTACTATACACCACCAGTAAAGCTTTATTAAATTTAGATCGCGTACCCCTAAATAAACTTGGTCAAATTTACCAATGTATTCGGGTACAGACTAGCACTGTTTATAACATAGCCGAGATTTCTGGTCTACCAACTCTAGAAGGATTAGTCAGCGTTGCTGCTAAATTTGAACCCTGTTCAGAACGTCGCTTACTTGTGAAGTTTCAGCGTTCTATTATTGGTTTGCAACGGTTAATCGGCTACAAATCGCCAGCAGATTTTATCCAACAAATTGAAGCTGGCAAAAAATTTACAGCGATTGATTTTCCTATTAAAAGTGGTCAACAACAAGGCTGGTTGGACATAACTTATATAGATAACAATCTGCGGATTGGTAGAGGCAATGAGGGGAGCGTGTTTGTTTTGAGCAAAGCATGAGATTTTTTGCAAGGACTGTTTGCGAACGAACTTACTCTATTACGTAGGCTTTGTCAAGAGCCGTCTAGCTACCTATTGGTTTTGGTACATGGGGATGGGGGGTGGTAAGAAATTACAACCGAAAACTGACCACTGACAACTGACTAAGTAGACAAATAACTTAATAAAGCTTCTAGCGGCGACCTACAGGTTGTAAAGTGAAATCAATTAGCCCTATTCCTTGACGATTGATTATTAAAAGGGAAGATCCTCATGGTTCAACGTGGTTCTAAAGTACGTATTCTCCGCCCGGAATCCTACTGGTTTCAGGATTTAGGAACCGTGGCGACTATTGACCAAAGCGGCATCAAGTATCCGGTAATTGTCCGGTTTGAGAAGGTCAATTACGCTGGTATCAACACCAATAACTTTGCTTTGGATGAATTGGTAGAGGTGGCACCTCCAGCAGTGAAGGCGAAAAAGTAAGCAGTTAAGCTACAAAGGGCTAGTTTGATGGGATTATAGAAGAAAGTGTGGAGCCTGGAGTCTGAAGTCTGAAGTCTGAAATTTTCAGTGCCTTCATGCTTGGTTCTTGCCCATGTCGGAATTTTATATTCCAAAAACATTAAATTGCTCGCTTAATCAGCTTAAATGCCTGAATTGCCTGAAGTTGAAACAGTGCGGCGGGGTCTAAATCAATTGACCCTCAGCCAAAAAATCACGGGTGGAGATGTGTTGCGCGATCGCACCATCGCCTACCCGTTTTCTGTCGGTGAGTTTGTCGAGAACGTTAAGGGTAGTACTATTGCTTCTTGGCATCGTCGCGGCAAATATCTCCTGGCTGAACTCTCCCCCCTCTCTTCATCTCCCCCCACTTGGTTAGGGGTTCACCTGCGAATGACTGGTCAATTACTGTGGCTAGATCAAGATGAACCATTACACAAGCACACGCGGGTAAGATTATTTTTTGGCGAACGCCTAGAATTGCGTTTTGTAGATCAGCGCACTTTCGGGCAAATGTGGTGGGTTCCCCCCGGTGTGGCGGTCGAAAGCATTATTACTGGTTTAGCGAAACTGGCAATAGACCCATTTGCACCAGAATTCACCGTAGATTATTTAGCAGATCAACTGGAAAAGCGCCGCCGTCCCATCAAAACAGCCCTACTAGATCAATCAGTGGTAGCGGGATTAGGCAATATTTACGCTGATGAAGCCCTGTTTAAGAGTGGTGTACTACCCCAAACCCTCTGTACAGATTTGCAGTGTCAACAAATTCAGCGTTTGCAAGCTGCAATTATTCAAGTGTTATCAGCTAGTATTGCAGCTGGTGGCACGACTTTTAGCAATTTTCTCAATGTTAAAGGCGTTAACGGTAACTATGGCGGTGAGGCCTGGGTTTACAACCGTGCCGGTGAACCCTGTAGAGTTTGCGGTAATTTGATTCAGCGCATTAAGCTAGGTGGGCGATCTAGCCATTTTTGTTGCCAATGTCAGAAGTAGATCCCCCCAATCGGCTTTGAGTTTGTAGGATAGACGTTTCCCATCCTTGGGTTATGAAAGAATACCTTTGGTATTACAGCAGTTTTCATCTATTTGAACCACATCTGTCCTAGGGGCATAGCATTGCTGTGCCCCTACCGCTTTCGTGACGCCTATTCTAAGTTAAAATCCTGATTAAAAGCATTTTTAAACTTGAGAGGGGAAGTTATGGCAGTTAAAAAGGGTGATATGGTTCGCGCTGTTCGCGAGAAGTTGGAGAATAGTTTAGAAGCAAAAGCTAGTGATTCTCGCTTTCCATCTTATTTGTTTGAAACTCAGGGCGAAGTTGTAGATATCAAAGGTGATTACGCCCTGGTTAAGTTTGGGAAAGTAGCAACACCAAATATTTGGTTAAATATGGAACAACTGGAAGAATTTAAATAATTGGGAATTGGGTTCGCCAATTTTAAATTTTAGATTGGGGTTTGGTAAATATAGGCAGAAAATTCTGCCTAATTATCGAAATCTCAATTGAAATCCAAAATCCAAAATCCAAAATTGAATACCCATTACCTCTTAACCTTAAATTATGGTTTCTTCGCCGTCCTCTTCAATTTTGTGTAATTCTCCCCGTGTCACTATTGTAGGTGCGGGTAGGGTTGGCAGTACTTTAGCCCAACGGATTACTGAGAAAAACTTGGCAGATGTGGTGTTGTTGGATATTGTTGCTGGTATGCCTCAAGGACTGGCGTTGGATTTGATGGAGGCGAGGGGAATTGAGTTACATAATCGCCAGATTATCGGCACAAATAACTATGCTGATACATCTGGTTCGTCAATTGTGGTGATTACGGCAGGATTTCCCCGCAAACCGGGGATGAGTCGGGATGATTTGCTGAAAACCAATGCCAAGATTGTGGTAGAAGCAGCGAAGAATGCGATCGCCTATTCTCCCAATGCTATTTTTATTGTCGTCACTAATCCCTTGGATGTGATGACCTATTTAACTTGGCAGGCTACAGGTTTACCACGCGATCGCATTATGGGTATGGCTGGGGTGCTAGATTCCGCCCGTTTTGAAGCCTTTATCGCTTTAGAATTGGGGGTTTTACCCGCTGATGTCAAAGCGATGGTGTTGGGTAGCCACGGGGATTTGATGGTACCTTTACCCCGTTATGCCACTGTTAACGGCATTCCCATTACAGAATTGCTGGATGCAGAGACAATTGAACGCTTGCTAGCAAGAACCCGCAACGGTGGTGCGGAAATTGTCGAATTAATGCAGACTGGAGGGGCTTTTTTTGCCCCTGCTTCCGCTACTTCTGTGATGGTGGAATCAATTTTGCTGAATCAGTCGCGGTTGTTGCCGGTGGCGACATATCTGCAAGGTGAATATGGTTTAGAAAATGTTGTGATTGGCGTCCCCTGTCGCTTGGGATGCGGCGGTATTGAGTCTGTGTTGGAATTGAGTCTCAGCGATGGGGAAAGGGCGGCTTTGCGGGCGTCGGCGCAATCTGTGCGTAAAAATATTGACCGGGCCCAGGAAATTTTGGTTGCTATTCAGGGGTAGTTTTTTGTCCCCTTAATTAACCGCAATTTCCCGGAACCCCGCCCCTAAATCCTCCCCGCTTGCCAGGAGGGGAATTATTTTGGTTAGGATTTAAAGGACAGAAAATAGCAAATATGGGGTATGGTTTGAGTCCTAATTCGTGGGTTAGGGAACCCACGCTACGGGTAGGATGTGTTCCCTAACGCCTCAGAAAAGCCTGAAAAGAGGGTAAATTTGTAGGGTGCGTAAGTCCTATTAGTTTAACGGCGGTATTCCTCATCTGCGGGGTCGCCATAGGGGTCTTCGCTGGCTGGGCGCACATCACCGTAAGATGCGGGGTCTGCGGGGTCGCCATAAGGATCTTCGCTGGCTGGGCGCACATCACCGTAGGAGGCGGGGTCTGCGGGGTCACCATAAGGGTCTTCGCTGGCTGGTCGTACTTTGCCGCGATATTCGGCATCTTGGTCAACTTCAGAGTCCTTTGTTCCTAAGAACAAATCCTTCGCCTTTCGCAAAAAGTTATCTACCATCATTTATCTCCTGATTTAATTTTCCCTGTGCCAATACTTTTCGGTTATTGATCAAAAGCGGAAGAAGATCCCCCGAAGCCCGCTTTTTAAGGCAGGGGGATCGAGTTTTAACTGAGAAGTATGGTTTCGTGTTCCATCTGTGCGATCTGCTGAAAGCCACTTTGGGTTTACACACAGGCTTCAGTTAGCTAAAGTGCTGGGGCGGGGCTGGAAGTTAAGTTAGTTAGATCGCGACCTGTGGGACGGTTGTTATAGCCTTGAAAGTCCCGGTACTTTTGCGCTTCAGATTCAGGAACTTGTATTCCTTCTGGTGGTGGAGTTACCCAGTGAGCTTGCCCTTTAGCATCACGGTAATATACGCGCCCATTTTTGGAGAGGTAATACTTGCCCTGCGCTCCTTCTGCTTGAGAATTCTTATGCTGGTTGTAGAGGTAGTAAAGTGCCGCTGCTCCCGCCAAAAGCGCTACTTTCTGCCCAGTGCCTAACCCCTTTTTAGCTTCGGGTTGGGTTGCGGGGTTATTATTACTGACTGTTCTACCGATGGAATCGTCAACAGGTGGCGGCGGTGTTGCGGTTCGGGTTCCTCCACCGCAGCTACTCAGTAAGGGTACCATGAGGAGTGCTGAAAGTAGCACCGCTAAGAGACGGGAAGCTGTTTTACGTTCTCGGTATATTGCATTCATCAGATTTTGTCCTCACACTGGGTTTGCTAAAAGGCGTACTGTGGCAAAAACAGGGTGGTAATTCCTGCTATTTTTTCTGCAATTGAATAAGCATTTGCCGCTGTTTTACAACAGCACTGATAAAGAGTTTCTCTTGGCATGATGAAGCAATTTCTCAAGTTTTCCATCCTGCTGTTGATATAGGCTGGATTACTTATCTCCTGGGGAATATGACAAAAGATTAACCTCAAATAGTCCTGACGGACATCCCTCTCTATGCGTTGGAGAGGGAGAGGTAAAGCGAATAGCAGAACCAGGGTGAGGTTTTAACCCTAAATTGCATCGAGAGAGACTTGTGTGTAAACCGTAGGCTTACGGGGTGGTGTATGTAATTGAAAAGTCCTCTAATTGTTGCAATTTTTGTAAAATTTAAACAAACAAAATACGTGTAATCTCTGGATTTATCCTTTGAGTAAATATCTGAATTTCTTTATGAAATATATAGAAAATAACAAAAGTTTTTTCTCTGGCTAAGGGAAAAAAGAAAACTATTATAATTATTATTCGTCAAATAAGGCACATAGTATGGTTACTAAACAAAATATTTTACAGGCTAATGCAGCTACAACTCGTTTGTTGCTGGCTTTATGGGATTTGGGAGGGAGAGAGAAGGAAGTAGCTAAAGGTCAACTCACTAAGCGAATTATATCTAAGGGTAAGAAGGTTGCAGATTTTCAGGAGATATTTGCGGAGTTAGAAAAGCAGGGTGCGATCGCAATTTCCAAAAAAGGATACTCTCTCACATCTCCCAAGGGTTTAGAGGTGTTGGGTGCGGGTTTGCGACATAGCGAGTTTAAGTTTGAGGGAACTATTGTCGGTACTTGGGTTGCGAATGCGTTGCTGAAGTGGATTAGTCAGATTGATGTAGCGGTGGTTGCGTCTGGGGATGGGGTGAAGAGTGCAAGCATTGCTTCTTACGACGAGTTTAAGTCTGTAGCGCTAGAAGTCTACGACAAGTTGAACTATGAATACAACTTTAATCATCTAGTGCCAATTTACCGCATTAGGAGAGAAATAGGCGATCGCATAAGTCGTACTGAATTTAATGATTTTCTGCTAGAAATGCAAGCTGACGATATTTTCCAACTTCAAGGGGGAACTATAGAAGATAATGCCAGCGACAAAGTAGAAGATTCTATTAGTACAAAACTTGATGGACTACGCTGCTACGCCATACGTTTATAACCTTAAATCTTGTTTCAACTTCTCACACCTTAACTTCACAATACTATGAGTACTAACGGATCTACCATTGACGAACTGATTAGAAATCACAACCCATTTGCAGGACATATCGTTGTCAGATCCCAACAAGTATGGGGTAAAAGCTTTCCTGATGTTCCTTCAATTAATGCTCATGCTTCTGATGCAGTTTTTGAAGCAATTGAAAAAATTAGTAAGGGAAAACGTGAAATTGTAGGTATCACAATTGCATCTCCAAAAGGCGCAGGTAAAAGCCATATTATTAGTCGTATTCGCCACCGTCTACAGGCTGACAATAGCAGCTTATTTATCTATGTGAGTAAATACGATAACTTGAATTGCATTAAGTCTCAGTTTCTGCAAAGTGTTGCCTCTAGTCTCAGAGCTTTTGGAAGTCAGAAAGTAATGCAGTGGCAAGAAATTGCAGCAGCTTTAATCAACGAAGCAAAATCATGGAAATTTACACCACAACAGTATATTAATCAATATCCAAATTGGTTAAATCAATATTCAACTAAATTTCTTGATAACTTGACAGAACTTATTCAGCAAATCAAGCCTGAAATCACTAATCCTTACATAGTCAAAGCGATTTTGTGGACACTTTCTCCAGCCCATGCGAATTTTGCAAATTTTTGGCTATCGGGCTTGGAACTAACACAGGCTCAGGCTGAAGCAATGGGTTTACCAAATCCTAAAACTGAAGATAGAGAGGTTGAGGCATTAAATACTGTTCGCCAAATTCTCGATATAACTAGCAATTACAAAATACCAGTAATTTGCTTTGATGAATTAGATAATTCGGAAGTTTCAGGCTCAGGTTTTACAACAGCCCAGGTTATTGCAAACTTGGTTAAGGATATGTATAACAGTCTGAAGAAAGGTGTTTTTCTGCTGACAATGTACCGTGAAACTTGGGAAGATCAAATCAGGCTTTTACCACAAGCTGAAGCTGTTATGGATAGATTAGTCAGCAATCAAGTTGATAGACTACCAATCCGACTGAAATTTTTAAATCCTGATGATGTTATTGCCATAGTTAGTCAATGGTTGCAAGAGTTTTATAAAGAACATCAACAGACACCTCCTCATCCTCTTTATCCATTTGATGAAAATGAACTCCGAGAACTTGGGAAACAAAGACCGACCGTGAGAGCAGTTTTAAAATGGTGCGCGGATAATTTTAATGGAAAAACCCTACCAAAGAAAGATGATCCACCCAAACCAAAAGACATCCATCCCCATCTAGTTAAACCGTATTTTCTGAGTGAATTAGTACACCTACGAGCTTCTATCAATTTACTGCTAGATGATGAAGTAATAATTGCCAAGGCACTTAAATTTTCTTTTGATAGGTTAATAGGTGAAACTATAGAAGGTGTGACAATTGAAAAAATTGAAGAAGTACCTAATCAACAACATATTGATTTTAAAATTATTGGGAATAAACAACAAGTAAAAATTGGGGTAGATGTCATACAGCAACCAAATGGTAGTAGTATCGCAGCAGCGTTGAGTAGATTAATTGATTATCATAAATATGATTTAACTCGCGGTTGCTTGGTGCGTTCAAAGGAAATTTCTACTACTGCTAAATTAGCTAGAGAAAACTTGAGAATACTGTTAAAACAAAAGGGTGGAGAATGGGTAGGGTTGCAAAGCCAAGATATTAAACCTCTTTTAGCTATCTTGTATGTTTGGGACAATCGTAAGAGTTATGAATTGACAGAGGAGCAGATTTTTGAATTTATAAAACAGAAACAAATCGCTATCAACAATCCTCTAATTCGAGAAATTTTAAGTGATCCTTCTGGTCAAGAACCGACTAAATTAACTCCTGATGGATTACCTGTTAGTATTCCTCAAAGTGCTGCAAATGCTGAAAATATTCAAATGAGTGAACCCATAACTAAATAGAAATGACTCAGCAGTTTTCACTTCCAACAGCACTGTGTCTACCCGTCCCTGATATTGAAGCCTTAATACAGGGACGAACAGTTGCAGCTTTACCCAGAATGTTTCTTCGTCCAGGACAGAGATTTGCACTTTATCCTGTTGATGTTTCAGCAAATCAGCTTTCAATTGAAAAATACTACCGCCCAAATTTTTTACCAAATGCTCAAACTGCTATCAAACAAGTTAATTCTGAGATAGTTTCAATTAAAGGTTGGGCTAAATGTGAACTTTGCCAAATTCTAGATAAATCTAAACCGTTAGATATTTTGTCTCAATTGACAATATGGGCACCAGAAGCATTTGAAGCAATAATACAGAAACAACAAAATATTTTTCTCGCTTACTTGCGCGTTTATCATTTGTCTCAGTTCTGTAAAGTTCCAGTTAATGCAAATATTCAAGATAAATTAGGTAAATTTGTGGGTTTATCTAATATTGCTTCTTCTGAAGCTAAACCTGTATTAAGTGAGCAAATATTTACCCAACGCAAACGCCAATTAGAAAATCTAGAACCTCCTCAAAATCGTGAATTAGAAGAATTGCAGAGTACTTTATCGCAAATATCCTACACCAACCCAGCAGCACAGCAATTAGAAAATGATATTAAAGTCTTTTTGGGTTGGGGTAGTGAGCAAAGTGCAAATAAACTAGATTCAGATTTAGCTTGGGTTAGAAAAATTGCTAAAGTTGGTAATTCTAGTGATGGTAACGAGTTTGAAAAACTCGTTCGTAAAAGCTTTGTCACACTAGGCTTTTCTTGTTCTAATACGAATTCTCAAGCTAACCTAGATCCTGATAAACTAGGTGGTGCTGGTGGGTTAGATTTTTATTGTGAGTATCCTTATCGAATCGTTGGAGAATGTAAAGCTACTAAAACAGAAAAAGTTCCTGATGGTACAGCGGCACAACTTGTAAAACTGGGATACAAGCATTTACAACAGCAATATAATAGTTGTATCAAAATCATTATGGCTGCTGGTGAATTAACAAAACCTGCTGAATCAACTGCGAGTGGAAATCAAATGAACGTTATTCGTCCTGAAACCTTACAAAAATTAGTTGAATTAAAAGCAAAACACCCAGGTTCAATAGATTTATTAAACTTAAAACCATGCTTAGAAAACGAACCTTTTGGTGAAGCAGCCGATGATAAAATAAATCGCTATATTGATAACCTCTGGCAAGGTATTAAATTGCGTTCAAACATTATCAAAACAGTTAAAGAACTCTCTAAGCAACAGAGTGAAATTTCGTCAGCTATACATCAACAGGTTACAGTTACAGAAATTCGTGTTCATTACAACGTGACTCATAACCCCAAACTAACAGATGAAATAGCTTATGATTTACTGATAGAACTATCATCACCCCTAACCGGCTACTTAGGACGTGAAAGATTAAGTGATGGGAAAAACGATAAATTTTACTACCTGCGCGACCTACCAATAAACTAAAAATAACGAATTTTCTCTTCTTTTCTTTCTTACCTTAGCGCTCTTTGCGCCCTTTGCGGTTCGTTTCATCCCAAAGTTAAAATACCCGCTTGAAAATTCACCACTAAAGGCAGAAACCTCAACCATTCCGAACCTAATAAAATCTCTGTGATTTTATTCCCTGCAAATACTGGAATTTCATACTCTTCTCCATCCAATATCACCTTACCTAAATACAAATCAAATATTTTTTCTCCCTGTGCTGTAATCAGTTCTTGCTCACGAACAAATTGCCAGTCTAGAGCATCTAAATCTTGTTTGTTTATAGCCATAAATCCTGTAAAGCCAGTATCTAACATTATCTCCACAGGTAAATTTAATCTATCATTAGTAATCAATTCAATTTCAAAAAATAGTTGCCCCTCATCACCAAAATAACCCTGTATCATATTCTGCCAGTGGCTCCAGTTTCATTTAGGCGAAATGCACAATGTACAGCATTTGGGTGTTTTTCTCGTGCTTTCTGACTAGCTACTTCAATGTCTTTATCAATAAAGTAATCACCGCTATCTGGCTCCACTGCAATATACCAGCCATAGTGGTTCTCGATATATTCAGGAAGGACACGCTCAAAAATTGCCCGACAACGTTTATGAAAAACTTCTCTTTCAGCTTCGCGTTTAGCTAGTTCTTCCGGTGATAAAGTCAATTCGGGGAAAATTCGACCTCTACGTGTAGGTGACTTTGGTGTTGATTGAGTCATAACTATTTACCTAACTGTAACTATTAGTTTAACTTAAAATAATCTTTTATATTCTGCCAGTTGCTCCAGTTTCGTTCAAGCAAAAAACACAGTGATCACTATTTGGATATTTCTCATGGGCTTTTTTATGTGCAACTTCTTTATCCTCATCAATCAAATAATTACCACTATTTAGCTCAATAGCAATATACCAACCATAATGTTCTTGAATCAACTCAGGACGTACACGCTCAAAAATTGCCCGATAACGTTGATATTGTGCTTCATTTTCAGCTTTGCGTCTAGCTAGTTCCTCTGGTGATAAAGTGCGTTCTGGGAAAATTCGTCCTCTACGAGTTGGTGGCTTTGGTGTTAGCTGAGTCATAAATCCTACCTATTGCTGTTGTTTTAGCTTTATTTTACAATAATATCTATCGCCAAGGACGTTCCGTAATTGAATTTTTTGAGCAAGCTATAAAAGCGATAGTTAATCCTGATGTGCAAGCACCATCTTTAATACCTCAAGTTTAGACCTGAATCCTTACAATTTTTACGTTTATTTCCCAAAGTTCGCGGTTTATTGATAATATACGAAAAAGGGCAATCTTTCTGCTTTTTTCTCTTAATTTTGAGGTATTTTTGTGGCAATAGAACTTTCAAATCTAACGTTTACTAATAAGGCTGACATTGTTCCAATATCAGGGACTGAGCAAATAATCAATACTGGCATCGCCAATACCTTTGCTGGCAACGACATCATCACAGGCACTATCACTGGCTCTGATCGCTTCGGCATCCTCAACTCTGGCACCATCAATACTGGTGCTGGTGATGACATCATTACTGGTATTTGCGACGAAAATACCATCATTCCCGGTGGTGGCATCCGCAACGAAGGAGGTACCATCAATACCGATGATGGTGACGACATAATCACTGGTACTGGACAGGCAGGCAGTGGCATCTTTACCTCACTCGGCACCATCAATACTGGCGATGGTAACGACAAAATCATTGGCACTGCCATCGATTCTGGCGTAAATGTCAACTACCAGGGCATCATTGATACTGGAAAGGGCAACGACATAATCACTGGTACTGGCGGCTACGGTGTCGAAAACTATTTCATCATCACTACCGGCGATGGTAACGACAAAATCACTGGCAATGGAACTCTCACAGGTGGTTACGGCATCGTCAACGTCGGTACAATGGATACTGGTGCTGGTAACGACAAAATCACTGGCACTAACACTACCGGCTGGGGCATCTACAACTATTCCGGCAGTACTATCGATACTGGCGCTGGTAAGGACAAAATCATTGGCACTGGCAGTACTGGCATCTACAACAACGGTATCATCAATACTGGAAATGGCGAAGACTCTATCATTGCTGATGGAGGCTTCAATGGCATTGGCAGCGTGTTTTTAGGAAAGGATAAAGACTATCTCAAGGGTTTTGGTAGTGGTAATTTCTATGGAGGAAGCGGTAAAGACACACTGGAATTAACGACAGGAAATTATACTATCGGCATATCGGGAGCAACAGTGAACTTCACGAGTAATGGCATCACTATGAACACTTCCGAATTTGAGAAACTCATAGCTGGTAGCACAAAGTATGACTTCGCCAGTTTGACTGATGGTCAGACAATTATTGTTGCCTAGCAACCTGTTCGTTTCTTGCTTTTTACTTGTTAACAAGTTTTACTTTTGCCTTTGTCGTCGTCGATAATCCCAAGGCTTCTCTTGGTTTGGGTTACTCCACACCCCGGACTTGGATGCGATCGCTATCTTTCTTTATTTGACGGTGATTATCAGGAACTCTTAGACAATCTAAAATCTCAAATGGTATGAGTTGTTGGGTTTCGTCCCTCAATTTAACCTATAAAACAAGATCCCCGACTTTTTAAACAAGTCGGGGATCTGAAGCCTTTCGATTTTCACAAATCAAATAGGATTGGTTTATTAGCTAATAGAAACTATCAAACTGCTAGGTTGGGCTAAATCACCTTTTAGCACCACACCGCGCTGATTGGAGTGCAGATGTCGCAGAATTTTGTAAATTGCTTCAACTTCGTCGGGTGAGCCAGATTTTTCGGCAACTTCAGCCAGAGAAAGGGCTGATTTTTCCTTTTGCAGCACATCCACAACGCGTTTTTGCAAATCGAGAATTACAGCGGCAGCTTTTTTACCAGCTTCTACCCCTGGTTGATGGTAAGCGTTGACGTTGATTAAACTAGCGTATAGACCAACAGCCCGTTCATACAAGGCAATTAACGCGCCCACAGTCCGGGAATTGACTTGAGGAATGGTGACTGTAATTGAATCGCGGTGATTTTCATACAGTGCTTGGCGGGTACCTAAGAGGAAACCGGAAAGATAATCACCTGCTGTTACACCCGGATCGATTTCTGGGGATGGGCCTTGACGATCTTCTAAAACTTCAATTAAGGTGGCGAAGAAATTCGGCACACCTTCCCGCAGTTGCTGAACGTAGGCGTGTTGATCTGTTGAGCCTTTGTTGCCATAAACGGCGATGCCTTGATAGACTGTGTTGCCGTCTAAGTCCTTTTGTTTGCCTAAGGATTCCATTACCAGCTGTTGCAAATAACGGCTGAATAACAATAAGCTGTCCTTATAAGGTAGGACAACCATGTCTTTTTCGCCCCGGCCATTGCCAGAATAATACCAAGCCAAGGCTAATAAAGCGGCTGGGTTATTTTTCACATCTGGAATGCGGGTGGCGTCATCCATTTCTTTGGCACCTTCTAGCATGGCGCGAATATCAACGCCTTGCAATGCTGCTGGTACTAGCCCCACAGAGGACATTTCCGAGGTGCGTCCTCCCACCCAGTCATACATGAAGAACCTGGCTAGCCAGCCTTCAGATTTGGCGATTTTATCCAGGTTGCTATCTGGGCCGGTAATAGCAACTGCATATTGGGCAAAGTCTAAATTTTGTCCAGAGTATGCTTTTTTGACTTCAATCATGCCGTTGCGGGGTTCTGGAGTCCCCCCAGATTTGGAAATTACCAATACCAAAGTGCTGGAGAGGCTATTTCGCAGGTGGGTGAGAATCCGATCGATACCGGCAGGATCGGTATTGTCGATAAAGTGAATTTTCAGGGGTGGGAAGTCAGGAGAGAGGGCTTCAGCGACGAATTGGGGGCCGAGGGCGGAACCACCAATACCTATGGAGATGACATCGGTGAAGCGGCTAGCTCTGGGTGGATGAATAGCACCTGTTTGGACTTTTTCGGCAAAGGCTTCGATTTGCTCTATGGTTTGGACAATTTCTTGTGTTAGTTCGGGAGTGGGGGCTAAGTCCGGATTCCGCAACCAGTAGTGTCCTACCATGCGGTTTTCATCTGGATTGGCGATCGCACCTTTCTCCAGTTCCGCCATATCCGCAAATGCCTTGTCAAACTTCGGCCGCAATGATTCCACGAAGGCATCATCAAACCGCATTCGACTGATGTCTAGGTACAGTCCCAATCCTTCGTGAAAATATAACCAGTCTTGGTATCGTTGCCAAAGTGCCCTAGCATCCATAGGGAAATCTCAAGTAAAGTGTTTGTCAAAAACCAGTTTAATGTAAGGCTCTGGCGATCCCTGCTTTGTCTTATACAGTTTTAAGTCTTGGAAAAATCCTCACCCTAGACATCTGGCATAGGGATGACACGCAAAAACTTGACGATTTCACCCCTAATTTCTATGCCTATAAGATAATTATCGATGGTAAAGCGATAAAAAATCCCCTCATTATCCAATTGTCGCAATTCTGGGAGGTAATGAGGTTGCCACTTTTCAGCTAAATCAATAAACACAAAACTATACACCCGCTCGTAGGCAGCAGGCTCTAAACCCCTCAGGTCTATTAAAAAAGACCTGGCATAGCGGACTTCCAGATTCACTCTTGCCTACCTTAACCAATACTTAAGTGCTACTGGCCCTAAATCGACAGTGACCTGATTCATAAAAACATTAACAGTCGTAGCGCCTCTTCATGGGTTAAGATGTCCCACGGCTGTTGCGATCGCCTGACTTGTTCTATCGCTTTCAGCATATAAACATCAAAATACAAACCTTGAACAACCCCCCAAACGCTTTGTAGATCCTCATCAGCCAACTGCTCGATTAAGTGATGCATTCTAATCCGCAGCAAATTCATATAATTGATTACCCCCAACTCGACAACAATAGTTTTCCCAAAAAATTAGCTCTGGATCATGGGATTACCGCATTATCCCCAAGCTACACTACAAATTTATTCCCCTGTTGGGTGTTTAATCAGACAAGAAAAACTATTTCCGTAGTTTCCCTGTCTCTGCCATTCCCTGAATCTTAATAGTTTAAGTAATTATACGTTCTAACTTAAGTATGGTTGATTATCTGGTTTTTCTGGCAATTTCTACGGCAATTTTTGCTCTGTTCGGACTGGGACTCAATCTCCAGTGGGGCTTTACAGGGTTAATTAATTTTGGTCACATTGCTTTCATGACCTTGGGAGCATATACCACCGTCTTGTTAAGTTTCAAGGGAGTCCCTCTTTTGCTGTCAGCTATAATTGGGGCAGTCGTTGCCGCTATCTTGGGCTTGGTAATTGGTTT
Source organism: Cylindrospermum sp. FACHB-282 (assembly GCF_014697195.1). Lineage (GTDB taxonomy): Bacteria > Cyanobacteriota > Cyanobacteriia > Cyanobacteriales > Nostocaceae > Cylindrospermum. The sequence continues at coordinate 53,209 of NZ_JACJRJ010000019.1, read as the reverse complement.
TGCGACTCTGCGCTTACGAGAAGATTATCTGTCAATTGTCACTGTTGGTGTGGGGGAACTGATTCGGTTGGTGATTAACAATCAGGAATTACCCGTAGGTGATACCTGGATATCTGGGGCTTTTGGCATCCAAAGTTATACTATCCCCCTATCCACAACCCCTAATTTGTTTTTCAGACTGGTGATGATTGGGCTGTTATCGCTGCTAATGTTAATCACCTTATATTCCCTATTCAGGTGGGTTCGCTCTAGCCAATTATCCCAGATTCAAGATGCGGCTAAGAAAGTTAGCAAGGCAGAATTCACCTCGCGCTTGATCGTGGGGTTGATTTTCGGAGTTCTAGTAACGGCGATTTATGTTTCTGGAGTGATCGCCCTGTATAACTACAACCCCAAAGCAGGTTTGATGCTGTTGGTGCTGTTGGTATTAGCCTTTGTTTTTTGGCGTTTGGAAATTTTAGTGCGATCGCCTTGGGGTAGAGTCCTCAAAGCTATCCGTGAAGATGAAGAAATACCCAAGGCTATGGGTAAAAACGTTTTTTGGTACAAAGTGCAATCCCTCATGCTTGGGGGTGCGATCGCAGGCATCGCTGGTGCTTTCTTTGCTTGGCAACTCAGCGCCATTTACCCAGATAATTTTCAACCGCAACTTACCTTTGACGCTTGGATTATGGTGATTTTAGGCGGTTCTGGCAATAATATCGGGACTCTCTTAGGCGCGGTGATTTTCTTTGCTTATGATGCCATCACGCGGGAAGTTTTACCGCAAATCATTCCCCTAGATGAAGCCCGTCTCGGTGCATTTCGCATTATGGTCATCGGTTTTATTTTAATGGTACTGATGATTTGGCGTCCTCAAGGTATCTTAGGGAAAAAGGAGGAACTCACCCTTGGTAAATAACCAACTTCCCCTATTAGCCGCCACTGGACTTTGTAAAGGCTTTGGCGGCATCAAAGCAGTCAATGACGCTAACATTGAGGTGGCTAAAGGCAGCATTACTGGGTTGATTGGCCCCAATGGTGCCGGTAAAACCACTTTATTTAACTTACTCTCTAATTTCATTCGTCCAGATAAAGGGCGAGTGATTTTTGACGGTGAACCAATTCACCAGCTGCAACCATACCAAATCGCCCAGCAGGGATTAGTCCGCACCTTTCAGGTAGCCCGGACGCTTTCGCGGTTGTCGGTGTTAGAAAATATGCTGCTGGCGGCCCAAAAACAAACAGGTGAGAATTTTTGGCAAGTGCAGTTGCAACCACACATTGTTGCGAAGGAAGAAAAGGAACTCAAAGAACGGGGGATGTTTTTGTTAGAGTCTGTGGGTTTGGAGAAAAAAGCCCAAGATTATGCCGGTAGTTTGTCTGGTGGACAACGCAAGCTGCTGGAAATGGGAAGGGCGCTGATGACTAACCCCAAGTTGATTTTGCTAGATGAACCTGCGGCGGGGGTGAATCCTAAATTAATTGACGATATATGCGATCGCATTATCAGTTGGAACCGCCGCGACGGCATGACCTTTCTGATTATTGAACACAATATGGATTTGATTATGTCATTGTGCGATCGCGTTTGGGTACTCGCCGAAGGACAAAATTTAGCTGTAGGTACTCCCGCAGAAATTCAAAAAAACACCAAAGTTCTAGAGGCATATTTAGGACAATAAACTTCATAGGACTTACGCAAAAACTCTCCCAAACTCTTATTTCTCCCTGCCCTCTGCGGTAGTCTGCGGCACGCCCTTCGGTCTACGTTTCTTCATGATGAAAGCGTAATGCTTCATTAAGTAGCGTGCGTTCCCTAACGCACGAATATTTATTTATTCATTATCAATAAATTATGTGAAACCTTACCAGGACAAAGACGTTAATAACGCACTCAAAAAAATCGCAGAGGTTCAAAAAGCTCAAGAGGAAGAAAAAGAATGAATTATCATTACACAATAATATCGGTACTCCGATTAGTGGTGGGTGGTTGACGGTGAAACTTACGAAGAAGCTTTTAAAAATGCACAGGAAGTTTTAGCTTAAATTATTGGCGTTGCTGAATTAGAATATCAAATTGGGAAATTCAACGTTTTTAAGCTTGATTCTTTGCGCCTTTGCGCCTTTGCGTGACACATATTCATATTTTTAATCAGCAACGCCAAATTATTAATTCAATACCTGTCTTTGTTAATCCCTATGACAGGTAGCAAACAAATGTGGTGTTGATGCGTTAGAAATGAAGCTAACGCACCAATGATAATAGCCGTGGATTTCAGCTAAACTGCTCTTCTGCATCTAAGTTAAACAACATTTGCAGAGTCTGCATACAACGTCTTCGCGCTTCTACATCCTGTTGCGCTCGTAATTGCACCATCGGGTCATGTAAAATTTTATTCACAATACCCCGTGTCAGCGCCTCGATAACTTCTTGGTGTTTCTCGCCAAACTCCGAACCCAAGCGCGACAAAGCCTTTTCTAGTTCTTGTTCGCGGATAGTTTCGATCTTGTTCCGTAGACAGCTGATGGTAGAAACAGTTTCTAGACTGCGCCACCAAATATCAAAAGCTGCTACTTCTTCATCTAAAATTTTCTCGGCTTCTAATGCCATTTTCCGGCGACTTTCGTAGTTTTGCGCGACTACCGCCTTCAAATCATCCACATTAAACGCCTGCACATTTGCCAGATCATTTACATCTGCATCCACATTACGCGGCACAGAAATATCAAATAACATTAGAGATTGCTTCGGTTCTAAAACCATTTCCAACTTGGCGCGGTCAAGTATCGGCTCTGTAGCTGAAGTACTAGTAAATACAATATCGCTTTCGGCAATTACAGACATCATTTCCGAGAGCAGATGGATTTGAATCGGTTGATCTGGGAACAACTTCGTCAATTCTGCTGCCCGTTCGCGAGAGCGATTGACAATGGTAATTTGCCCAGCCCCTTTAGAAATCAGGTGTTGTACCAGCAGCCGAGACATTTTACCCGCACCCAAAATTGCCACACGGTAAGCAGCTAAATTTTTGACTTTCATCTGGGCTAACTCCACAGCTGCCGAACTGATGGAGACAGCACCAGTGCCAATACTGGTTTCGGTGCGAACCCGCTTACCAGATGTCAGCGCTTGTTTAAATAATCGATTCAGAATGGTTTTTATACCGCTGTATTGCTGCCCCAGTTTATGAGTATTTTTCACCTGAGCCAGAATTTGACCTTCGCCGAGTACGAGACTATCTAACCCAGCCGCTACCCGCATGATATGCATCACGGCATCATCATGGAGTAATGTAAACAGGTGTTGTCGCAAAGGTACAACTGGTAATTTGCTGTATTCAGCCAGAAACTGAATAACTTGTCTCACACCTTGGTTGGCTTCACTGGTAACGATGTAAATTTCCAGACGGTTACAAGTGCTAAGTACTGCGACTTCGTCAATATGGGAACAGCTGAGGAGTTGGGCGATCGCACTTTCAGTCTGTGGCTCTGGAATACTCAGCTTTTCCCTGATTTCTACTGGGGCTGTTTTATGGCTTAACCCCACCACTGCAATATTCATTTCTTAAATTGGTAATGGGTAATGGGTAATGGGTAATGGGTAATGGGTAATGGGTAATGGGTAATGGGTAATGGGTAATGGGTAATGGGTTATAGCTTTTCTTCTCTTCCCCCAATTACCAATCCCCAATTACCTATTACCAATGCCTAATGACTACCGCAGTTGCAGATTCTTCGGTTCATCTAACAAATGGATTGTATCGACAAATCGTGCTGTACGAGATTGGCTAGAAATAACCAAGCTTTGAGTTCTAGCACCGCCGTGGAAGAAACGGACGCCATCCATCAAGGTTCCAGGGGTAATACCGCAAGCAGCAAATAGCACAGTGTTACCAGAGGCTAATTCTTCAGCACCATAAACCCGATCTGGGTCGGTGATGTTCATTTCCTTAAGCCGTGCCAAATTGCCTTCTCTGCTTTCGCCAATCAAGCCTGTTTGTACTACTTCTGGATCGTAGATCAATTGCCCTTGGAAGTGCCCACCCAAGCAACGTAAAGCAGCGGCTGAAATTACCCCTTCCGGTGCTGCTCCAATTCCCATCAAAGCGTGGATATTGGTACCGGCAAAAGCGCAAGAGATAGCGGCGGAAACGTCACCATCACTGATCAGTCGTACTCTCGCGCCTGCGGTGCGAATTTCCTGAATGAGTTCTTTGTGGCGGGGACGATCCATCACCACTACAACCAATTCCTCAACGGCACGGTTTAGGCACTCAGAGAGGATTTTCAGGTTTTCAGTCGCAGACTTGTTAATGTCTACATGACCTCTTGCTGGCGCTGGTGCTGCCAGTTTTTTCATGTAGAAGTCAGGCGCAGCAAATAAACCGCCTTTTTCGGAAATTGCCAAAACTGCCATTGAGCCATTTTGACCGTAAGCTACCAAGTTGGTGCCTTCGCAGGGGTCAACAGCGATGTCAATTTCAACTAGTTCATCAGGGTTACAGAAGTCCTTGGCATCTTCACGGGTACAGATACCGACTTCTTCCCCGATATAGAGCATGGGAGCTTCGTCGCGTTCGCCTTCGCCAATGACGATGCGACCGCGCATGTGGATTTTGTTCATCCGTTCCCGCATGGCTTCCACTGCTACTTCGTCAGCAGTGTTCTTTTCGCCTTTACCCATCCACTTTGAGGATGCGATCGCCGCTTGCTCAACTACTTCAATAATCTCTAAACCAAGTGTATTTTCCACAGAGTCTGCCCTCTCAACTGCTTGAATTTCCGCCGTTTTCTCTGGCCATATCAGTTTTCAAGTCTACCAAAGCGCGGATACATATAGAAAAAAGTCTTGACTAGCACCTGTGTTAAGTTTTGCTGCTAAACCACAAGTGTCGGCTTTCCGAAAATTTTATGTATTTTTGTAGTTACATACTTACAAGTATAAAATATAGCAAATATATTAACTCTAATCCAGTTCAAAAGGCAAAATTCAACAAAGGCAAGAATCTTGAGCCACCTGAATTTTTATGAATAAATTCAAAGGATTTTTTACTTTTAACTTGTTAGAACTTACCCACAGTAAAAATTTACCCTATTTTCAGGCTTTTTGAATGGGTCTCTTTATGCAACTTTCCCCGTAGCGTGCATTCCCTAACGCAGAATTTATAGGACTTTCAATCAATAAAACTGATGTTCATATTTACCATTTTTTGTCAATGCCTAAGTCCTACTTGTTATTTTCTTTGAAAACAAAACCGCAAATTTTATAAAACTTAGTAAATATATTTTAAATAATCAAAATTATTTTTACTTTTTAAACAACAATTAAAATTATGTTCAATCAAGACTTGAAAGTTTTATTTAACAAAAGAAAAACAAATTTATTTCTATTTACACGTATTGTCTATTGTTACAATGTCGTAGCTTTATAGCTTTAGCATTTTAGTTAAAAAAGTATTAAAAAATATAAAGATATCATCTTTTGTTTGACAATCTGTCGTATATCTCAGAATAGGCATTAATAAACCTTGCTATCTTACTGATTTGTTTAAGTCCAATTAAAACAATTAATATATTGGGCAAATAAATCTTAAGACACGCGTCTGGCAACCAATTAAGACCATCCCACTCTGACAACTTTTTCAGTGAAAAACCCAGTGATTTAGAAAACTCTGCCTTCACGGTATATCTGATTGTCATACCCAATCCAACATATCGATTCCTCAAACATTATGTACCTTTAATAACCCTAAATATGCGACCAGACAGCTAGCAGAATAACTTCTAATTTGCTCTGACGCTATCCACAACAGTGAGTACTTGAAAAGCATTAATACTGTTTTGCAAAAGTATTGAGGCTTTATTGTCAGTACCGCTATTATTTTGCTGTGTTTTTTTGCCAAATTACTTCAAAGTTGAGAGTCAATGAAGAAAAAAATTACATTTCTCATAATTCTACTGACCTGTTTAGGATTAATGATTAATCCAGACCTTGTCAGAGCTGATACGGTTAGTGTAAGCAAGGGGGAATGGCAAACAGTACCATTACCCACAAATAAAGCAGATTGGATGCAAGCTGTTCATACTTCACTGTTACCTAACGGCAAAGTATTAATTGTCAATGGCAGCAGTAATCGCAACACTTTAGAGAAAACTGAAACTGGTAACAAATTTATAGATGGGGTCAAGGGAACTGATTATGCAGTAGTCAATCATTCAGCCTTATTTGACCCTAAAACCAGTACATTTGAACGAATTGCATCACCTCCTGCTGTACAAAATGGACAAAGTAATGATCCTTTTTGTTCAGCAAATGTGCATTTATCAGATGGCAACATTCTTTTTATTAGTGGCTCAAATCGCTACTACCCAGGAGAAAAGTTTGAAGGCTCAAAACAAACCAACTTATATAACTGGCAAAACAAAACCTGGACTACTGTTGGTCAGTTAAGGGAAGGACGTTGGTATCCTAGTCCTATAGCTTTAGCAGACGGAAAACTTGTCATTTTTTCGGGTTTAAAATTTGACAAACCGAATCAAATCACACCTTCAATTGAAATCTACGATCCTGTAACTAAGAAGTTTCAGTATATTGATCTGACCTACGTAGAGAATAGCCCCTTCAACACCAAATTTACCTACCAAGATAATTACATCTACAACAATCAACCAGTTTCCAGAACCATAGATGCTTACGATAGTATCGATCTCTACCCCCGTGTTTTTCCCACTGCTGATGGTAGGTTGTTGATTACAGGTGATGGTGCAGGTAAATTTCCACTGGAACTCCACGAAAGCAACAAAACCTATTTAATGTCAATTAAGCAGGATAGTCTGGGGAAATTTAGTGTAAGTTTTGAAGTTGGCCCCGACAGAAAGGCTATATCCAAAGTTTATGGAACTGGACTGCTAGATCCAAATTACGAAGGAGATGTCTTGCTAATGGGAGGTCTCATTGGTACCAATGACATTAATTATGGTCGTCCTTATTTGGGTAGCTACAATGATGGTTTAAAAGCCAAAGGAGTCAGAATTGCCCAAAGTTTAGAACGTTGGTCTTCACCAAAAATTAGCGGTGAGCCAAATGGAGAATGGAAAATATATCCTGAGTATTTTGATCAGCCTCATGCGATGAATCAGGCTGTGATTCTACCCACTAAACAAATCTTGGCAATCAATGGTGGTGAATATGGGGAATACAAGGCTATTCACGAGCCACTGTTGATGACTGCTGATAAGTTATCACCAGGTGGCTATAAAACTGAAACGATGAATCCTGGTAAATTCCCTAGGCTCTATCATAACAATGCTATCTTATTACCTGATGCTCGTGTATTAATCATTGGTGGTAATCCTAGTCGTGCAGCTAGGGAAGAAAACGGAACAGTTCATGTTGACGTTTTACCAGACACTCAGAATTACTACACAATACCCCAACTGAAAGACAAATCAGGGAACGTTGTACCATTCGATCTAGACAAGTATTACCAAGCTCCTGATACTTACTTTGTAGATGGTGATACAGAGCCATTCGTCCCAGCAGAAATTTGGCAAGCAGAGATTTTTACTCCACCTTATCTACTCACATCTGGACTGCGTCCAGAAATTGTCACAGCTTCTGAAAAGCTTCAATACGGAAAATCAAGCACAATTTCACTCAAAAATGCTACTAGCACAGGCTCTCTTGTTCTGATTAAATTGAGTTCAGGTACTCACTCTTTTGATTATGGACAACGGTTAGCAGATTTAAAGATTGAGAATATATCAGCAGATAATTCTACAATCAATTTCACCGCTCCAACAAATGCCAATCTGTATCCAACTGGCTATTATATGCTGTTTTACGTCAATGATATTGGCAAGCCTTCCCAAGCCAAGATCGTGAAACTAGAAGCATAGGCACATTCCGCTTTAAATCCACTGTTGCTGTTATTAAATACAGTAACAGTGTGACAACAAACTTAGAAATAGGAATTCAAGACAATGGCACTAACAGAAGAAGATTTGCAAGAAATACCAGCAGAAGGTATTGACACTGAGATTCCTGGTAAATATGCAGAATTGCTCAGTGATTTGCAGGGAAATATTCTCAGAGGACATGGACGAGACCATACTGTACATTTGTTTTTACAGTTCAAACCCAATCAAGTCCAGCCATTAAAAGAATGGATTAAAATTTTTGCTCAAAATGTAACATCTGCTCAGAAACAGGCAACAGATGCGGTAAGATTCCGAAAGGCAAAAATCGCAGGTGATCTATTTATCAACTTCTTTCTCTCGCGTAAGGGTTATGAATTTTTGGAATTCAAACCTTTTCAAATTCCGGGCGATCAACCTTTTCGCTTTGGCATGAAAAATGATGCTGTCAGAAACTTGTTAGGTGATCCAGTTATTGAAGAATGGGACACAGGACTACAAGGAGAAATTCATGCTTTATTGCTGATAGCAGATGATAGTTTGGAAAAACTACAACTAGCAATTGATTATATTACTGAACAACTGGAACAATTAGCTCAAGTTGTTCACAGAGAGAATGGTTTTATTCTCAGAAATGACAATGGAGATATCATCGAACACTTTGGTTTTATTGATGGTATTAGTCAACCTTTGTTTCTGAAAAGAGATATCGAAAGAGTCAGAAATATCGAAATCAAAAAAATTAGGGAGTCTAATCCTAACTTGAGTGAGGAGGCGATTCAGGAGTTGATTAAGGAATTGGATTCTAAATGGAATCCTCGTGCTCCTCTCAGTCTTCTTTTGGCTAAAGATCCTAACGGTAAGCTAGAAGATAGTTATGGCAGTTATTTAGTTTATCGCAAACTTGAACAAGATGTAAATGCCTTCCGTGATGCTCAAGCATTCCTCGCTAAGGAGTTAGGGGATATAGATCAAGAATTAGCTGGAGCATTAACCATGGGACGCTTCCGTGATGGAACCCCATTGACACTTTCAAGTACACCAGCTAAAGATGAAACAAATAATTTCGATTATAGTGATGATCAACAGGCGTTAAAATGCCCATTTCATAGTCACGTTCGTAAATCTAACCCTAGAGGAGATACAGGAAGAGTAGTTTCCTCTGGGGAAAGTTTTGAGCAAGCTTTGGAAAAAGAAAGAAATCACAGGATTGCTCGTCGTGGAATCAGTTATGGAGAATCTGACCTTAGCAAAGCAACAAGCACTGGTTCAGGATTATTGTTTTTGTGCTTTCAAGCTGACATTGAAAATCAATTTAATTTCATCCAAGCAGCTTGGTCTAATCCCAACAATTTTGTTCAAGTTAATGTGGGGACAGATCCGATTATTGGTCAAGCTGCTCCTGATGCGAGAAATCAAAAATGGCCGATAAAGTGGGGAGAACCAGAAACAAAACCAGGATTTAACTTTCAACTTTGGGTACACCTTAAGGGTGGTGAATACTTCTTTGCTCCTAGCATTAGTTCTCTCAAGAATATTTGACAAGTTGGGTTGAGTCACTGATGAACTTGTGACACAGCAATGTATTTAATTTAAGAATTCTCTTAAACCAAGTCGGAGCTGTAAATCTCCGACTTGCTTGTAACAAAAAAAATCTTGTCTTTAAGTAGCTGTGATGCTAAACTAATAGTTAAAATATTGAATAAGCAAACTTCTAATTTTTTTGCAGTTAACAAAGTTTCTGAGTAAAAAAATATTTTTTATTAGTGTTTAGTCTACGTGTTGTGTAGTTAAGAAGTTTACTAAAAAATATGCTGGACTTTCTCAATCCTCTCTTAGGTCGCCACCCAGAACGGGTTCAAGCCAATGTGGAAATCTACACTTGGCAAACTTGCCCTTATTGCATTCGTGCCAAGTTGCTGCTGTGGTGGAAAGGTGTCAAATTCACCGAATACAAAATTGATGGTGATGAAGCAGCCAGAGCAAAAATGGCTGAACGGGCCAACGGACGCCGCAGTGTTCCGCAGATTTTCGTTAATAATCAGCACATTGGCGGCTGTGATGACCTTTATCAGTTAGATACACAAGGTCAACTAGACTCCCTTCTAGCTCAAGCTGCATAAAATAGCCCACGCAGGTATGCTCTGTTTTGTAGCCCCAGGCTAGAAGTCTGAGGGTTATTTATTTGCCCAAATATTAAGAAGATGTTTACTGAATATGCAGAATATCTTATACATAGACAATGGATGCATCATGCCCTAGAATTAGCGAAAATAGCAGGTGATGCGGGGGAAGTTCCTGTGGGGGCTGTGATCATTGACTCAACCGGAAGCTTACTTGCAGAAGGTGAAAATAGAAAAGAACGGGACAAAGACCCCACAGCCCATGCAGAAGTTATCGCTCTCAGGGCTGCTGCTAAAAGCTTGCAAAGTTGGCGTCTTCATCAATGTACCCTCTATGTAACTTTAGAACCTTGCCCGATGTGTGCTGGTGCGATTGTGCAAGCACGTTTGGGTACACTTGTCTATGGGGTGGACGATACAAAAACTGGCGCAATTCGTACTGTTATCAACATACCTGCTAGCCCAGCTTCTAATCACCGCCTGCAAGTAGTTGGCGGTATTCTAGAATCAGCCTGCCGTCAGCAATTACAAGGGTGGTTTGCTACTAAGCGGCGTCAGCGAAATTAACGGACAGAGGTGAAACTGTCCAATTGGTAGGACACAAGTGACGCAAGAAAATCTACGGTGTAGATAATCAAGCTTTCCTTTTATATTTACTCGACAATCAGCAGCCACCGTCATGATGGAACTTTACTCTGCTTCTACTACCTGCCAAGCAACACCAACGGATATGCCAGCACATTCTGAGGTGGCTTCTACTACCTCCCAGGTTTCACCTTGGTTAAGTCCTCTGCTGTATCTATTGGGGCGTCACGTTGTTCTACCATTATTCTTTCGGCGAATTAAAATTACTGGGCAAGACAATATTCCCAAATGTGGGCCTGTGATTTTTGCTCCTACCCATCGGGCGCGTTGGGATTCATTGCTCTTACCCTATGCTGCTGGTCGTTGCGTGACAGGTCGAGACTTGCGTTTTATGGTGACGATTACTGAATGTACTGGGCTGCAAGGTTGGTTTGTCCAACGGATGGGGGGGTTTCCTGTAGATCCTCAGCGTCCAGCGATCGCCACTCTCCGTCATTCTGTGGAATTGCTGGTAAATAAAGAAATGTTGGTTATTTATCCAGAAGGGGGGATTTATCGCGATCGCCAAGTTCATCCGTTAAAACCGGGAATTGCTCGTTTGGCGTTGAGTGCTGAATTGACTCACCCAGGATTGGGGGTGCAAATTGTCCCCGTCGGCATCAATTACAGCCAACCTTATCCTAGTTGGGGTGCAGATGCCAGTATTCACATTGGTGAAGCCCTAAAAGTAACAGATTATCTCAATGGCTGTGTAAAACGAGATGCCAAACGCCTGACAGCAGATTTAGCAAATATGTTGCTTTCATTAAGCCATCAAGAATCTGCGATCGCTAATCACGCTTTTGCAGAAATTCCCAACTCTTAATTTTGTCCGTTGTCCTGAGTTAATAACTAATGACTAATTCCCAGCTATTTAGTCTGCCCACATCTTGGGGTGAGTAGTCGATGATCCACAACTGCCAGCGTCCTTGAGCTGACAGGGACAGTAACTGCTTGAGGGCGGGGTGCGTTTGCATTTTATAGGTTGTTTGCAAATTGGTGCCACGGCCTAAGGTGCGACTTTGCAACAACACTTGCTGATTGCTAGGGGAAATTAAATAAATTTCTAAATCACCTAAAAAATCGTGAGTGATATTAACTCTGATCTGAATATCTTGAATGATAATAGCCTCAGCAATGGTGATCCCACTCTTGATCCCCTGTTGATTATGATCCGGAATCCCTAGTTGGTTGTTATTCTCACCCCTGACTTGTCTGCTGGCACTTGACGCCACCGCCAGCACCTGCTTGGCTGCTTGCACTGCCCTGGCGGCATTTACCTTGCCATAACCAAACCATTGGCAATGACCACTAGCATCGTAAGTACCCCCACGCAGAGCCAATTGGGGGTCAGGATCAGGGTCAACAATTTTATCAGCGGTTTCTTGCAGAATGCGTTTTACTTGTTGGGCCGTCAAATCAGGATTTGCTGATAAAACTAGTGCAGCTACACCTGCAACTACGGGAGTGGCACTAGAAGTACCGCCAAAGTTACTGGTAAAATTACCTTGGTCATAGCCAGCCGCTCCCACTTGGTCAGTGGTGAATATTCCCAATCCAGAAAGGGAAGAGCCGTTGGCGACACCCACCGTATTTATCGCAGGTTGTGTGTATACAAAACCAATCTCCTGAAACCACATCCCCGGTGGGGCATTGTTACTAGGGGCGCACACTGAAACGTTAGTACCCCAATTGCTATAAGCTGCTTTCTTATTCAAACTCGTAGCAGCAGTCACAGTAATCACATCTGGATGAATAGTAAAACCACTTAACCAAGCCGTATTACCTTGTAAAATATTTTTCGGCCAATTCCGCTCATTCACACTACCGTCAATCGGGCGGTTGGCATTACCTGCCGCAAACACAATCACGCAACCTTTGCCATTGCGCCCATGAGCAGCAGCGCGGCTAATAGCAGCACGTTGGCGCATAGACAGAGGGAAATAAACAGCCGATGCTCCCCAGCTGCAAGAAATAATACTCGCTCCCTTGTTTATTGCCCAGTCGAATATTTCTTCAATTGATTCATCATCCAAAAACCCAGTAGTGCGAATCGGCATCAATGCACAACCAGATGCCACTCCAGCAATTCCCGTACCATTTTCTTCAGCCACCGCTATCCCTGCACAAGCTGTACCGTGACTGGGTTCTTTTTCATCAGGTAATGGTAAAAAATCATTTTCTTTCAAGTCTCTGGGGGCAACAACTTTTCCCAAACCCTGAAAATCTGGGTGATTCAAATCAAAAGAATCATCCACTACCGCCACAACCACAGAACGGACACCGCGAGTGATATCCCAAGCTTTTTCCGCATCAATATGGGAACCCACCGCCAACTGATTACCGCCATTGTGGTTGAGATACCATTGCTGGGTATAGAGAGGATCGCGGGGTTTATAATGTGGTTCTTGTTGGATGATGATGTTAGGTTCAACAGCTAAAACGAAGGGCAGTCCTGACAATTGGTTAGCAATTTTGAGGGGATTTTCTGTTGCTTCTTTAGTGACCAAAAACACAAAAGTATTAGGCAGTCCCAAGACTGGTTTATCTTGGACTAATCTAAAGGTGGTGGCTATAGCATTAATTTTGGCACTATCCACCCAAGAGGCAAATTGAATCGTGATTTGGTCACTCAGATAAACGAAAGAGCCAGGATTATCTTTGATTTTGTAAACATGACTGGCAAAAGCTACATTTTGGTCAGCCCGTGCTTGAGACATGGCTGCTTCTAACTGGCCGGGTTCAACAGTGAATAGTTCCAGTTGTGCTGGGGGAATAGTCCGACGCCAAACACCCCAAGTAAGCTGAGATAATTGCGATCGCCCAAGGTCAGAAACCAGCCGGATGGTGAAACGATACAAAGCTTTTTCTAAAATCAACTCTTCACCACCGCGTTGTAAAACCAATCCCTGGCTGCTTGCTGGTACACCTGTAGTGGAAAAATCTGAGGAATTGATGGGATCGCTCATAGGGATGATTTTAGTGAAGCAGGGGTTTCATTAAAGTTATTCAAAATTGGTCAACCTGATCCAAAATCTACTCGTTAAATGGGTAAACTCAGACCCGCTTTCTCGCCATAACCCAAGATATTGGGTGAAAACTAGATTCTAAAAGCCGCCCTCAAGGGAAGGTTGACCAATTTTGGACAAGTTTTTCTCAAGAGCAATGGGAACTCTAGTGAACTGATTCTCAGTCTAAACCAGAAAAACTTACTATGTAAATTTGCTTTGTCGAAGACGCAAACAGAGTTAAGATACCCGAAGTTTCCATACCTTTTTTAGATAATTGTCACACTAATTGATCCCATGAACATTGCTGATGTTGCTCCTCCCTTAATTCGCTTCACTTGCTTATCACTCATCGCTGCCTTTAGCCTGCTATCGCCCGTCAATGCTCAGGTATCACAGCCACCAAGTGCTACTAGACAACCACAACCGATTGACCCCAACGATCCCAATAATCTCCGTCCCATAAGCCAAAATAACAGCATTTTAAGCATCGAAGGCGGGCAGCGTCTCCTTAAAGAGTCAGATGATGCTGTATCTGCCCAAAAATACGACCTAGCCGCTAAGAAGCTCCTAGAAGCACGTCAGGTTTTTAATCAGCTATCTAATTTTTATCAAGACCTCAACTCTAGCTTTTCGGGAATTGACAACAGTGTTTCTGATTCCCAGCGGAAAAAAGCCCTAGAAACAGCCCAACTGCGAGATGAGGCTACTTATCGGTTAGCACTGGTACATCGGGCACTAAATCAGTCAGAATTAGCCGTACCCTTGTTAGTGCAAATTATTAAGAGCCAAAACCCAACGCGGGATTTAGGCAAAAAAGCCTATCAACAGTTGTTGGAGTTAGGTTTTGTTGATACTCCCTATCCGAGACAAGGTACTACTTCATCTTCCCCAAAATAAGCGTTCTTTAATTTCTACTGGTTCTTCTCACCTCTTTCTGAGCAGCTTGAGAACGCCCAATGTTAAGATGAGGCTATCTGCGGTGACAATTGTGGGCGCTACGGGCCTTGGGTACTCGGCCCGGTGGAAGCGATCGCGATCGCTTCATTGCTACTGCTTTGGTGCAGATCGCACAAATACCCCTCAAGGGCCCTTTTATTCTCCACTTTGCCAAAATATGACACGGGCAACGGCATCTGCCCCATATCTTGTTAATAATAGTAAAGTAAGTTTTTTCAGGAATTGCGATGATTAGTCCGCAGCAGGTTGAAGCAATGATCAAGGCGGGACTGCCAGACGCCCAAGTTCAGGTGCAGGACTTAACTGGAGGCGGTGACCACTATCAGGTGACAGTAGTTTCATCGCAGTTTGCCGGTAAGGGACTGGTACAACAGCATCAGTTGGTTTATGGTGCGGTGCGGCAAGCTATGTCAACGGAAGCAATTCATGCCTTGGCTCTAAAAACATATACCCCCGAAGCTTGGCAATCCACAACTGCTTCGTAATGTCAATAGTCCCAAGTGCAAAATTGAAACGCTGAACTGTTGGCTTGTTGACTATTAACTATTGAATCTTGACTATCAGCCACATAGGAAACAAAAAACCATGACACCAGAACTCAAAGAGAAAATTGATAACTTGTTAGAACAAAACAAGATTATGGTTTTCATGAAGGGCAACAAATTGATGCCTCAATGCGGTTTCTCTAACAACGTTGTGCAAATCCTCAATACCTTGGGAGTTCCCTTTGAGACAGTTGACGTTTTAGCAGACTCCGAAATTCGCCAAGGAATCAAAGAATATTCCGAATGGCCGACAATTCCCCAAGTCTATATTGATGGTAAATTCATTGGCGGTTCTGACATCTTGATTGAACTGTACCAAAAAGGCGAGTTGCAGCAGTTGGTGGAAGTTGCCCTAGCTTCCTAATATTTTCAATTTGTCCTGTTTTTATTGCCCTTGAAAATTAGGGGGATGCTGATGATTTCCCCCATTTCAAGGGTTTTTTCAGGCTTTGGGTTTGGTGATCATTTACTAAAAAAGGATGTCAAACTCATGCCTCTACAAGGCTGACAACCGCTGCAACTAACTTTTCTGCATTCAGCGGCTTAGATAAATGCATCTGAAACCCTGCTAAGAGTGCTTGTTGCTGGTCATATTTTCTCGCATAGGCAGTCATCGCGATCGCCGGAATTTGCCCAAGAGCTTCTGGGATCAAAGTTCTCACTTGACGTATGAGCATATAGCCATCCATATCGGGCATACTAATATCACTGACCAAAACATCTGGCTTTAGCTGTTCCAAGACTCGTAAGGCTTCAAAAGCCGAAGATACTGCGATCGCCTCAGCCCCCTCTTGCTCTAAGACAAAAACAACAAAATCTCGTGAATCAGCATCATCCTCAACAATTAAAACTTTTACACCAGCCAGCGTTAAAGATAATGGTGCTAAAAATCTAGGCTGATTTGGTTCCTCTGGCACACTAGGGCTTTCATTTTCGCAAAGCGGTAAACTGACGGTAAATGTTGCCCCTTTTCCCTCACCAGAGCTTTCTGCTTTAACAGTACCGCCGTGCATCTCCACGAGATTACGGGTAATTGCTAGTCCCAGCCCTAATCCGCCAAATTTTCTCACAGAACTACTATCTGCCTGTTGGAAGTAATCAAAAGCATAACGCAAAAACTCAGCACTAATTCCCTTGCCTGTATCGCTAACTATGATTTGAGCATAACCATCAGCCTGCCTTAGTCGCACTTCTATTTTTCCCTGCTTGGGTGTAAATTTGACAGCATTGGAAAGGAGATTCCAAACAACCTGCTGCAAGCGAGTATAATCACCCAGAACCATGCCCACATTCGGGGCAAATATTGTATCCACCTGAATTGACTTTGTTTCTACTGCTAACCGCATCGTGTCTAGTGCAGACAAGACTGTATATTCTAAATTGATCTTCCTAATCTTCAGCGACAATTTACCCTGTAAAATTCTCGAAGTATCCAGCAAATCCTCAATTAATTGAACCTGTAATGTCGCATTACGCTCAATTGTAGCTAGGGCTTGAGATGTCTTTGCTTCGTCAAACTTATGGCTTTGTAGCAACTTAGACCACCCAAGAATCGAATTAAGTGGAGTGCGTAGCTCATGAGAAAGTACAGCCAGAAATTCATCTTTAATTCGATTCGCCGTTTCTGCTTTAGCGCGTGCGGTTTGTTCTAATTCCAGCAGGTGCTCCCGTTCTTTTTGTATTTCTTTTTGTTCGTGGATATCAGTACAAGTTCCAAACCACTTGATTACACAACCTTGCTGATCTTTTAGCGGTAAGCCTCGCGCTAAGTGCCAGCGATAAGAACCATCAACAGCCCGTTTGAAGCGGTATTCATTTTCATATAAAATGCCATTATTCACAGCATTTGACCATACCTCCTCAGCACTTTCTACATCATCTCGATGCAACGCCGCCAACCAACCAGAACCCAAGGACTCCTCCACTGTTAACCCCGTGTAATCACACCAATTCTGATTAAAATAATCAGTATTCCCATTGGACTCAGCCGTCCATACGAGTTGGGGAATTGACTCCGCCAAATAACGGTAATGTTCCTCACTTAGTTTGAGAACTGCTAGAAGGCGCTGGCGTTCAGCAATTTCCTGTTGTAATTGCTCGTTGGACTTGGTAATCTCATTGGTACGAAAAGCCACCAAATCCTCCAGATGATTTTGGTATCTTCTCAGTTCCTCCTCTACCCGTAACCGCTCGGCTATTTGTGTTTGAAGTTCTTCGTTTGCTTTTTCGAGTTGAGCCGGACTCTTAAGTGTCAGAGCTTGGGGAACTAAGGGCACAAGCTCTACTGCTGTAAGTAAAGATAGCATTGCAGTTATTGCTTTGATTGACCCCGACAGCCAATAGGTTGGATACCAAAGTGTCCAAATCTCCAGAATGTGCGTTGTGCCGCAAGCTAAGATAAATGCACTAAACAGGAGAAAAATTCCATGAAAAGGCAGATCCTGCCTTTTGCGGACAAAGTAAAACAATGTCGCTGGAATAGAGTAATAAGCTAGCGCAATGATTGCGTCAGATACTAAGTGTAACCAGACTAAATCTGTTTTCCATAAATAGCAGTGTCCGTGGGGGATAAACAGATTTGAGCTAAATAAATTAGTCCATAATTCTGACATAGTTCCAGGTGTTTAAATTATCAAATATTAATGGTTTTGAAAATTTCTTAGTTTCAAGTATCACGATTATCTTTTACTGCTTTTACAGGGCTAAAAAGGTTATTTTAAATACTGATTATTCTCAATTAAGCCTGCCTTATTTACTATTGGTATATAAAAATTAGAGCTTAATAGTCTAATCAAAAACTAGGATTAATTGCCCAATATTTATCGAATATTTATTTTAGATCACAGTTCAAGATATGGAATGTAAGCTAATTTTTCTCCATCACCTCTGGTGAGCCTTTTACCCTGTTATTTTACCAACAGTTAGCAGAGTGCTGCTCTCAACTTGGCAGCCAACTTACCCTAAATTATTCAGAAACTTTGGCAAAATTTTCACCCCCAAAAGCTAAGATACTTCTTATAAGTATCGAGTTGGAGCAAATCAACTTATCAAATTAAAATCTTTGCACAAGCTAACAATCGCACTATTAAGGCAAAAACTTAAAGTGTCTGATAAGTCTTAGTATTTATCCATCAAAAAAGATGCTATGAAATGTGAGCGCTGCTATAAGCATCGCTACTTACATAATAGTGTTTCTTACTATCAAATATTGATCATAAAATAAATAATGGTTTATCGCCCACATTTTGTAAAAATTTATATCAAAAATTAAATTACGTCTAACGCAGATTGTCCGCTCAAACCCAGAATTTTTGTCAATATAATTTTTTTAAACTAAATGTGTATGCAAATTTTAGGCTTTCTATCATTTATGAGCTAATAAAAGCACTGTAGGTAAAATACGCCTAAATTTACAACTATTTCTTACTATACTACCAATAATCTCAATTAAACTTTCTCTCCCTGGTCTTCACATCTGCGAAGTTCTGCGGCTTTTAAGTTGATTTCACAAATACGAAGCGTCAAGTATGTACCGCACCAGTCAAAACATCCTTAGCTGGAGACGCTCCCCTCGGAAAAACCTGTCCAAAATTGGCGGTTCCAACGCTAGAGGGCGGCTTTGACAATCTCGTTTTCATACAATATTTTGGGTGAGTCCGCCAAAAAGCTCCGAGTTTACCCATGTAACAAGTAGATTTTGGCTCAGGACGCGCCAATGAAAGGATAACTTTAATGAAACCCATCACCGTTCATTCCTGGACACCAATCACCAAAAATCCCCTCAGGTGCATTTGGTAAACCAAAACAGCACTGAAGGGATGCGTTTGATCAATACAATAAATTTTTCCCAAATTTCCTACCACTGTACCCGTTGACCAATGCAGATAATATGCTATAATGGTCGGCGGCTATCCAGGTTGGCTACCATTAACCCAGTTAAGGGTATTTAACGGTAGTAATCATGTTGTGGCTCTGTTTGCGTTTGCGTCATTACAAAGTTTGAGCCATCGTACAGGTAGCGGCTAGCTTCCTCCTCTAGGCGATGAATCAGGTAAGGTTCAATGGCATTACCCTGTCGCAGTGCGGCTAGATATCCATCCAAATACATCCGCATATCAGCCGTGCGATAACCGCGATTCCATAGCTCGACGAAGGCGTCGGTCAGTCTTTGGTAGTAGCGGATGGTTTGTGTGTCTTGGAGCATAACTGCTGTATTAATCTCTTCGGAATGAGAATTGTAAATGATTCACGCTGAAATGTGAAGTATCACATCCCTCTCAAGTATTAACTAAAAGTTAATATTTTTACCTTGGGTAAGACCCCCCAGCAGCTAAAAATGCAATTAGTTAGATGCTATTCCAGAAAACTTGGAATATGATTATTTGGTAAGCTATTTTGATGATTTTGCCTGTCAACAGCCCAAATTTATAATTAGTGGCTGTAAACGTCACTGTAGGCAAAATAGGTTCCGCTTCTACCCTAAGGCTGAGAGATAACTCAGCTAACGGTTATTTTATTTGATGTTCGATCAGTCTAACAAAAATTTAAGAATATTACTAACTTGGCTTTGGGAAAAGCACAAATTAAAATTATTGCAAGTATTTCCATAAGGAAATGTAAAAATTATAGCAATTGAAGTAACAAAGGCTACAAAACCTTGGACAGGGGCTTGTTAATTTGGGAGTCTATCAACGCTAAGGGGTCTTGCCACCGTGGGATCGGTTTGTATTGAAATCATTGAGGGGAATCCCCATTTGAGGTCGTTGCTGGGTTGGCACTTGCAACAACTGGAATACCGGGTGCATCAAGCTGCCAGTATTTATCAAGCAAGGGAAGTATTTTTAAGCCATCAACCAACACTGGTGATTCTGGATGCGGATTTGCCAGATGGCGATGGTATTGAGTTTTGCCGTTGGTTGCATCGTCAGCAACAGCCTTTAATTTTAATGCTATCTGCCCGTAGTAATGAAGCCGATATCGTCGCTGGATTGAAGGCTGGGTCTGATGATTATTTGAGTAAACCTTTTGGAATGCAAGAATTTTTGGCCAGGGTCGAGGCATTAATTCGCCGCAAGCGCACACCCACTGCACCAGCTTATTTGGATTATGGGACTTTACAAATCGATTTAGTACAGCGCCGCGTCCGCTTTCAAGGGGAGTTCATTGACTTAACACCCCAGGAATTTAGTTTGCTTTACGTTTTAGCACAGGCTGGAGGTGTGCCTTTGAGTAGGTCGGAATTGTTACGTCGTGCTTGGCCTGACGCCATCGACAACCCGCGTACCATTGATACTCATGTTTTATCGCTGCGGAAAAAAGTTGAACTTGATCCCCGCCAGCCTAGCTTAATTCAAACCATCCGCAATGTGGGCTACCGATTTAACATGGAAATTTTGAATGGCAATATTCCGCAATCACAAACAAAGTTAGCGACAGAAAGATTTAGTAATCATCGTTCTACCCTGACAACTCAAAGGTCATAGAGAAAGTGGGAAAAGCAGGAAGAATGGGAAAAAACTTCATCCAAAATCCCTCTGGAGGTTAAGAGACTTGTTAGCGTAGCTATGGGAGCAAGAGGCAGCAAAAAATCGTCAAGTGGCGTGGAAAACCCCTATTCTCGGTGCTGCCTTAGGAAAATCTAAAATCCAAAATTAATTAATTCCATTCCTCAGATGCTTGAGTTTCTGATTGCATCAAGCTTGTGTGTAAGCTAGCCCAATTTATCTCAGAGGTTGGTTGATTTGCTAACAACTGACCTTGCTGGAGGTGTAATAATCGGGTGCAAAATGTTTGGGCTAGCTCCAGTTGGTGATTTACCATCAGAATGGTGGTTAGATGGGTTTTGTTTAGCTGGGTGAGGACTTGTATTAAGCGGCCAGATGTCGCAGCATCTAAGGCGGAGGTAGGCTCGTCTAATAGTATAATTTTTGGTTGGATGACCAAGGCACGTGCTGCTGCCACTAGCTGTCGCCCTCCTGCTGAAAGTTGCACCTCAGTTCGCCCTAACCACTCACTGGGAATGTGTAGTTGTTCTATCCAGTCACTGACTCGTTGCTGAATTGTCTGTTTGGGCAAACCACGCAAAAGCAAAGGATAAGCTAATGCTTCCTGGACTGTCATCCCCAACAGCTTGGACTCTTGCAACACCAGTGTCACCGCTTGACGGATCTCGATGACAGGGATTTGGTGATATTCCTGATTTTCTAGATAAATTTTGCCGCTAGTGGGTGTAATTAGGCGGTTGAGGAGGCGTAATAACGAAGTTTTACCAGCACCACTAGGGCCGACAATGGCCAGGCGATCGCCCTGGAATACCTCAAAGGATAGATTTTGCAAAATCGGGTATCCCTGCTGATTGACTTGAGGCTGAGTTTTCAGCCTCGTAAATAGATTAACTTGCTCTAGTCGTAGTTGGGTTTTGGCGGTGAAATTATCCAAGTCTAACTTTGTGGAAATAGGGACTGGGGAATGGGGACTGGGGAATAGCTTTTTGACCAATGACCAATGACCTGTTTGACCAATGACCAATGACCTGTTTGACAGATTACGCTAATTGTCCAATAGATAATGCTGTGGTGATAGTCCAAGCATCCACTAACAGCAACAGCAGAGTGAAGACCAATAAAATCAGATACATCCACGGCTGCGCTAAAGGCCGAACATCTGTAGTATCAATACCCGTCTTTGCTTGCACAAATTGCACCAAACGGGCAAATCCAGCAACACGCATTGGTAGTAAATAAGCTTTACCTTCCTGGCTGAGAAAATAATAAACTAGACCCCCTTGTCCAGTGGTGCGGGGTTTTAACTCTTTCACCTCTGACCAAGGTAAAAACCAACCTTTACGAAAAAAGCGAGGTACCCAGGTGGGGTAAGTAACCTGAATACCCTTGTCATCTAGTATTACTCTTTCAGTCAACACTGCATATAGGGCAACTAAGCCAATGCTAATCCCGATCCACAATAATGTTGGTGCTATGGGTGCGGCTGTTACCTGGGATAAAAAAGGTAATGGGACTGTGAGTGCTATGTATAAACTCAACAGCGTCAGCCGAATCAACGGAGATAGGTGAAAAACAGAAGCTGAGGTATTGGCTGAGTTTGCTGTCATGGCTTAATTACGATGCTTTTCTTTATTCTGACCGGAAAGCGAGACGCAGAGCAAGTGGCTTCAGACATGGGGATAAGTCGGAGGCGACTAAAGTCGCTTTCCAAATTCTTCTATTAACTCACTGATACTAATACCTCTACTAGTTGCCTCGGTTTTCATGTTTTCCCAAGCGGTAGGGGTCACTACTATCTGATGTCTTTGTTTTACTTCATTGTGCAAAACAGGCACATTTTTTAATCTTTAGACCTGCAAGAGCAAGCAACGACCGTGAAACTAGAATCCCCGCCATTTATGGCTGGGGAGTGTCAAAAGAAATCAATCGAGAAGCCGACAAGCAAGGGTGTCTTGTGACGCTGCTTTCACCCTCAACGCTGGTATCACCACCAATAAACAAAGTCTTCTTGGGTATGGGTGCAACTGTCAGTAGACTTCTTGCATAGTGGTATCTCCCAGAAAAAATTCAAGCACTTCCTCAAATATCCTAGATGATTTACCAAAACTTACACCAGCAAAGCTAGCTTTTTGTAAAGTGATGAACTCTCTGTTTACAATGCTGATATCCCCAGATAATATGTGGGTTTTTTAGTAAAAACTTAAGAAGCGCAGTTTCTACAGTTCAAAATCGGAGCATATTGCCAAGATAAACCTTAATTATCTAGCTAATATCTTGATTTAAAATAAACATAGAGTGCATTATTAACGAGTGTGTAACTAGTTTTTTACTATTCCATTAACAGTCAGGATTGATTTTTAATAAACCCCCACCTTCGAGGCGGGGGAGTGTCAACAAATGCAAGCTATTGATGCATACATCTTGCTTGTCCTGATTGAGTTTTAGCCAGTTTTATATCTGGAACCTGACAAGGTCTCATTATCTGACTCTTCTCTTCCCTGGGCTAAGAGCAAAATTTCAACCACGGGAATAATCAGGTCTGAGGTTTCACTCACTTCACAGTATTACCCTTTCAGTCGTCGGACTCAGGGATGAAAACGTAGCCTTTCAGATAGATGGGAAACTTGCGCTTTTCCTTGGATTTTTTGGACTTATCATCGTCCTCATCGTCACCTTTATAGCATTTTCCTCCAGCTATAAGCTCCTGTTGCTCTATGGCTAAATCTTCCAGTAACTCAGATTGAAGCAATTGAACTGACATAAAAATTACCTCATTTTCCTCATGTTGCTGAATAGCTATCACCCTCGTACTCATGGTAAGCAGAAGGGGGAAATGTCTATAGTTTCTTTCTAAACTAGATTTTCTAGAGATTCAATTTTCCTAAAGTTAGAACATTAAAATACTAAATGTCTGACCTTAGGATTAAACGAAGTTTAGCCTAAAGTTGAATGAAACTTTTTAGCACCAGCACGAATACCCATCTCATAGGTTAAAAATGTTGTTATCATCTGGAAAATTATTGCACTAACAATACATCTACAACTGCGATACTTTTTCTTCGCTAAAAATTGCCAGCCATCGAAGATTAGCAACAATTTTAACAAAGGACAAATCTGATAAAACTACCAGATATAGCGTATCAACAGATGCAAGAGAGATAAAATTTATCGCCGTTTTAAATTAGTGGCGAGGATATTAAGGCAAATATTTTTGGACTACAATCCAACCAGTCAGGGACACCCAGGTAAAACCAACAAACAGCACAATATTAATACCGATGTGTAAAAGTCTGGCCCAAGGTCTTCTGGCGCTAATTTGGGTCGCACTGACAGCAGATAGCAAAACCAAGACTACCACTATTAATCCAGCCACCAAGTGTGATGAGTGTCCTAAGGAACCAAAGTGTCCCAAAGTGCCAACAATGCCAATTGCCAACAGTAGTAGCACTAAACTGACCATGCTGATGCCGATTGTATAATGAAGCGATCGCACGTAGGGCAGCGTCAGAGGTGAACCCACTCCCTCATTTCCACCCGTTAATGGGGCGCCGAAACGAGAGCTTCCCGAAGTTCTCATCCGAAACATCCAAACACCTGTGACCGCTAACAGCAAATATGCCAGCAGCGACAACCCCATAGACCAAGCGGCCATTTTCCATAACCAAATAAAAGAAGGTAGATGCATAAAAGAGTTCTGAAAGATGCATTCTGAATTTTGTTAGCGGAGCTCCTCTGAAAGAGGCATTTTGAATTTTGAATTGGATTACTCTTTTGTAGAAGGAGAAACGATGTCCCCACCATACCCTAACTGGTATGGTGGGGGGTAGATCACAGATTGATTGCGCCCTTGTTTCTTGGCACAGTAGAGTGCCTGATCTGCTTGAGCAATCAGGATGGCTGGTGATAGTTCGGGACTAGGTATCAGGACGGCAATGCCAAGGCTAATGGTGACTACATCGCTCACATCAGAAGTTTGGTGAGGGATGCCTAAGGCTTTAATGGCCAGGTGAATCCGTTCTGCAACCGCCATTGCCCCTTGTTGATCGGTATTGGGCAAAATGATCACAAATTCTTCCCCACCGTAGCGAGCCACCAAATCGGCGGGACGCCACACCACCTGTTGCGCGGCTTGAGCAAGTTTGGTGAGACACTCATCCCCCAGTTGATGACCGTAGGAATCGTTATAGCGTTTAAAATAATCGACATCGAACAATAGCAGAGACAGAGGTTCCTGTTCCCGGTATAGTCGCGCCCATTCTTGCTCTAAGCGATCATCAAAGCAGCGGCGATTGGCAATTTGAGTCAGCCCATCAATGTTGACTAGCTTTTCTAGGAGGCGAGTAGCACAAGCCAGTTCTTCGTTAGAAAATGCTAGTTGTTGGTTGCTCTCTGTGAGTCGGGTTTCTGCCTGCTGCCGTTCTGCCAATTCCTTCTGCAACTTCTGAAAAATATCTGCTTTCTGAATAGCGATCGCTAACTGGTTGGCTATTTGTTTAATCAGGTCAATCTCAATTTCTTGCCAATGTCGAGGAGCAGAACATTGATGAATGTATAACAAGCCCCACAAATCGTCTCCACCATTCAGCAATGGCACAACGAGATTTGCTCGAATCTGAAGTTGTGCCAGAAAGCCCCGATAACACTCTGTAAGTCCAGCATTGTCGATATCATCTACGGCTTGAATTCTGCCTTGCCGATAGTAGCTGGCGTACTGTTTGCCAAAGCAATGATCGTGAATTTTTGTCGCCAAGTGAGAATCAAATCCCTTAAGTACAGATTCGGCAACAAATTCCCCATCGTTATGGTGAGCGTTGGGAGAGAATTTAAAGATCCCTACCCTATCGGCGTGAATTAACTCGCGGATCTCATGAGAAGCAATCTCAAAAATTTTAGATAAATCAAGGAATTGATAAATCCGTTGGCTAATTTCTCGAAGTAATATAGCCCTTTCGTACTGTTGCCGCAGAGCTATTTCTGCTTGCTTTTGGGC
This sequence comes from Cylindrospermum sp. FACHB-282, assembly GCF_014697195.1. Taxonomy (GTDB): domain Bacteria; phylum Cyanobacteriota; class Cyanobacteriia; order Cyanobacteriales; family Nostocaceae; genus Cylindrospermum. The sequence continues at coordinate 27,556 of NZ_JACJRJ010000019.1, read as the reverse complement.
GCGGATGGCTGTCTCTGCCACTTTCTTTGCCTGAAGAATTTCATCTTCGTACTGGATACGCTGGCGGATAGGTATGAAGATACAGTTGTTGACAAAGCTTCCTGCCTTCTCCCGACGCACTGCGTTGACAAGCATGGGTATATCACTCCCCTGCCTCGGCCTCAATGAAAAGTATATTTCCTCTGCCTTACCATGCAGTTTCAAAAGTGGGAAAAAATGGGTCTGATAGAAAATGCGGCTGGCAATCGGTAGAATTGATTCGATCTTCCGTCCCCTCAATCCGTCGGGTTCATGTCCAAGTAATTCCAGTAGCGTGGCATTGGCGATCACGATGGTGCCATCGTCAATAAACGAGAGGAAGCCACAGGGCGCGGTGTTGAGTAGCTCGTCTATCTGGTAAGTCACTGATTGGTAAACCCTTCGGGGAATTCAAAATTCAAAATGCCTCTTTCAGAGGAGTTGCGCTAACAAAATTCAAAATTACAACCCCCATAAATAAATTTAGTTCTTCTGAACAAGGACACTTTGTGTAAGAGTGCTTACGCCTGGAGGCACAATTATTTCTACGTTATCCATAAATAAATTTAGGGGTTTGTTGATGATTCTTTTTCGGTGCTCAATTGTGTTGGCAATGGGACGGCAGTCAGATACTCCTTAATTAGATGGATAGTCTCCTCTGGATGGCTCATGTGTGGGCAATGTCCCGTAGCCTTCATCAGTTTCAACGTACTTTTGAGCAAGTGGTGGTGCAGGTAATGTCCCACCTCGATGGGGGCGATCGCATCCTCGGCACATTGCAAGATTAGTGCAGGTACTCTCACCTTGGGTAAATCACTACGGTTGTCAGAGTAAAAAGTGGCCTTGGCGAAGCGGCTGGCAAACACAGGATCAGTAGAGCAAAAGCTGCTCTCAAGTTCACGAGTTAGCTCAGGCTGATCCTCGTTTTTCATCACCATAGGAGCCAGAAAGCTCGCCCAACCAATGTAATTTTTATCCATAATATCAAGCAGATCCTCAATGTCTTGGCGCTCAAACCCTCCCAAGTAATCGGGTAGGTCATTGATGTAGCAGGGTGAAGGACAGACGAGAATCAGGCTGTCAAAAAGATTAGGAGCTTGGATGGAGGACAGCATGCCAATGACGCTGCTGACAGAATGCCCGACGAAAATCACATCGGTCAACGCCAATGCTGCACAGATATCGAGAATATCCTGGGCATAGCCCTTGAGGTGGCCGTACCTTTCGGCACTGTAGGCGCTAAGATCAGATTTCCCCGACCCTACATAGTCAAATAGAACGATCTGGTAGTCGTTCTCGAAAGCTGGTGTTACGAAACGCCACATATTCTGATCACAGCCAAATCCATGAGCGAACAGCATGGACTGTGTGCCTTGTCCAAATACTCTCACATTGTTCCGTAGGAGAACGTTTTTAGTCATTGCATAAACACGAACATACTATATTGATTGTACGGCTTATATGAGTTCTAAATGGGTTGAGTAGAGTGCTACTCCAAGGCAAACACAGGAAATTTTTCGATACCTGACGATAGCAGCATTTCTCTAGCAACATTAAATCAACCTTTAGCCTTGGTCAAAAATCTCAATTTATCCTCTTTCTTCAGCAACGCCTAATCCACGTTCCTCAACAAAAAAGGTTGCTGAATTCAGCAACCCTCAAATTGAGCAAAATTGTGTTTTTTAATCAACAGATGATAATCCAGCAACTTGTAAGGGTTTTGTGATTTCTCCGGTTTTTGTATTAATTGAGGACACCATAGCGTTGGTATTTATAGGGTCTATTCCTGCTGATGAGTCTTTATCAAACTCTTCAGTACTAGATTCATGGATTGCCAGGCGATCGCACGGAATATTATCCGATAAAATTGCACTTGCCATCATACCCGTATGAATCTCCATATGAGCTTCTTTCGGTGCTTCAAAAACTAAGCGTTGTCCTGGAAAAACAACCCTTTCAAAGTACCAGTTAGGAATATTCGAGATGCGAGCCACCTGTATTTTGCTCGTGGCATTGACGTAGCAGCAGAGAAATTTCCCCGATTGCTCCGGTGGTAGAGGGTCTAATATTTGAGCCATAACTGCTGAGGAGCTTTACGCCACAATTTTACATTACACCAGACAAACTAGCATCGGCCGATCCCCAGTTGCTGTAACTCCGACTACCAACTAAACTTTTCTGCATCATTTCTATCTAAAGATATGTCTGAATTATGAAAATTTTGTGTACGTATATAATTTTCCTATAATTATACACCATCAATAGTTATTTTGATATTTGTTTCCTGACAATTCAGCTACAAATCCGCAAAGGAAGATCATCAAGAGGATAGACATGGCGACGATCCCCTTAGCTTTACCAAAATAAAGGAACTAGTTTTTCTATTTCATCCCTCCCCGGACTAACAGGCGAGAATCATCCCTTAATTAATCAACTCAATGTTATGGTAAAGCTATATGAAAACTTTCTTCATAAAGCTTATTTTCTAGATGCCATGCATCTTTTACCTAGAGCAAGTTTAACTTTTTTCCCGGTTGCTATCGTCTATCAATAATCGGCTGAAATGTCAAGCAAAATGGTGATAGATAAGAGCAACCAAAACAAACACACAATTTAAAACTGGATGTTTCTCTCGCGTTTTCCTTAAATAACGGCAAGATGGAAGTTAAACCCCCTATGATGGAAAATCGAATTCTCTACGTTCGCCTTCCCTGTAACCCCATCTTTCCCATTGGGGTTGTCTATCTTTGTGATCACGTCCACAAGCTATTTCCCAGCATCCAACAGCGGATTTTTGATTTGGGCACAGTGCCACCTCTAGATTACGCTGCCGCCCTAGATAGCTGTATCGATGAATTTAAACCCACACTGTTAGTCTTTTCTTGGCGGGATATTCAAATATATGCCCCAGTTGGTGGACGCGGTGGTAACCCCCTGCAAAATTCCTTTGAAGTCTTTTATGCCAAAAATCCCTTTGTCAGATTAAGGGGGGCATTGGGCGGCTTAAAGTTACTCCTAAGTTACTATGGAGAACTTTGGCAAAACCTGGGATTAATCAAACGCGGACTTAAACGCGCCCAGAAATACAATGCTGACACTCGCTTAGTTGTGGGTGGTGGCGCAGTCAGCGTGTTTTACGAACAGTTGGGTAAAAGCTTGCCTCAAGGGACAATTATTTCTGTAGGTGAAGGAGAAACCCTACTCACAAAAGTCTTAAATGGTAGTGAGTTTCGGGATGAACGCTGCTATGTAGTCGGCGAAACTCAACCGCGAGAACGCCTCATCCACGAACAACCCACCCCACTGGAAAAAACCGCCTGTAACTACGACTATATCGAAACCATCTGGCCGGAATTTAATTATTACCTGCAAGAACAAGACTTTTACATCGGCGTACAAACCAAGCGCGGTTGTCCCCACAACTGCTGTTATTGCGTCTACACCGTTGTTGAAGGTAAACAGGTACGCATTAACCCAGCTGATGAAGTCGTTGCCGAGATGCGCCAATTATACGATCGCGGCGTTCGCAATTTCTGGTTTACCGATGCCCAATTTATCCCCGCCCGGAAATTTATCGATGATGCTGTAGAACTCTTACAAAAAATCATTGATTCTGGCATGACAGACATCCACTGGGCAGCATACATCAGAGCCGACAACCTGACACCAGAATTGTGTGACTTGATGGCGAAAACCGGGATGAACTACTTTGAAATCGGTATTACCAGCGGTTCTCAAGAACTTGTGCGGAAAATGCGGATGGGGTATAACCTGCGAACCGTCTTGCAAAACTGTCGCGATTTAAAAGCAGCTGGTTTCAACGACTTAGTTTCCGTCAACTACTCCTTTAACGTGATTGACGAACGCCCCGAAACTATTCGCCAAACCATCGCCTACCACCGAGAACTAGAAAATATTTTTGGTGCTGATAAAGTCGAACCTGCAATCTTCTTTATTGGGCTGCAACCTCATACCCACTTAGAAGAATTTGCCTTTAAAGAGGGTATCCTTAAACCAGGATACAATCCCATGAGCCATATGCCGTGGAATGCCAGAAAACTCCTGTGGAACCCCGAACCTCTTGGCTCCTTTTTCGGGGAAGTCTGTTTACAAGCTTGGCGACGCAACCCCAATGACTTCGGACGCGAAGTTATGAAAATCTTAGAAGAAAGATTAGGTTGTGCCGAACTAGAAACAGCACTTACTGCACCAATAGAGCCGAAAGCGAAACAGCTAGCAGGCATATCATAGAAGACAAGCTACAGTGCTGAGTAGTGAGTGCTGAGTGATAAGTTGTTAGTTGTAACTGGTTAATTGTTAGTTTTTATTCTTAACTCAGCACGGGCTAAACGCCCCACCACCGCTAACAGCACTTAGCACTCATAACTCAGCACTCACATAACCCTATGCTAGAAGGTTCAATTATCCAACAGCTGGAAACAGCCCACCGCCATAGCTCCAGGCCGATTCACTTTGGGGTGTACTACAAAAATACCCTAGTATCTCTATGCCATGCCCTAGAAGACCACATCTTAACCGACGATGGTCAGCCCTTAGTGATCACCGCCTTTCAACAGGGTAAATGGTATCTGCAAGAAGCAAATCGATACGCAGATATCGCCCAGCGTAGCCGGGAAATTGCGATCATGGCTGCCCCTGACGCCGGATTTGGCCAACACCCCACCAGCCTGCTGCCCAACGTAGATTTAGTGGCGTTAGATTCTGGTGATCCAGTGGCCCAGGAGTGGCATTTGATTATCCTCTCGCCCAGCTACACAGCGATGGTACTTTGTCAAGAATTATCAGCAGCTGATTATGGCAGCGCTGGGCTACCGACATCAGATTTAGAGCGCAAGTTCTATGGCTTGTGGACATTTGAGCCAGAACTAGTCCAAGAGACAGCAGAATTAGCGATCGCCCACATCCAAGCATACAACCCAGAACTGGCGAACAAACTCACCGCCCATCAACAAGCAATTAAAAATACACTCCCCGACCGCGGGCGTTTCGCCATTGCCCCACTAGCAAACCTCAGCGCAGTTGTCTCCCGCGTCGTAGATTACCTCCAATTGGGGCAAGAAAATCTAGCTATCCCCGCAGCGCAGCGCCAACTAGCCCTAGATCGCAACCTGGTTTCTAACGAAATCCAGGCATTTTTGCGGATGGCACAACTGATGGATCTAGCAGATATTAAAAACCCCATGGCCTCCGCCGAAGTAGTCGCAATTTCTGAAACAATTGGGCAGCTGTTAGATTTACCAGCATGGCAAACTAAGAGATTGCGCCTAGCCGGTTTGTTACACCGCATAGATCCCCTACAGCAGGCAGAAAGTGTTCTCACTCCCGGTACATCCACACGCTATCAAGAAGATGTACTGAGTTGTCCCTTAACTTGTCCTCTAGTACCAGGGGCCCAAGCATTGCGGACAATGCCACGACTACGAGCAGTTGCCCAAATTATCACCCACCAAACCGAGTGGTGGGATGGTACAGGAGAACCAGCAGGTTTAGCTGGGGATGAAATTCCTCTAGAGTCGAGAATTTTGGCATTAGTGGCAGACTTTCAGCGGCGAGTCAATCAGCACAAATCTACTGATAAAAGTCAGGAACAGATATTGATTCAAGCTTTAGAAGAGTGCAGACAGCAACAATCAACCCGCTTTGACCCTAAACTTGTAGATACCCTAACTTTATTAGTTATGGGTTTGCAACAGGGACTCGAATTACCCGTGACGACACCGAAAGTTAGCAGCGGTATCTGGTTACTTAATTCCCGCTGGGATAGCCACAGCAAGATTAGTGAAGAAATTGGTACTTACCCCCAATGAATATTGAAGCCATCAGATTAGGAAAACTCAAACAACTCCCAGGGGCAGACTTAGAAGACGAGGAACTATCTCAACTAGATTTAAGCCGCATCAATCTAGCCGGTGCGAACCTTGTGGGTACTAATTTCTCTGGTTCTAAACTCGAAGGCGGGCATTTAGAGGGCGCAAACTTAATGGGGGCGAACCTCCAAGAAACCGACTTGCGGGCCAACCTCATGGGAGCAAACTTGATGCAAGCCGATTTAACAAGTGCTGACTTGCGAGGTAGTAATTTGCGCGGTGCTAACTTAATGGGAGCCACCCTCAGCGATGTAACTTTGGCAGGTGCTTTCTTGAGTGGTGCCAATTTGATGAGTGTAAACTTGCAAGATGTTGACTTTCGAGATGCGGATTTACGGGGGGCAAATTTAACAGGGGCAAATCTCAAAGGTGCAGACTTGAGTCGCGCTGATTTGCGAGGCGCCTTATTAAGTGAAGCTAATTTGGAAGAAGCCGACTTGCGGAAGACGAACTTAGCGGGGGCGAATTTGACAGGGGCGAATTTACTCTGTGCTGAATTAGAAGGGGCAAATTTGCAAGGTGCTAATTTAGATAGGGCTTGTTTGGTGGGGACAATATTGGAAGTTTAATATTATTTATTTTCTGCTATTACCGATGAATGATATATCAAATCGTTGGCAAGAATGGCTGACTGTATTCGCCTATTTAGGGTTTACAGCCTTTATTATTTGGCGTGTTTTTGCCACACCGAATAAATAAACATAAAAAACTTCTTCAATTGGGCAAAATTTAGTTTAATCGTAGGGGCACAGCAATGCTGTGCCCCTGTATTGGCTCTCGGATAAATTAACAATTTTTCGACTTCCAGCCAACTACGCTTGGTGTTAAGGCTTAACTCTTTGTCAAAGTCAATTTTTTTAACGTTCGCGTAGGTGCGGTCGGCATTACCGCGTAAGCGCAAAGCGCAGGCTACGCGGTTACGCGAAGCGTCTCGAAGAGAAGGAAGAAACGCTTAACTGATAACGCGCCCTTGCATTGTTGAAAATCCTCTCCCTGGGCAAATGTCATCTCCCGCTTAAATCTGTGACAAAATAGTTTTGTTGCCCTACAAGCCAATGTAATCGGTTATAACCCATGATTACTACCGTTGAGCATCGCTACAGTTTGGATGAATATCGCACAATTGAAGAAAAAGCAGAAGGACGCAGGGAATATCGTGATGGAGAAATAGTACCTATGCCTGGAGGATCGCTTAACCACAGCCGCATCGGTCGCAACACTTTGACCTATCTTACCTCTCTGCTACGCGATACTCAATTCGAGCCAATTAACAGCGATTTACGGCTGTGGATTCCTGAGCATCGACGTGGACTATATCCAGATGTGATGGTTTTTGAGGGTGAACCGCAACTGAATGAAAATCGCACGGATGAAGTCTTGAATCCCATCTTAATTATTGAAGTACTATCCCCTTCAACAGCCGATTATGATCGGGAAAATAAATTTCGGATGTATCGCTCGATTAAGAGTTTTCGGGAATATTTATTAATCGAACAGGATGAACCTTTTCTAGAAGGCTATAGCAAGCAATCCCAAGGTTGGTTACTCAGTGATTTTAACAACTTAGAGCAATCGATTCCCTTAGAGTCAGTTGGGATAGAATTAGCGATCGCAGAAATTTATCGCGCCATTGTTTTTGGATAAGCAATTGCCAATTGCCCCCTACAGGAACATGAAATAGAAATGATTATTTCTTAAAAAAACTACAAATCATCTCACCAGGACTATTCTGTGTAAATTGAGTTATACTCCCATCTTTTTTCACCTTGAACCTACCCCGACAGTTGTAAACTTCTACAGGTATTTTTACCTCATCAACACTCACAGCAGCCCTATATTCCCAATATTTCTTGGCACTACGTTTGATACTGAGAATGCAAATTTCCTGTCCTTCATAATTGCGGCATACCTTAGCCAAAGCTGGAGAGGCTACAGACAAAGAAAGTATTAATACTAGTAAAAGTACAATGAAACGTTTAATCATACTTAAACTTTAACACTCCGCCTCCGCATCCATAAAGCCAATCCACTCATAAATAGCACCCCCATCACACCTTGTAGAGGATTTTTATTCACACCAGTTACCCAGTCAGGAACTTGTTGAGAATATGTCATTAGTTCCCCTACATTAATAATGTAATAACCCCAAACTAAACCACCATGTAAACCAATTGGTAAGCCCAAACGTCCCCGTCGCCAACGCTTACCCCATACCAGCGTTAAGCCTAGCAATACTAAAGCTGGAAATTGCGGCAATGTGTGAATAATTGCCTCCAGTGGTTTAATAAAGTGCGCTACAGCAAATAAAATGGCATTTGTCCATTGTGCCATGGACGGACTGTAATCTCGCTGCAATTCATCCAACAACCAACCCCGAAAGAATAATTCCTCACCAAAGGCCACTGCTAAACTAATCAGCAAACCTTCTAAAATAATTTTGAGTAAAAAAACTTGTGGTGGTTGCCAAATTAACCAACCTAATAAACCCTGTAAACTAAATATACTCAAAACACTAATGAATCCAATAGCTAAACCCCGCAGCACATCTAAACCATTTAGACGTGAAAACTCTAAACCATAATCAGTGAATATTTGCGGTTGCTGATAGACTTGCTTACCCCATAACTTCACCAGAAAAATAAACTCTGCACACAATATCGGCATTGTCAAGATACTTGCTAAATTGCCATGGTCATTTCTCTCACCCACTATCCTGTAAATTAGTGCGGCTAGGGGCAACCATAAAAGCAATAACAAGCAAATAAAACAACCCAGCCTCAGAGGAGCAGGGCGTTGGGCGAGTTGAGGTAAGTTGATTTTCATAGCACGTCAGTCAATAATCATTAGTCCACTATATATTTCTGCTAATGACTAATGACTAATGACTAATGACTAATGACTATTCATCAGGTTCAATAGTGCTGATCAAACCATGACTTTTTAATGTTTCGCAATAAAACTCAGCATGTTCCAGAGCGCAAGTAATGACTAAGGCTAGCCCATTAGTATGGGCCTCCATCATAATGCTAACAGCCTGGGGCTGGGTGAGATTCGGCACAGTGGTTATTAACACTTGAACTACATACTCCATAGGGTTGTAGTCGTCGTTATGGAGCAAAACGCGATACCGAGGCGCGAGCTTGCGGGATGTGGAACGCTTCTCAATGGTTTCGACTGACACTGCTCTTTGCTCTTTTATCGTTGATTTACTACAACAAGGTTTCTGTCCAGCATCTGCTTAACAGTTATTCACTCATTCTATAGCATTTTTATCCAAATTCTACGACAGAAGGAATTTTTGCTGCCAAATTTTGATTGCACAGACAGATAAACAGGAGATTGCTGGCACCATTGGGGTTACAGGAATTTTTCTTCAGGATAGGGGCTGCTCACTCTTAAAATTAAGAAAGCTGCAATACTATCCTTGGCGGTAGCCCCATCTGCATAATTATGGATATTAGCTTCAACTTTCAACCAGGACAAATTGTGTCTTTAGAGCATGGCCACAGGAATCTCTATGCAGAAGTTATTCAAGTTGTAGTTTCCCGTCAGTTATGCTGGGTGCGTCCTTGGCTGCTGGTCGCTTTCACCCATGAACCACCGCTAGTCACTGATCTGCGAGATGCGTCTGACCTGTTTTGGCCTGTAAATTTATTTCGACCTGCTCTAGACACAGAAGTAATTACCCTATTGAGTCAAGTTTTGGCAAAAGACCCAAAAGCTGAACCTGACTCAGTGGCTAATCAACAACTCAATCAGTTTATTCACCAACTTTGGCAAGCTTCCCAAGAGGGATTAGGGGGTGAAAACAAGATTCTCAAAGCCGCTAAATAGCGAAGGCTTACCAATTTTGTCCAGGTTTTTCCCCAAGGATTGGCAATTAGGGATTGTGAAGATTTGCCGATATTACTTTTTACCTGTGTTAAGCCTTTAATTCCAATAACATTACCAACAACAAAACCAGTCTGCCCGCTTGCCATATTAATTATGTCAACTCCCTTGGTTGGTCACGAGTTGATTCTGTTTACGGTTAATTTCAGCAAACAGATAGGGAGGAATTCTGCCTCAGCGTTTAGCAAACTGCATGACAATTTATTACTAATGCAAATGTGGATGCTCATTAGCCCAATTTACGCCACGCTAGAGAATTAAATAGTCAAGCTCACAGAAAAACACGCTCTGTTGATTTGGCGTTTATAATGCGCGTTGCCTTGTTGGCAACTTTTACCTATTTGAAACTTTGATAGCTATCTTAATACTGAATTAATTTCGATGATTATCCCAGGCTAGGAACCAACTTAACTCGGCCAGCATCCATCTCTGCCATTAACAATTCCAGTGCTTCGTAGTCAACGTCAGATATATAACCTAATTCCGTCAGTTCTGAGTTGATTTCATTTTCTATTTCTGGCGTTAATCTTTTTATGTCCAGAGCTTTCTCTACCAATTGACGGATTACGTATCGTGTTCTCATAAGGAATAAACCAAATGTAATTGCTACTCATTATCCAAGATAAAGCCAGGTATAAAAAGTGATCCAAACACCTGCATTATGGTGATCTAGGTCACAACAAAATTGAGATATATAGTTCTTCATTAGCCCTGAACTCTATTACCTAGAAAGGTAAAAATTAGGGATTTTTTTCTACAGCCGACTTTTGATTAAATTTGCTTGAGTCATAGATTCAGAAAGGTTTCTAATCTTACTCAAAGATGATTAATCTGCATGAGGGCTGTCTATGTTGATTGTTTTTTAACTCAACCAAAAAAAATGTATATATAAATACATTTTATAGTGTACTTATGACAATCTTTAAACAGAGATGTAAAAGCAATAAAGATTCAGCAAAGAAACCTAACATATCTGGTCAAAATGAGAAAAAACAGATTATGTTCAAACAAACTTCAGCCTTCCAGCTTAATAACTTTAATGGGAATACTCATGGTGAGGTTGTTTCATCAGTTAGATACAGTGGATCAGTTGTTGTGGGTGTCAGCCTGAGTTGAGATTAATTTATGTAACAGATTTGGAAGTTGCTCCCGATCAACTCAGTCGAAAAGCTTAATCAATGCTAGTGTTGAAAGAGAGTGGCGGTAATTTAAGGTAGCTAGAAGATAGCACAGTGACTGTTGCAGTTGAACAATTAATAACCTCGGATATTTTAAAACCAGCTCGTTACCTGGGTAACGAGCGATTAGCAGTACATAAGCCTTGGGATAGGGCAGAGATCCGCTGGGTCTTAACCTACCCAGAAGTATATGAAGTTGGTGCCTCTAATTTAGGGCATGTGATTCTCTATAACATCTTGAATGCCCAACCGCGCCAGTTGTGCGATCGCGCTTATCTACCAGGATCAGACTTGGCGGCCAAACTCCGTGCCACCAATACACCCTTGTTTGCAGTAGAGTCCAAGCGCCCTCTGACAGAATTTGACATTTTAGGCTTTAGCCTCAGTTATGAACTGGGAGCAACCAACATCCTAGAAATGTTGGATTTAGCTGGGATTCCGCTGACATGGCAAGAAAGGTTAGCGGGGAATTACCCCCTAATTTTTGCTGGTGGACAGACGGCAACATCGAATCCTGAACCTTACGCTGACTTCTTTGACTTTTTCGCCCTAGGAGATGGGGAGGAACTCTTACCAGAAATTGGCTTGGTGTTGGCGTTCGGTAAGCAAACGGGATTGAGTCGAGAAGAATTATTACTAGATTTGGCACAGATACCAGGCGTCTATGTCCCCCAATTTTATGAAATGAAAGCGGGCGGTGCAGTTGAGCCTCAGCGGCCAGATGTACCACTAAGAGTGCTCAGACGGGTGGCGACGCCGATTCCCGCATATTCCATTGGGCTAGTGCCCTACGTGGAAACCGTCCATGACCGCCTGACAATGGAAATTCGGCGCGGCTGTACTCGCGGTTGTCGCTTCTGCCAACCAGGAATGCTAACCCGACCAGCACGGGATGTAGAACCAGACAAGGTGGTAAAAGCAATTGAGGAGGGAATGCGGGCGACAGGTTACAATGAGTTTTCCCTGTTATCTCTGAGTTGTTCCGATTATTTGTCCCTACCAGCGGTGGGGATGGAAATCAAAAATCGATTAAAAAATGAAAATATTTCCCTGACTTTACCCAGCCAACGAGTAGATAGATTTGATGAGAATATTGCCAACATCCTTGGTGGTACGCGGCAAGGTGGGCTGACTTTTGCCCCGGAAGCTGGCACTCAGCGGATGCGGGACATTGTAAATAAGGGTTTGACGAATGAAGAATTGCTGCGGGGTGTGAAAACGGCTTGGGAGCAGGGCTGGGATAAAATCAAGTTGTATTTCATGATTGGTTTGCCGGGTGAGACAGATGCCGATGTTTTGGGCATTGCAGAAACGGTCAGCTGGTTGCAGCGAGAATGCCGGGGAAAAGGGAGAAAGCCGCTCAACTTTAACTTGACGATTTCTAACTTTACGCCCAAGCCCCATACACCCTTTCAATGGCACTCTGTTTCTACATCTGAATTTAAGCGCAAGCAACGGCTACTGCGGCTAGAATTCCGCCGGAGTAGGGGAGTGAAGATTAATTTTACTGATGTCCGCATTTCGGCAATGGAGGACTTTATTGGCCGGGGCGATCGCTCATTGGGCAAAGTAGTCCGCCGTGCTTGGGAATTGGGCGCAGGCATGGATTCCTGGTATGAGAATATAGATCAGGCTTTTGGAGCTTGGGAAAGTGCGATCTCCGAAGCTGGTTTAGACTGGAAATATCGCCTAGTAGAAAACGGCGAATGGAATCTGTTTTATGCACAAGAGCAGCAGAGTAGCAATGATGGGCAAAATACCCAAGAAACCACTCAGCAGTTACTGGACGCTCCCCTACCTTGGGATCATATCGATACAGGGATTGATAAAAAATGGCTCCAGCAAGACTTGCAACGCGCCCTAGAAGCCGCAATTGTCCCAGACTGCTCTTTTGAAGGTTGTTCCCATTGTGGCGTCTGTGGCACTGATTTTGGCCACAATGTTGTAATTGAGCCGCCAGCTATTCCAGAATTCGCTGGCCAATTTGTCCCCAACACAACCAAGGCACAACGACTGCGCGTCTGGTTTGGTAAGCAGGGCGATATGACTTTGGTGAGTCACCTAGATTTGATGCGCCTGTTTGACCGAGTAATGCGGCGCGCAGGAATACCTGTGGCTTTCACCGGTGGGTTTCATCCGAGTCCGCGGATCATTCTAGCCAGTGCCTTGTCCCTGGGTCTTTCAAGCAGCGGTGAAATCGTGGATTTTGAATTAACTGCGCCAGTATCGGTGGATAGTTTTCGGGAAAAACTGGCTCGCGAACTGCCCACAGACATACCTATATATGATGTGGTAGAGATAGATTTAAAGTCTCCAGCAGCTAGTCAACTGATGGCAGCGGCGGAGTATTTGCTCACTGTAGCTACAGAAGGGCAGGCGACATCGACACAATGGCACTCCTGGATTGATACCATTATTGCCAAAGACGAAATCTGGTGGGAGCATACAACTAAGTCAGGCAAGAGCCAGTTAATAAATCTGCGCGATCGCTTATTTGAGTTGGAATTGGTAGAAACCCAAATTAGCGAAGCAGACTCTACATCTGTCTTGCGTTATTTGGGTAGCTGTCGCCACGACGGTTCGCTGTTGCGTCCAGAACAAATCCTGTCTATGCTAGAAGTAGTGGCTGATGTAGAATTTCATCTCCTGCACATCCACCGCAATCAACTAGTTTTAGGGATATAATCCCTGAAGGGCAACTTGCTAGTAGTTGTCCTGATGTAGCACATCATGGGAATTGATTTTTAGCAAGGTTGCGTTAGAATGGGATGAAGAGAAATTTTCTGGCGCTGCATTGAATGACCTGGTTCACTACCCTGGTACTCAGGGGGCGAAAGCAAAGATATAAGAGTGCAACTTCTAGGATTTTATCCCAGATAAACTGAGGCAGATTAAAGAACACACTCTCTCTATAGCTACCTTGTGAATCAGGCACTAACAACAGGCTCCGTCAGCTTCTCTAACTCTATGATTTTTAAAACAACTGCTGAATGCCTAATCCACAGTAGTGCTGAGGAGCCAGTGCGTTGCTCTGGTTGAGAGAGTAAAGCAGTATCCTCCGGAGGGTGGCTTGGCAAAGAGTAGCAATTGATGTTACTGAGTGCTGAGTTTAACCATCAGGATGAATCTGGGGAATGGAGAACAGAAGTAGTTTCTTTTTCTTAACGACTCCAGTCGATTGCTTTCAAATCAAGTGTCCTGAGTCAAATGCTCACCCAGGAACACTCGATTGCTCAAATCGAGGGAGTGCGGTGCTCTTCCTCCATTTAGTCGTAGCAACTCCCGTGGAAAACCCCCTATTCTGCGGACTGCCTCATCAACGCCGTGGCTCCCCAAGATCAGACTACTTCACCACGCCACTGGCACCTGAGGACTTTCAACTTAGGAATTCCTTTGGTGAAGGTATTGCACCAAAAATCGACCACGGATGGTTGATTTCACTACTTAAACAATATGCATTGCAGCCCTTCTGGAATAATCAGGCGTGTAAACGCCCTTCCCAGTGTTAATGGCTCCATAACTTTGATTGAGAGCTTCTGATTCGCAAAGTTTATTACCAGTAGCGCCTTTTAGTGGCTACTGTAGGGGCGAGAGGCATCTACAGTAGGTCTCCTAATCCCCGTTGGTGCTGCCAATTTTTGAGGAAATTGAATGCCAAAACAAATTATCATCGCGGAGCAGCATCAAATTGCTGCCGTCTTTTCTGAAGATCAAATACAAGAACTCGTTGTCGCCACGGGTCATCACCAAATTGGTGATATTTACTTAGGAGTAGTAGAAAATGTATTACCTGGGATAGACGCGGCTTTTGTCAATATCGGCGACCCAGAGCGCAACGGCTTTATTCATGTAACTGATTTGGGCCCATTGAAGCTCAAACGCACCGCAGCAGCGATTACAGAACTGTTAGCACCACAGCAAAAAGTGTTGGTGCAAGTCATGAAAGAGCCAACGGGAACAAAAGGCCCGAGGCTTACGGGTAATATAACTTTACCCGGACGCTATGTCGTGCTGATGCCCTATGGTAGAGGTGTAAATTTATCCCGGCGGATTAAGAGTGAAAGCGAGCGCAACCGCTTGCGGGCCCTAGCAATTTTGATCAAACCTGCGGGAATGGGTTTGCTGGTACGCACAGAAGCCGAAGGCAAGCCAGAGGAAGCGATTATTGAAGACTTAGAAGCCCTGCAAAAGCAATGGGAAGCTATTCAGCAGGAAGCACATTCCACCCGTGCGCCAGCATTACTCAACCGGGATGATGACTTTATCCAGCGCGTGTTGCGAGATATGTACGGTGCGGATGTGAATCGGATTGTAGTCGATTCCAGTACTGGTTTGAAGCGGGTGAAGCAGTATTTGCAGAACTGGAGTGGGGGTCAAACACCGCAGGGATTGTTGATTGACCATCATCGCGATCGCTCTCCCATTTTAGAATACTTCCGCATCAATGCCGCCATTCGCGAAGCCCTTAAACCCAGAGTAGACCTACCTTCTGGTGGTTACATTATCATCGAGCCAACTGAGGCATTAACGGTAATCGATGTCAACTCTGGTTCTTTTACGCGATCGGCAACAGCCAGAGAAACCGTACTGTGGACGAACTGCGAAGCGGCTACTGAAATTGCGCGTCAGCTGCGTCTGCGGAATATTGCCGGCGTAATCGTCGTTGATTTTATTGATATGGAATCACGGCGTGACCAACTGCAAGTTCTAGAACACTTTAACAAAGCACTCAAAGCAGACAAAGCCCGTCCTCAGATTGCCCAACTCACTGAGCTAGGTTTGGTAGAACTGACCCGCAAGCGTCAAGGACAAAACATTTACGAATTGTTTGGTGAAACTTGCCCCACCTGTGGCGGTTTAGGGCATACAGTACGGTTACCTGGAGAACACGAAAACCGATTGCCAACACCAGCAGCAGAAAACAGCGAGCGTTTTGTATCCTTGCCTCATAGAGAACCACGTCTGTCATCTGCCCGCGTCACAGAATCACGAGAAACCTATGATGGATTTGGGGAAGCTTATGATGGTGACTCAGATTCAGCTGCCCTGAATCTAATCAATCATCCCAGCTATCAAGAACTAGGTGATAACAACAAGCGTCGTACCCGGACTCGCCGGAGTCGAATTGGTATCAATGGCGCAAGTGTGAAAGATGAGCCTACTAGAGTAGTTGCCAATCCACTAGCTTTTGTCAACGAGCCAGACTTAGACCTGGATACCGAAGCAGAACTAGTAACAACACCAGAAATACCCGCCCCTAACCTTGGCAAACCCGGTTGGACTGAAAGAGCAGAGCGCACGAAAATTACCAAAGCAGAACCCGTTAAACCTGTGGTAGAACCACCGGAGATTAGGACGGTAGAAATGAGCCTACAGGAACAAGATGTTTTCGCTTTGATGGGAATTTCTCCCTTAGTGAAATTAGAGCGGGAGGTGAAAAATCCCAAATCTGTAATTATTAACATTGTTCAACCTGGACATCTGCCGACTACACCAACTGAATCGACGCCAGAACCAATTGTCATAGAAAAAGCGATCGCTGAAGTCGCCCCAGTCAAGATACCTGCACAACAAGTTGAGATAGAAGAAAAACCCTTCCCCCAACCTGTAATTGAGCCATTAGAGTTTGTGACCCTAGCAGATGAAAGTGAAGCCAATAGTGCCTCCACTGCCAGCCGTCGCCGTCGTCGTCGTTCTTCAGCATTGGATGCAGACACCGCCAACGGTGAAGAAAGTTAACTGAACTTTATGTTAAAGACAGAGCCAACTGCCACTGCTGTTTGTTTATCAGCATCTCCGGGGGAGGCGCCTTGGTTGGAGTTGTCCACTTTTTTAGATATTCAGGGGCTGGTTGTCGGTGTAGATGAAGTGGGGCGAGGTGCTTTATTTGGCCCTGTAGTTGCCGCGGCAGTGATACTACCAAAGCATACTTGGCCAGAACTCATAGCATCTGGAATTAAAGACAGTAAAAAGTTGTCTATATCTCGTCGGACTCAGCTAGCACAGCAAATTGGTGTGCTGGCTATAGACTGGAAAATCGGTTTTGCGACCACTGCGGAAATTGACCAAATGAATATTTTGCAGGCAACGCTGTTAGCAATGAAGCGGGCTGTGCAGAAGCTGAAGGTACAGCCTGTACTCTGCCTCGTTGATGGCAATCAGTCAGTCAAAGATTTGCTAGTGCCGCAACAAACAATAGTCAAAGGAGACGAGCGATCGCTTAATATTGCCTCTGCCAGCATTGTCGCTAAAGTTTGGCGTGACGATCTGGTGATGCGTCTGGCATCAAAGTACCCCATGTACAACTTGGAACGTAATAAAGGTTACGGCAGCCAGCAACATTTGCTGGCTCTGCAACAGTACGGCCCCTCACCCCTACATCGCAAGTCTTTTCGTCCTTGCCAAATGAGTATGCTGAGGAAGCAGTGCCTTGCTCTTTAATAAGTTGTAGCAACTGGCGTTGCTGAGTGCTGAGTGTTGAGTATTGAATACTGAGTGAGTAAAAAATTACTCTAAATTCAGGATTGGCAATTCAGCACCGTCATCGTCAAGCCCTATTTCCTTGGTTTGTGATATTACCCAGTGACGATAATCCAATAAAAGTTGATGTAGCAATCTTTGCTTAACCGTCAATAGCACGCTCTTGAGCAAACCATTGCCAGTGGCTTCTAAAATTGGCTTGGGAGTGAGGGAAAATGGCACTGGCAGATCCACTTGCACTTCTAAATCGGCTCTTCCTTGTAGGCGAGTGCCAGTACTTAGGTGGTAGGGAGATAAATAACCTTTTAAATTCAGAGCAAAGCGTTGGTTAATATACTCGAAACCAAGGATTTCACAACCCACCGAGCGTAAATAAATCATTCCATTGGCATCTGCCCAAACTCTCATGTCTACAGTTGGTTGAATACTCAATGACATAAAAGCTAGAGGACGCATTTTCAAGCGAAATACTTCTGAAGAAAGTTGCTGAATCCGGCTGTTGTCAACCATTGCATTTACCAGCCGTTGAGGCTGACGCAAGTAGTGCTGAATGGGAATAGGCTGCTTTGGGACAGCGATTTCGACCGATTGGGAGGCAATAAACCGGATAGCCATGAGTGAATTAAATAATCTGTTCTATAATTTTAATATTTTTTAATAAATTGGATTGATAGAGTATCAATTAAACTCATAACTAAAGGCACAAAGCATGACTCTATCAATTGCACATTTAGGCCCTCCAGGTACTTACACAGAACAAGCAGCTTTTTTCTACGTCAACTGGCTGAACAAAACTCAGGGAGTAGAAGCTATCTTATGCCCCTATCCCACCATTGCCCAGTCACTGCAAGCCGTTGCTGTTGATCAAGCCCAGTTAGCAGTTGTGCCAATGGAAAACTCCATTGAAGGAAGTGTGAGCATGACAATGGATGCGCTATGGCAGTTGGACAGTTTGCAAATTCAGTTGGCTTTAGTCATGCCAATCGTCCATACCTTAATTTCCTGCGCGGCTAGTTTAGATCGAATTGAAACTGTTTATTCTCATCCCCAAGCTTTGGCACAATGTCAGGGATGGTTGGAGCAGTTTCTCCCAACTGTGCAGTTAATTCCCCGCAACTCTACAACTGAAGCATTACAGGGGCTAGAGCAAGAGGTAACAACGGCGGCAATTTCATCTAGCAGAGCAGCTCAACTTTACAGCTTACCCATATTAGCGAGTGGTATTAACGACTATCCAGAAAACTCGACCCGGTTTTGGGTGATCAGCCAAAATCAACATCAAGCACAGGCTGCTCACTATATTTCTTCCACAAGTACCAGCCACACCTCCTTGGCTTTAAGTGTTCCTGCCAATGTACCTGGTGCATTGCTCCAAATCTTGCAAGTATTCGCTCAACTAGGTATTAACCTCAGTCGGATTGAGTCTCGTCCGACGAAGCGCTCCCTAGGAGAATACTTGTTTTTTATTGACGCGGAAGCAGACCTTACCGCACCACAAATGCAATCTGCTTTGCCAGAGTTAGAGGCTTACACAGAAGTGTTAAAAATATTTGGCAGCTATAATGTCTTGCCAGTTAGCCCTCAAGAGTGACGCTTCTTCAAAATTCAAAATTATCTCATAGAGCCTTGGGAAAAACCTGTCCTTTCATTGGCGGTTCCAACGCACCGAAGGCGGCTTTGACAATCTCGTTTTCACACAATATCTTGGGTGAAGCCGCCAAAAAGCACCGAGTTTACCCATCTGACGAGTAGATTTTGGATCAGGAACCGCCAATGAAAGGATAACTTTAATGAAGCCCGACCGCACCTAGGTTGTCTTCGTAGCACCTAGAGCAAGAGGCACAAAATTCAAAAAAATCAAAGGATACAGAGCCAGTTGAATTGATTGATTTGATAATTTTGAATTTTGAATTTCCCCCTAGGAGGCTGACTCATTAACTTTGATTAAATGTGTCTTTGAGAACAGCACGAGCTGCTAAATGATTACGAGTAGAAGTCAAAATTTCTGCTTCCCGTCCCAGACGAGCCGATGTATCCTGTATTTCTAGTAATGCCTGCTGCTCTGCAGCGACACCATAGAGGTTACTTGCCACCCAATAAGATAGCTCTGTTGGCAAATCTGGTAAATCTTCTGGCAGTTCGATATTTTGTTCAGTTAACTTGGCTGAGAGACGCACGACATCTCGCAGCAGTTGCTCTACCTCATTGGCCAAAGGTCGCAAATCCTTAGTCGGTGGCTGATCTTCAATCCACTCAACTAAACCTACACGGTACGGTTTTTCGCGGACATACTCTAAGACACGAAACCTTTGTTGTCCCAAGGTCAACATCTTCATCCGATCATCTGGCAGCCGCTGACAATGAATAATTTCTGCACAACAGCCAACGTTTGCAATTGTGCCTTTGACTGGATCGACCATCAAAACCCCAAACCTGCGATCGCTCTCTAAAATCGTATTCATCATGATTCGGTAGCGAAATTCAAAGATGTGCAGGGGTAATGGCCTGGAGGGAAACAGAACCACTTCGGGTAACGGGAACAGAGGTAGTTCGCGAACAGCAATTTTAGATGAGGATGTCATTGTTACCTTGGTATAAATTTAATTTTTAAAATTAATTTTTCTTTGCTTTTCCCGTACTTTATTTACATTCTATCATCTGTTTCATAGCTAATAAAAAGCCCTGAGGTAAATTTCTTCAGGGCTAGGTAAATATTCATACTAATATCAATGGACAGTTGTTTTTTCTTAACTACTGACAACTGACAACTAACTCATTACAGCTTGACTTCAATATCCACACCCGACGGTAGATCCAGTTTCATCAGAGCATCAATAGTTTTAGAAGAAGGCTGGTAAATGTCAATAATCCGGCGATGGGTGCGAGTTTCAAAGTGTTCCCGTGAGTCTTTATCTACGTGAGGCGATCGCAGCACGCAGTAGATCCGCCGTTTTGTTGGTAAAGGTATGGGTCCTATTGCTGTAGCATTAGTGCGGTTAGCTGTGTCTACAATCTTCTCGCAAGATGTATCTAATAAGCGCCGGTCAAAAGCTTGTAAGCGAATTCTAATTTTCTGCTGCTGTAGAGTTGCCATCTTCTTTAATTGTCCAGGTTCTAGATATTTTAGATTTTAGATTTTGGATTTTAGATTCAATCTAAAATCCTTGCATCCAAAATCTAAAATGGTTTGAGGGAAGCGAAAGGAGCAGAGAGGCATGATACCATCTCTGCTCCTTTGTTATGAGAGCAAAAATGTGCTATTTGAGGATTTTGGAGACGACACCAGCACCAATGGTGCGACCACCTTCACGAATAGCGAAGCGCATACCTTGCTCAATAGCGATCGCGTTGATCAATTCAACTGTCATTTTGATGCGATCGCCTGGCATTACCATTTCCGCTTCACTGCCATCATCAGAGGTGAAAGCTGTGATCGTACCAGTTACATCAGTTGTCCGTACGTAGAACTGGGGACGATAGCCAGAGAAAAATGGAGTCTTGCGACCACCTTCTTTTTCTGTCAGAACGTATACTTCACCTTCAAATTGATTGTGAGGTTTAATTGAACCGGGTTTGGCGATTACCATACCACGTTCAATATCAGCCTTTTGGATACCGCGCAGAAGTACACCGGCATTATCCCCAGCCATACCTTGATCAAGACTCTTCTTGAACATCTCGATCCCAGTTACGGTAGTGGCGCGAGTATCTCGAATACCAACTAGTTCGACGTTATCGCCGACTTTGACTATACCCCGTTCAATCCGACCAGTGGCAACAGTACCACGACCTGTAATAGAGAACACGTCCTCTACAGCCATCAGGAAGGGCTTATCTACATCCCGTTCAGGGGTGGGGATGTAGGAATCTACAGCATCCATTAGTTCGTAGATTTTGTCTACCCAGGGATTTTCGCCCCGTTGGGTCTTGGGATTCTTGGTCATTGCTTCGAGAGCTTGCAGACCAGATCCTTTAATAATTGGGATATCATCACCGGGGAAATCATAGCTAGAGAGCAATTCTCTCAATTCTAGTTCCACTAGTTCCAGGAGTTCTGGATCATCCATCAAGTCTTCTTTGTTCAAAAAGACAACCAGACTAGGAACACCGACCTGTTTTGCCAACAGGATGTGTTCACGGGTTTGGGGCATAGGGCCATCGGTAGCAGCCACTACCAGGATGCCGCCATCCATTTGCGCCGCACCGGTGATCATGTTCTTCACATAGTCAGCGTGTCCGGGGCAGTCTACGTGAGCATAGTGCCGATTTCCGGTTTCATACTCAACGTGAGCGGTATTGATCGTAATACCCCGTGCCTTTTCTTCTGGCGCGTTATCGATTTGGTCGTAGCCTTTAGCAATAGCCTGACCATTAGCCGCCAAGGTCATGGTAATAGCTGCTGTTAAGGTAGTTTTCCCGTGGTCAACGTGGCCAACAGTACCGATATTTATGTGGGGTTTATTTCTTTCAAACTTTGCGCGTGCCATGAATGCTCATTTCCTTATTCTAATTAAGCGTTCCCTTTGCTTTTTGCAATGATAGTTTCAGCCACGCTGCGAGGCACCTCTTCGTAGTGGCTGAACTCCATTGTGAAGATACCCCGACCTTGGGTCTTAGACCGGATATCAGTGGCGTAGCCAAACATGGTCGCCAGTGGAACTTTGGATGTCACCTTAGCGAGTCCCTGTTCAGTACTTTGGCTTTCAATCTGCCCTCGCCGGGCGATGAGGTCGCCAATTACGTTCCCGATAAAGTCTTCGGGAACTTCCACCTCAACTTTCATCATAGGCTCTAACAGTACGGGAGAAGCTTTCGCTACCGCCTCTTTCATTGCCATTGAGCCAGCAATTTTGAAAGCCATTTCTGAAGAGTCTACATCGTGGTAAGAACCATCCACCAAAGTAGCTTTGACATCAATGAGTGGATATCCAGCGACAACACCGGATTCACAACATTCTTTCATTCCTTGTTCTGCCGGGCCAACGTACTCTTTGGGTACGGTACCACCAACAATCTTGGAAACGAATTCAAAACCTGTGCCTGGTTCTCCTGGCTCCAAATTGATGACAACGTGACCGTATTGACCCTTACCACCGCTTTGGCGGATGAATTTACCTTCCACTTTGTTTACGGCTTTGCGAATTGTTTCGCGGTAAGCTACTTGCGGCGCACCGACATTCGCTTCCACTTTAAATTCGCGTAACATCCGGTCTACAAGAATTTCTAGGTGCAGTTCACCCATGCCTGCAATCACGGTTTGGTTGGTTTCCGGATCGACGCGAACGCGGAAGGTGGGGTCTTCTTCTGAGAGGGATTGCAGAGCCTTGGACAGCTTGTCCATATCATTTTTGGTTTTGGGTTCAACCGCTACCGAGATTACAGGCTCAGGAATGAATAGGGATTCCAGAATTACTGGCGATCCTTCATCACACAATGTGTCACCGGTTAAGGTGTCTTTCAATCCCAAGGCTGCTCCCAAGTCACCCGCCCGCAGTTCATCCACATCTTGTCGGTCATCTGCCTTCATTAGAACTAAACGGGAAATCCGTTCTTTTTTGTCCTTGGAGGCATTGAGGACGTAGCTACCCTTTTTCAGGACACCAGAATAAACGCGAACGAAGGTGAGGCGACCGTAAGGATCAGCCATAATCTTGAACGCTAGAGCTGATAAAGGTTCGTTGTCATCTGCCCGCCGTTCAACAGTTTCGCCATTCGGCAGAAGACCTTGAATTGGCGGCACTTCAGTTGGTGCTGGTAGATAATCTACAACTGCATCCAGCATCAACTGCACGCCTTTGTTTTTGAATGCTGAACCGCATAATACTGGCACAATCGTACCCGCAGTTGTGCCTTTACGCAGGGCAAGACGGATTTCCGCTTCTGTAAGTTCTTCACCCTCGAAGTACTTAGTCATCAGAGCATCATCTGTTTCTGATACTGCTTCTACCAGCTTGGTGCGGTATTCAGTTGCTTGTTCTAGCAATTCTGGCGGGATTTCTGTTTCCTGGATATCAGTACCTTGGTCGTTGTTGTAAATGTATGCACACATCCGCACCAAGTCAATAATCCCTAAGAAGTCATTTTCACTACCAATTGGCAGTTGAATGGCAATGGCATTAGCCCGCAGGCGATCGCGCATCTGCTCGTGAACCCGATAGAAGTTCGCTCCTGTGCGATCCATCTTGTTGATGAAGGCTATCCGAGGTACTTTATAGCGGTCTGCTTGCCGCCACACTGTCTCGGACTGCGGCTGAACCCCACCCACAGAACAAAATACGGCGATTACACCATCCAACACGCGCATGGAACGTTCAACTTCAATTGTGAAGTCAACGTGACCTGGGGTATCGATAATGTTAATTTGATGATCTTTCCAGCTGGTACTAATGGCAGCGGCAGTTATGGTAATTCCCCGCTCCCGCTCCTGTTCCATCCAGTCTGTGACGGCAGTTCCTTCATGAACTTCGCCAATTTTATGAATTATCCCAGAGTAAAATAATATTCTCTCTGTTGTCGTTGTTTTGCCCGCATCTATATGCGCCGCAATACCGATATTGCGTACTTTCTCTAGCGGGATCGTACGTGCCACAGCTGCCTCCTATAGTTTTTGCCTCATGATATCTTGTATATTACTCTTTGTTAAGATTCTATACTTTTACGGAAAACCGTCTTTTTGGAAAATCTACGATATACCGCGTTTGATTCAGCGATATATCGTTTCTTTACTTAGTAACGATAGTGCGCAAATGCTTTGTTGGCTTCCGCCATCCGGTGCGTTTCTTCCCGCTTGCGAATCGCACTTCCAGTTTCGTTGGCAGCATCCATTAACTCATTCGCCAATTTGCTTGCCATTGTGCGGCCTGGTCTAGCTCTGGAATATTGCACCAGCCAACGCAGTGCTAGGGTAGTACCCCGTTCTGAACGCACTTCCATTGGTACTTGGTATGTTGCTCCGCCGACTCGGCGAGCTTTCACTTCTACTAAAGGCGTTGCATTTCGCACTGCTCTTTCAAAGGTTTCCAAGGCACCGCTACCAGTGCGTTCCTCAATAGTTTTCAAGGCATCATAAACAATCCGGGCGGCAAGTGATTTCTTGCCATGACGCATGATCCGCCTGATAATCATGCTCACAAGGCGACTGTTATAAACTGAATCAGACGGAACTGGGCGCCTTTGAATAACACCACGACGAGACATACTTCACCCTTAATTCGGATTTGGCAACGAAATTATATGCTATCAGACACTGGAAACTAAAAGCGGTGGTAGCCGCCCCTCAGAGTTCCTCAATTTTTGCTCTACAGTTACAGCGAGGCACTTCCTAATTTACTTGCTACCTAATACCAGACACACAAGGCAGCAACATCGTAAACCTTAATATCTAGATTAAAGTGCTGCTGTCCCTTACCGGACTCTGCTTAAACATTGCTACACTTGAAAAGCAAGAGTGTAGTGTGTTGCTTAGTTGCTAGAAAAAGTAAGCGCCGCTTGTTTTTTTTTAATTCGGCGCTTTTAGGAGAGACGATTAATCGTGTTTGATGCGATTAATCAACTGTCCTATTTTTTCGCTGCTTTCGGGCGCTTGGTTCCATACTTGGAACGACCTTGCTTGCGGTCTTTGACTCCGGCTGTATCTAATGTGCCACGGATAATGTGGTATCTTACCCCTGGTAAGTCCTTCACCCGACCACCACGGATCATCACAACAGAGTGCTCTTGCAAGTTGTGACCAATGCCTGGAATGTAAGCTGTGACTTCAAATCCAGAGGTCAGTCTTACCCTTGCTACTTTGCGGAGAGCTGAGTTAGGCTTTTTAGGTGTAGTCGTGTATACTCTGGTACAAACACCTCGGCGTTGAGGGCATTGTTTCAGAGCCGGGGACTTTGTTTTCTGACGCGCTTTTTCGCGCTCATTACGTATTAGCTGCTGTATTGTTGGCATGAGTTACAGCGCGTAAAGCTGCTTATGGTCTAAGTTTTAACAAATCCTGATTATATCGTTTTTTATGGCTTTATGTCAATCATTAATTGTCAGCTTTTTTGGCTACTGACCACTGACTCAAGGGGCGGGTTTGAAAGAGATATTCTGTATTCCCATAACGTTGATGGTTTAAACCTGCCTTTGCTGACTAATGTTGAAGGAATTGCCACAGCCACAGGTGGCGATCGCTATTGGGTTGTGGAAACGAAACCCACCGCCCATCAAATCTTCTGAATAATCCACTGTTAAACCGTTGATGTAATTTAGGCTTTCGCCATCTATGACTACTTGAATTCCCTGGAGTTCAAACACCTGATCCCCAACTTTTACTGCATCATCAAAGGACATATCATAAAACCACCCAGAACAGCCACCGATTTCTACTGTCAATCGAAATAAGACGTTTGGCTGTTGCTTGGACTTTAATCGCCCGATCTCACTTACGGCTGCTTGACTCAAATGAATCATGGAATTCTTTTAGCAATTGAAAACCACTCATTAAAATCTAGATAAATCTGAACTTTAATGTTTGTAATGGATTAACACCACTACAAGGATAAACGGCAGTCCACGCCAGTCGCCTCAAGGGTGGGAACCACCGCAGGTTGCTGGCTCCTCTATTCCCTCAATAAAATTAGGAATTACTTTGGGATAGTTTCCACCATAAATTAACCAGAAGCTTTTTGGGGATAAATTTTAGATCAAGAACTCACCATCCGATTTTACGGCTGCTTTATCTTCAGCAATTGTACTTGAAAGCCAGCAAGTAAAACTAGATATTTGTAGATTTATGATGGATAACTGCTCGACACCCCAGATTGATGTTACAGAGGGGTTGATACTCTTAAACCATTTTCAGCCCTAGCTGAAAACCCTCATAAACAATTTTGTTATCGGCTAATGCCCGATAAATTTTATTTTTTTTGGTAGAGACTCTATATTTTTAGCTATCTATCTGCCATCAGCATTCGCTATACTGGCTACTTATTATGCATCCATGAGAGGGAATGCCATCTCTAGTATAACACTGCTAGACTTTCGTCCTTGGGAAAAACCTGGACAAAATTGGCGGTTCCAACCCTTGTTGGCGGCTTCTATAATCTCGTTTTCACCGAATATCTTGGGTGATGTCGCGCTGCGCACCGATTTTACCCATCTAACGAATAGATTTTGGATCAGGAACCGCCAATGAAAGGATAACTTTAATGAAACCCCCACCTTTACCAGGTGGGGATTCGTGGCGTGCAGTAGTTAACAAAGACGGCTTGCAGAAAAAATCAGTTGATCACCCTTAAAGGTTTAGAAGCGCTTTTTTGGTTTTACTTTTCTGTACGGGCGTAGTCATCTTGGTAGCGAATGATATCATCTTCTCCCAAGTATTCGCCATTTTGCACTTCAATTAACACTAAAGGTATTACCCCAGGATTTTCTAAACGATGGGCTGTGCACTGGGGTACATAAGTTGACTGATTATTGCTCAACAACTCTTCTCGTGGGCCACAAACTACCCTAGCTGTACCAGATACAACAATCCAGTGTTCGCTGCGATGATGGTGCATTTGTAGACTGAGGCGATGTCCAGGCTTAACTTCGATGCGCTTAATTTTGTATCCGCGCCCTTCTTCCAAAACTGTAAAAGAACCCCAAGGACGCAACTCAGTTGCCGCAATGCCTCTGGAAGAGATGCCAGGGGGTAGGGGCAGAGTGCTAGTTTGGGCGGTTTCTGGAAATTGAGCCATAGTTACCTCATGTGAAGACATAACAAACCGTAATTACTCTTAACCATTAATCAAAAAAATTGACGTAGTCTTGCAACCGTGAAAATCAGTAATTTAATCCCATCTTGCTAAAGATAGCAAAACCAACCTCTATGGTGTAAAACACTGCCACTAAAGATATGGCATTTACACTAAGTCTTCATGAAGGAAAATTCTGACTTGTTCCAAACTTCAAAAAGGGATTGGAAACTGGGGAAGAGGTAATTAGCTTCTATGACCAATGACCAATAACCCTTCGGGTTCGCCAGTTGCTCATGGGGAGCCACTGCGTTGGACGGGTTCCCCGGCTTAAAGCACGTGGCGTGGAAACAAGACGGTTCTGCGCACTGGCTCACCAATGACC
>NZ_JACJRJ010000018.1 GCF_014697195.1 Cylindrospermum sp. FACHB-282 | reverse complement strand
AAAAACAGAGCGGCGGGGCATCCCGTTCTTAAAGCCAAGAGTCTCCTAAGCAATAGCCGGATTGTCTTGGAAGCCTACACTGTACTCTTAGAGTCAGTGTAGGAGTATGTCACGTATTCTTGTTAAAATATTTGTTCAAAAGCGGCAATTAGCTGGTCTACTTCAAAGAGTGTGTTGTAATGTACCATACTCACCCGCACAACTCCCCCTTGGGAGGCTAACCCCAAATATTCAATTAGTCGTTTAGCATAAAAATCTCCGTAGCGAATTCCGATGTAATGTGGGTCAACTTTGAGAGGGATAATCGAGCTATGAAGTCCATCTACCACAAAAGATATAGTAGGAACACGAGACTGATGGTTAGCTTGTGACTGACCAATTACTCGCACTAGAGGCTTGTTGTTGAGATAATTGAGTAAGCGATCGCAAATTTTTTCTTCATGGGTGTTGATTAAGTCAAATGCTTGCACCATTTGCGATCGCAAATCAGATGCTGTTTGATCACCATAGTGCAGCTGTGCCAATTCCCTCAGGTAATCGCATAAGCCTAACATTCCATAACTCAATTCAAAATTAACATTGCCTAGCTGAAATTTATAAGGAATATCCTTCTGCTCAATAAAATAATGATTTAAGCCAGGCATTGTTAATAAATGTTCTTCCTTGCCATAAAGTAAAGCATAATGTGGCCCATAGACTTTATAAAGACTCAAAACATAGAAATCTACATCTAAATCTTGGACATCGATTAATCTATGTGGTGCATAAGCTACACCATCGACACAAATCATTGCTTTTCGCTGGTGTACAAAGGCAGCAATTTCTTTAATTGGGTTGATAGTGCCGAGAACATTAGACGCATGAGTTAAGGCTACCAGTCTTGTGCGCCGACTCATCAATAGCTCTAAATCTGCTAAATTAAGTTCTAAACTATCTGGGCGAACTTGCCAAAATTTAACTTTTATTCCTTGTGCCGCTAAAGCAACCCAAGCACCGATATTTGCCTCATGGTCACAATTAGTAACAATAATCTCATCACCAGGTGCAAAGGTTTGACCCAGACAAAGGGCGAGTATTTTTAACATCATTGTCGTTGATGATCCCATAACCACTTCTTGAGGAGAACTGGCATTAATTAAAGTAGCCATTCCCCTAGCAGCCAAGGATACCCGTTCTCCTGCCAGTTGAGAGACAGCATAAGAAGCACCCAATTGGACATCAGAAGTTAGCAGATACTCGCTAATTCTATCTACTACTTTTTTTAGGGTTTGTGACCCACCAGCATTATCAAAAAAAATCCATTCACCAGCTAAAGCCGGAAAATATTCACGAACTTTGTCAATATTGAGAAACATCGGATAACTCCTCTGGGTAATTAGGGATGAAGTGAACTACTCCCCTAGCTTACCTTTTGGCAAGGCAAAAGTGTGAGAATCTACATCCAGTTTTGTTGACTTTATGACTTACGCACCCCGTAGAAATTCATCCTAATTTTGGGCTTTTTTAATGGTGTTCTGATGCGTCTCTTTACGCATCCTACCCGTAGAGTGCGTTCCCTAACGCACGGATTAAGATTTTCAATCAATAAAACTAGCATTGATATTTAGAATTTTCTGTCAATGCGTAAGTTCTAGACTTATCTCGTGCACTATTGTCAATTAGCCCTTATAGCCATTTCGGTGCAAATGAACTATATTCTTAAGTTTCACGCAAAGGAAGAAAGATATTAATTGATGGTGTGGTCTGAATATATGAAAACTGCTGTAAATAAATTTAGGGCTGAAAGCTGAAGTTAGAAGACAGCTAACTAAGCTCAGGTCTTAACCAGTTTTAACTGGTTTCTGCTTTCAGCCAGAACTTTAGTTCACGGCTTTTAGCAATTGGTGCAAGACAAGATGTGAATTGACAGTTGATGATGGCAGTCTACTTATTCGGAGATATAGCAGTCCTAAATCATTTGTGAACACAAAGATACCCGACTTCTTAGAGAAGTCGGGTATCTGACTCACTTTATGTTCACAAATCAAATAGGATTGCTATAGGAGAATCTCTCTAGAGGGGGTATACTTGTGGACTCATACAATGCATCTGGCTATACTAAGGATTAATATTTTTCTTTTTCAGGCATTTTTGCCAATTATTTGATAACTTTAAAGTAGAGGCAAGAAGTTATTGCCCAGATTTTTAATTCCTTGATCAAAAAAGAGGGAAGTAGTGATGGATACTGCCATTAAATATGACATTGAAGTTATTAAGGAAGAAGCTCTTCAACTTGCAAGAAAGGGACTTGTTAACCGTCAACAGCCAATTTATACTCTTAGCAAATACATCCCGGAACGTGACTGGGCTTATTTTGAGCATGAGCTAGAAGAGAACGAATATTTGCTCAGAGATAGAATTATTGATCTCATTGGTCGTGAAGACTGGGAAGAAGATTGAAGCTGCACCTAGAAGTCGCAACAGATCAGCAGCACCCCAAATAAATTCAAAATTAACCACTAATATCTCAAAATATCAAGCCCTCGAATGCATTCGGGGGTTTTAAACAAAATAGAGATTAAATATCCTGGCCAGAAAAATTTAATATGTATGTTGCTAATTAGTATTATTTGGGTAGGTAATTTTTTTCTATTACTCAGCTAGTTATCTAAGGCTAATTACTTAAGTAATCAGGATTTTTACTGTGTGCTTCTTTCGAGCCTTTTTAGGCATTTGCTCTAAGATAGACTCTGATAAAGAACTTGAACTCTTACCAAGAAACACTGGCATTTCTTGCCAGCAGCTACGGCAAAACCAGTAGGTTCCCGAAGTACGTATATGTTGTAAAAGCAAGCTGGTACAGCAAGGACAGTAATTCATAT
This sequence comes from Cylindrospermum sp. FACHB-282, assembly GCF_014697195.1. GTDB lineage: Bacteria > Cyanobacteriota > Cyanobacteriia > Cyanobacteriales > Nostocaceae > Cylindrospermum. The sequence continues at coordinate 109,075 of NZ_JACJRJ010000018.1, read as the reverse complement.
TTTGTAAAATCCTGTTAATAAATTTGTTATTTCTAATTAAGTTAGGGCAGCCTGTTGACAAGCCCAGTCAAACTAAAACTAATCTGTTCACCTATATTTTGACTTTAATTTATAAATATGAGGAACTTGTGAGGAAACTTAAGGTATTAATGTGATTAATTAATATATGTATATAATTTCTTAATATTTATACATAATTGCCAAACTATTAGATAGAAGTTAATCGAAGCTATATCTTCACAATATGCGCCAATTATCTGCCTAGAAATAGCTGCAACATCTGTATCCTCACAAGATCCTCAAATTATCAACCTATAAACAGAAGTGCGCGGATGAGGAACAGATTAATTTAGTACACACTGCTTAAATATCAGTTGGTGTAAGGGAATCTAAAATATGTTAGAAACATTACTTAATCAAGAAAGCGATCGCCCAGTCCCAAAAGAACAGGCTCTAGTTTTGCCATTCAATGCCGTAGGAATTGCAGATATTTCCTTGGTTGGTGGCAAAAACGCTTCTTTGGGAGAGATGATTCAGCAACTTAGTCCCAAAGGAGTCAAAGTTCCCACCGGGTTTGCTACCACTGCTTATGCTTATCGCTACTTTATTGCTAAAGCGGGTTTGGAACCAAAGCTGAGAAAGATTTTTGCAGATTTAGACGTGGAAGATGTGAATAATCTGCGACTGCGGGGTAAAAAAGCCAGATATTTGATGCTAGAAACAGCATTCCCTCTAGAATTACAGCAAGCGATCGCCCAATCTTACCAAGCCCTCTGCCAAGAATATGGTAATGATACCGATGTCGCAGTTCGTTCTAGTGCCACCGCTGAAGACTTACCCGATGCTAGCTTTGCTGGACAGCAAGAAACCTATTTAAACGTCCACGGGATTAAATCTTTACTAGAATCTTGCCACAAATGTTTTGCCTCAATCTTTACCGACCGTGCCATTTCCTACCGACAAAATAGAGGCTTCGACCACTTAAATATTGCCCTCTCGGTAGGGGTGCAAAAAATGGTACGTTCTGACTTGGCTGCTTCTGGTGTGATGTTCTCCATTGACACAGAAACAGGTTTTAAAGATGCTGCTTTGATTACTGCTGCTTATGGGTTAGGTGAAACCGTCGTTCAGGGAGCAGTTAACCCAGATGAATATTTAGTATTTAAGCCTACCTTAAAGCAGGGATATCGCCCAATTATTAAAAAGAGCTTGGGTAGCAAAGAAATTAAGATGGTTTATGACTTGGAAGGGATGAAACTGACCAAAAACGTCTCCGTCCCCCCATCTGAACGCAGCCAATATGCCCTGAATGATCAAGAAATTTTACAACTAGCGCAATGGGCTTGTGTGATTGAAGAACACTATACCCAAGTTCATGAAATTGATAGCCCGATGGATATTGAATGGGCAAAAGACGGTTTAACCCATGAATTATTTATTGTCCAAGCCCGTCCAGAAACAGTACAGTCCCAGAAGGTGAAAAATGTCCTCAGCAATTACCATCTTCAAGAAAAAAGTCAAGTGCTGCTTACAGGTCGTAGCGTCGGTGAAATGATTGGCCAAGGTAAAGCCAGAGTTATTTTCGATGTACCGCAAATTCACCAATTCCAACCAGGGGAAGTGCTAGTCACAAATCGCACTGATCCCGACTGGGAACCAATTATGAAACGTGCCAGTGCGATCGTCACTGACTCTGGAGGCAGAACCTGTCACGCGGCAATTATTGCTAGAGAAATGGGAATTCCCGCCTTAGTTGGCTGTGGTAATGCCACCACTGTGTTAACAACTGGGCAAGAAATCACTGTGAGTTGTGCTGAAGGCGAAACAGGTAAAGTTTACCAGGGTTTATTGCCATATCAAGTCCAACAAATACCCCTAGAAAATTTGCCCCGCACTCGCACCAAAATCATGATGAATGTGGGCAATCCAGAAGAAGCATTTGGTTTAACAGCTATTCCTAATGATGGGGTAGGGTTAGCACGGATGGAATTTATTATTGCTAACCACATCAAAATCCACCCCCTAGCATTGCTGCACTTTGATCAGTTAGAAGACGAGCTTGCTAGATATAAAATTGCCGAATTAACTGCCCAATATGAAAATAAAGCTTTGTTCTTTGTCGATAAATTAGCCCAAGGAATTGGGACAATCGCCGCAGCTTTTTATCCCAAGCCTGTAATTGTCCGCTTATCTGACTTTAAAAGTAACGAATACGCCAATCTCTTGGGAGGTAAACAATTTGAACCCAAGGAAGAAAACCCGATGCTGGGCTGGCGTGGTGCTTCTCGTTACTACGATCAACGTTATCGCGAAGGTTTTGCCCTAGAGTGTCAGGCGATGAAGCGAGTCAGGGATGAGATGGGTTTAACCAACATGATTTTAATGGTACCCTTCTGCCGTACTCCTGAAGAAGGACAGCGCGTGCTGGCAGAAATGGCAAAACATGGCTTGGTAAGAGAAGAAAATGGCTTACAAGTTTATGTGATGTGTGAGTTACCCAGTAATGTGATGCTAGCAGATGAATTTAGTCAAGTATTTGATGGTTTTTCCATTGGTTCAAATGACCTAACACAATTAACGCTGGGACTAGATCGGGATTCAGCTTTAGTGGCACATTTGTTTGATGAACGTAATGCAGCGGTGAAGCGGATGATTGTTAAGGCGATCGCCACTGTCAAACAGCACGGACGCAAAATCGGTATCTGCGGCCAAGCACCTAGCGATTACCCAGAATTTGCCCGCTTCCTAGTAGAAGAAGGTATTGATTCCATCAGCCTCAACCCTGACTCAGTACTCAAGACTCTATTAGAAATTGCCGCCGCTGAAGCAGGTAATCATTAATTTATCCGTCATTAGTTTTTTGCACTCCTGTAAAAGACTAATGACTTTTAACTAACGACCTTTGAATTAATACTTTTTCAAAATGTTACAAAAACTTTTAGTTGTACTTAATGATACTACAATCGATGGGCATATTTTCGATCAAGCCCTATCTTTAGCAACAGCAAATAATGCCGAATTGATTTTACTGCAAGTCCTCTCGCCTTTTGATGAACGTTACAAAAATCCTCCAAGGCAGCAAAAAGATGGTACATATACCATTTCCCAAACTAGAGATTTAGACTATTTTTTAGGATACTGGGAATTGCTTAAGCAAAAGGGAGTTGAATTACTCACATCACTCACTAATAAGGCGATCGCCAAAGGTATCAAGGCTGAATTTATTCAGGAAATTGGTGATTTTTGTCCCCAAGTTTGTCAAGTAGCTCAGATTTGGAAAGCTGACTTAATTATTATCGGTCGTCATGGACTAAGTGGAGTAAGTCCGTTTTTGTTGGGTAGCGTCAGTAATTACCTACTCCACCACACAACTTGCTCAGTCTTGACAGTTCAAGATACAACGCCTCAAGTAGCTTCCGTTTCGTTATCCTCGCAATGATCTCTTGTATTTAATTCTGCCTATTTACACTTAGCATCAAATATGACATTTTTTAGATACCAAAACCAGATCAATATTTAAGATTAAAAAAATAATATATTGAATTTCCATAAAATTTGGTTATGAAAGTGGTAGGTTAGTATCTCGCTAGTTTTATTCCCCATAGCTGACTCCTCAGCGCTATTTCATTCTCAACAACCGCCTGACAATGAATACTGACTCTAATAGCACTCATTCATTTAAAGACGACTAAAAGAAATTTCTAGTCCGTTTTAACGGAATTTGAGTTATTGGCCCAGAACTGGAGTTCAGGGCGGGTTATGTCTAGAACAAAATAGCCCTGGCTGACTCCTAGAAGTGAAGATGTAATTTAAATCTGTTCGAGACACTGTTAGTTGTCTGCTACATTACCAGACTGTAATTTCACAAGAATTAAGGCGCGAAAGATAAGTCCTATTAGAAGATGGGACTCCTTCCACTAAAACTCGCCACCTGTAATAATCGCAACTTAAGAGTTACCCGTTATTTAGAAGAGTAGGATATCCGTGGCATTGCTGCTATGCTTGGGAATAGGCAGCCCATGATGACGCCCAAGAAAATAAACATAAATGGGGGTAGTTAAGAGCTAGGGCAAATTGCCCGCACTGGCAGCGAATGCACTTCTTTAACCTATCTGGATTCATCCATTCAATCCCCCAGGACTACCAAAACCATTAATTAGAGTAACCTCTATAAGATAACAGCTCATCTATCCCTAATTTGACAATAGAATGAGTTTGACCACTACAAAATTTCCTTGACGTCCTACCTGAGTTACTAATTTTAGACATAGCCCGTACATACAGATTTGTAAGATGAGGATGGCAGAATTCACGCATAAATTGGAAAAATAAGTTATTTGACCTCAATAAATGAGGATTTACATCACTATTCTCATTATAAGTTTCGCTAAATTCTTCTGATGTCAATAAGATAATTAAATTTGACTAACTAGCTATGCAATTCAACGATCAGCTGATTGATTTGCCTACTTTATATCATGTTATTGATCGTTCTCCCTTGACGATTAGCCCTGATAGTAATGTAATGGACGCTATTTCCTTGATGAATCAGGAACGAAGCAATAGCTTTCCATCATTTCACTCCAGCCTCTGGAGTCAGCAAAAAACTAGCTATGTTTTGGTAGTAGAAAAAGAACAGTTATTAGGCATACTCACAGAGCGAGATATAGTTAGGTTTACAGCTTCTGGAATGGACTTCTCCAGGATAAAAATGACCGAGGTGATGAGCCAGCAACTAATCACCTTGACCCCATCAGGTACTCAGGATATTTTCACAGCTTTGTCACTATTGCGTCAGCATCAAATTCGCCATCTACCGATTGTGGACGATAGGGGAAAATTGGTAGGAATGGTGACTGAGACGAGTTTGCTCCAAGCCTTTGATTTAATGAAAATGGCTGGTGTTGTCGAAGCTTTGCAGCAAAATTTACAACAACCACAAGTTGAATTAAAGCTAGACAATCAACAAATAGAGGCGGTACGCTGCCAAACTCAAACTAATTTAAGGCGATGGGTAGAGGCAGAATCGGCTGAATTCATTGAAGTTAACCAAGAACTTCAGCAGACTCTAGAAGAACTCCAAGTTGTGGAAGAGGAACTGCGGCAACAAAACGAAGAACTAGCAGTTGCCCGTGAAATCGCCGAATTAGAGCGCCAGCGTTACCAAGATTTGTTTGAGTTTGCGCCAGAGGGTTACTTAGTCACCGATGCAGAGGGCATTATCAAAGAAACTAACCTAGCAGCAGCAAACCTGCTTTCTGTGCGCCCAAAATATTTGGTTGGTAAACCATTAGTTGTGTTTATTGCTCAAGAAGATCGCCTGACATTTATCACTAAACTGCATAATTTGCAGAACTTACAATACTGGGAAGTTTTAATTCAGCCACGGGATGGCCAAACTTTCCCAGCTAGTATCAAGGTAGCTACTGTTAATGATTCTCAAGGTAAGCAAATTGGCTGGCGTTGGTTGCTGTGCAATATTAGCGAACGCAAACAGGCTGAGGAATCACTGCGCCAAGCTACTGATGAGTTAGAAAAACGGGTGGCAGAACGCACAGCAGAACTTTCTCAAGCTAACGTGTTGTTGCAACAAGAAATCACTGAGCGCCAACGTGCTGAGGAAGCATTACAGCAGAGTGAGAAACTGTATCGCCAACTTGTTGAGAACCAATCGGACTTGATTGTCCGGGTTGATTTGCAGTCGAGAGTTACATTTGCTAATACTGCGGCGTGTCGAGCATTCGGCTTGCAACTGGAGGAGTTTCGCGGTCAGTCATTATTTCAATTTTTCCATCCAGATGATCTGCCGGAAATATGGGGAAATATGACGCTGATCTCATCGCCCCCCTATCGGTTGACCACTGGTGAGCAACGTGCCTTCACAGTCAATGGTATGCGCTACTTTCAATGGAATGTAGCCGCAATTAGGGATGAAACAGAAGAGATTGTTGAGTTGCAAGCGGTAGGCAGAGATATTACTGACCGCAAGCAGATGGAGGACACACTGCGGGAGACCGAAGAGAAATTTCGCCATTTTGCCGAAAATACCCAAGCAGTTATCTGGATTGCTAATCCAAATTCAATCCAGGAAGTCTTCTATGCTAGTCCTGCTTACGAAAAGATTTGGGGACGCTCTTGCCAGAATCTGCACAACCACATTGAAATCTGGCTAGACACAGTTTATCCAGACGATCGCTCTAGCGTACTTGCCAAATTAGAGCGACAAACCGCTGGTGAGTCCACCGATGAAGAATATCGGATTTTGCGCCCTGATGGATCAGTGCGCTGGATTTGGGATCGCGGTTTTGCCAAGCTTGATCAACAAGGGAAGGTTTGCTTCTATGGTGGCATTGCCGAAGATATTACTGAGCGCAAGCAGGTAGAGCAAGCACTGCGGCAAAGTGAAGAGAAATTTCGTCATTTTGCCGAAAATAGCCATGTACTTATTTGGATTGCCAACCTAGAGTCAGGAGATAACCTGTATGTGAATCCTGCTTATGAAAAAATTTGGGGGCGCACTCGCCAAAGTTTGCGCGACGATCCTAGGATCTGGATAGATGCAATTCATCCAGAAGATAGCGATCGCGTAATTGCCAAATTGGAGCGGCAACGCGCTGGTGAGTCCACCGATTTAGAATATCGGATTTTGCGACCTGATGGATCAGTGCGCTGGATTTGGGATCGCGGCTTTGCCATGAGAAACGAACAAGGAAAAGTTTATTCCTATGGTGGCATTGCCGAAGATATCACCGAGCGCAAGCAGGCAGAAGAGTCACTGCGAGAAAGTGAAGCACGACTAAATTTAGCTCTAGAAGCTGCCAATATGGGGATCTGGGACTTGAACCTCCTCACCCAGGACAAAGTTTGGTCTCCCAATATGGGACCACTTTATGGTCTGCCCAGCGGCACCTTGTGTCCTAGCATTGAAGACTTTCAGGATTTAATCCATCCCCAAGACCGCGAAGCTTTTTCTCAGGCTGTAAAACGCAGCATTGAGCAAAGAATTGAATTTCTCATTGAATATCGGGCTATTTGGCCCGATGGTAGCCAACATTGGTTAAACGGCAGAGGTCAGGTTTACTATAACGACACAGGCCAGCCGATGCGGATGATTGGGACAACTAGAAACATCAGCGAACGCAAACAGGCAGAAGCAGCACTCAGAGAAAGTGAAGAACGCTATCGTTCAGTTGTGGCAGCCTTACGAGAGGGTATTGTGCTCTTGGATGCGGATGGCAACATAGTCGCCTGTAATGCTAGCGCTGAAAACATTCTTGGGCTTACCGCCGACTTGATGATCGGCCACGCCCCTTGGAAATACTATTGGCCTAGCATTCATGAAGACGGCTCTCCCTTTCCTAGTGACACTTATCCACTAGCATTAACCTTACAAACAGGTGAATCCTTTGCCAACGTCGTCATGGGATTTTACAAACCCAACGGACAATTAAACTGGGTTTCGATGAATTCCCAACCGCTGTTTCACCAAAACGACCCTCCTACCCTTTATGGGGTAGTTATTTCCTTTACTGACATCACTGAACAGCAAGCTGCCCTGGGCGAACGCCAGCAAGCAGAACAGAAAATCCGTGAGCAAGCGGCGCTACTTGATATCGCCACAGACGCGATTTTTGTGCGAGATTTACAAACCCAAATTTTATTCTGGAATCGAGGCGCAGAGCGGTTATATGGTTGGCAAGCTCATGAGGCCCTCGGCAAGAATCCCAACGAGCTATTCTACTCAGAAACTTCGTGGCAACAAGAGAGCGCATCTCTGAAAGCCGTAATGGAGTTTGGCTCATGGCAGGGTGAGTTATCTAAACTTACCAAATTGCGTCAGGAAATAATCGTTGAAAGCCGCTGGACACTGATGCATGATGATACAGGGCAACCAAAATCCATCCTCACTGTTGACACCGACATTACAGAAAAAAAACAACTTCAGGGGCAGTTCTTCCGCGCCCAGCGACTGGAAAGCCTCGGTACTCTTGCAGGTGGCATTGCCCACGACTTGAATAATATATTGACGCCAATTATGGCAGCAGCGCAATTGCTGAAGATGAGATATACCCAGAATGATGAGCGCTATCACCAGCTGCTAACGATCATCGAAAGTAACTCTAAACGCGGGGCAGGTTTAGTCAAACAAGTATTATCCTTTGCCCGTGGATTTAAAGGTGAGCGCACTATAGTCCAAGTCAAGCACCTGATTGCGGAAATTATTCAAATTGCCAGGCAGACTTTTCCCAAATCTATTGAATTGACCACACAGATACCGGAAGACCTCTCGGCTGTTTCTGGAGACGCCACACAACTGCATCAAGTACTGATGAATCTGGTAGTAAATGCCCGTGATGCCATGCCAGAGGGCGGAATGATCAGCATTTCTACAGAAAATATGTTTATTGATCAAGCCTATGCCCAAATGAATCTTGATGCTAAAGTTGGACATTACATTGTGATTAGTGTGGCGGATACAGGAATTGGGATGGCGCCAGAAATATTAGATCGAATTTTTGAGCCATTTTTCACCACAAAAGAAGTCGGCACCGGTACGGGCTTGGGCTTGTCAACTGTCCTGGGAATTATTAAAAGCCATAACGGTTTTGTTAATGTCTCTAGCCAAATTAGTAGAGGCACTCAGTTTAAGTTGTATTTGCCATCCGTAGAAGCCACCCAAGTCTTAGGTATAGATGACATAGAAGTGCCTCAAGGACAGGGAGAATTGATTTTAATTGTAGATGATGAAACCCAAATTCGCGAAATTGCTACAATCATTCTCGAAAACAACAACTACCAAACTCTTACTGCTAGTAATGGCATCGAAGCGATCGCACTCTACGCCCAACACAAGCATGAAATCAGCGTAGTCTTAATGGATATGATGATGCCAGAAATGGATGGAAACACTGCCATCCGGACTTTGCAAAAAATGAACCCAAAGGTGCAAATTATTGCTTTTAGTGGACTAAATCCAACAGAGGTCTTTACCCAACCTGCGAGTACTCAAGTGCAAACATATTTATCAAAACCCTTCACAGCCAAGGAATTATTGCAAAATATAAATCATGTACTGAGCAATAAAAAATAGTTAAACAATTAAAAATTAACTGTCACTTCTCTACAAAACCCTGAGCTTATAGCTTAGGGCGTACTTTGCCCTTACATAGGACTTACTTTCCTTTACAAATTTACCGTCTTTTCAGGTTTTTTTGATGCGCCTCTTTACCCATCCTACCTGTAGGGTGCGTTCCCTAATGCACGAATCATGATTTTTAACGACACAAACCATACCCCATATTTGCTATTTTCTGTCCGTCAAGTCCTACTTACACTCCAATTCAAAATTATCCATCTCTTTACCCATCCTATCCCTAGCCTTTCCTAACGCACAATCTATAGGAATTTCAACGAATAAAACTAATATTCATATTTAGCATTTTTTGTCAATATGTAAATCCTAATTAATTAAATATTTTTTCAATTCAATGCAACAACTTTGGACAGATCAGATATCGGCAAGAGATTAAAAGCGGATATCGCTCATTTTGCCCCAATTGGACATTCCCTCACAAGTTCCTCAAATTGTTTTTCTAAATTGAGTTTAGAGCTAACATAAGCAATTTTTCATCCCCCTTGGCTAAACATCACACTTGTTGCTAGTCAGCAAGTAGACTATTTAGCCGCAACTGATATGTTTTTTATCAAGGAACCCAAGTTATGTCTGACTATACAAAATTACACCAAATTCTGCAATCAATGAAAGAAGTTCTTCAACAAGTAGTCAACTACATTTTAGCTTCTGGCGATAATAACTACCCAATGGTAAAAGTTAAAGTTTTTGAATACGTGTCTGTGAATAAAAAAGATATCTGAAGTTTCTCTTAACCCCATACTTGAGTTTTGAGTTAGCTACAAATCTTGTCTAACTCATCACTTCTCACTAAAAAAATAAGTACAATGAATATTGTTAGGAAGATTAATAATGAATTAACAATCGCTGGACAAATTACACCAGAACAGTTACAACAAATAGCTGATCATGGTTACAAGTCTGTGCTTAACCTACGCTTCCCAGATGAAAATGGTTGGTGGAAAATTGAACAGGAGAAAACTGAGTTTTTAGGATTGTGCTATTCTAATCTCCCTTGCAAACTTAAAGAAATAGATTATCAATTTGCACTCCGGTTATTCCAGGTAATTAGTGAACTACCGAAACCAATACTTATACATTGTGATAATTCCATGCGTTCAGCAGCAATAGCATTATTATTTATCGCCAACCAACAGGGAATGGACTTTGAAAAATCATTACAAAAAACTATCAAATTTGGCATATTTTAGTTATAAGCTTGTGAATTCTAATTTAATTTATTGTAAATAAAACACAAACTATTTTCTCTATCATATAGCGATCCTATTTGATTTGTGAACATAAAGTGACTCAGATACCCGACTTCTTAGAGAAGTCGGGTATCTTTGTGTTCACAAATGTCAAGAATTTGTCCAACAAAATTATTTTTTGTGCTTAGTACTCAGCATTGAGTACTAAGCAGTTTTTTATCAGCAGATTCTCAAGAACCAGATTAATTAATTTTGCTTAAAACCTTAGATGAATCTCTGTGAATAGAGCTATTCATCGAGGATTTCATGTTTACTGCTAATTTCTGTTTTGTAGATGCAGGTGGATTCATAACTTGTCTGTTTTCTTTGATTAAACGACTGTAAGTTCTTTGGGGAATGTAGTGGAGTGGATTATAACCAATGAACCGCAAAATCAATACACAAGCCCAGGAATATCTACCCTCAGTTATAGCTTCGATAACTTGATTCAATTGTTCTGGTGTAATAGAACCAAGTAAATTGTTTGGAGAAGAAGAAAGTTGGTAATTCATGGGTAGCTTAGATATAATTTGCCTAATTGGAAGTTGATAAATTGATCCCACATTCTTAGAGTTGCCTAATAGCAGAAAATCTGTATTGAGGCAGTGCTGATGATTTCCAAGGTAGCTGTCTAACCAGCCTTAAACCTCAGAGTTGAAATTGAGTTCTATGGAATAAAATTGAAACCCATAGAATACATTTTCTAAATACGAATCAAGTAAAACTTTTTTACAACTAGCAAATTAACAAAAAACAAAAATTGAAATTTGTTTGTACCTGAGGTACATTAGCTAGCGCAATTCGGCAGGAGTCAGAAGGGATATTGCAGGTTTTTATCAGATGGATGAATCTTTTTTGAATGGCTAGTTATTTTCGCCATGCTGCACTAGTTAGTAGCTACAATTTAGCAAAGCCAGAAATTGTCTTTTAAATATCGACAGACATTCAAAATAGGAAACACAATACTATTAACTTCATGGTTGCTTTGTCTTGATTAGCTACCTTAAATAGATAAGTTGCAGTGCAGATTTTGCTGGAAGGCTAGACCGTAATCGTACAATGTCGATTTTTGAATGTAGTTATCATCTAGTGATTTTCAGAATTTTTGCTTGGGGATTTTTGAGGTTTGTTAGCAGACATTTAAGCGTTGATAACTCTTACTTTGCATATTACCCATTACCCTCATTAAAAGTCTAGGTAAGTTCTAATTACCTTAGCTTTTAATGTCAATTGTTTGACCCGAACACATTGAACACTAAGGATTCTATCATACATATTTAGCAGAATACTATTGTTTACTGAAAACTGTAGCCAAATTGGCATTTTCTTAATGAAATAAATAGGTTGAAAAAATATGTCAAAGCAAACAGATGAAGAAGTGACACATTAGAAGTTGACAAAATCACGCACTATAAATATTTAGCCATTTAATAAACTGACATATTAGAAATTGACAAAACTATGCACTATTAAATATTTTAGCCATTTAATAAAGTGACACATTAGAAGTTGACAAAATTATGTCCTATAAATATTTAGCCATTTAATAAAGTGACACATTAGAAGTTGACAAAATCATGTCTTATAAATATTTAGCCATTTAATAAAGTGACACATTAGAAGTTGACAAAGTCACGCACTATAAATAGTAAAAATTTCCCAACCTGGATATAGCATCGTCGTGATTAGTACTAATTGAATAGTTCCATCACTAGGAAATCCCCCCAAGGGTTCATACCAGAGCTAGAAGCGAGGATTTTTCTGAGAATTTACTATATGCAGTAGGGAATGTACCTCAAAAACCCGTGATCTATAACCACGGTAGTTGAGGAGATAAAGAGGTCGTGACCTAGCTAGATTTTGAGAATTAATTATGTATAAACTGATTCAATCTGTCTTAGACAGTGATGAAAAAACAGCACTGCGACAGTTAATATTTACCTTAACTGCTACAGGTAAGCGTTACCTTTTGAGAAATGAGATTCTGCTAGCGTTTGCTGACTACTGTCACCAATTCCAAAAGCCTGCTTATTTTTACCACTCTTCTTCTATTGGCAAACTCATAGAGTATACCCATGAAATAATTTTAGACGAGGAAAGTACTTGGTTTGTGATTCGTCCTCGGATTGCTAGCCAAGAGGTTTGGCGAATTAAAGAGGATTTGACTAGTTTTGAGATGATGACACCCCAGGCATTATTAGATGTGCGCGATCGCTTTCAGCGCGGCGTTCGCGAAGCGTCTCGGAGAGAAGCCCATCGCTTCCAGCGCGGCGTTCGCGAAGCGTCTCGGAGAGAAGCCCATCGCCTCATCAACGGCTACCAACCGCACATTCTAGAAATAGACCTCCATCCCTTTTACGAAAATTCCCCCACAATCAGCGATCCGAGAAACATTGGTCAAGGTCTAGCCTTCCTCAACCACTATCTGTGCAATCAATTGTTAACTGACCCCCAGTATTGGTTAGAAATATTGTTTCAAGCAATACATGGGTTGCGTCACGACGGCATTCGCCTACTGCTCAACAATCGCATTAAATCAGGTATCCAGCTAGCCCAACAAATTCACCAAGCGCTGAAATTCCTTAGCCAACGCCCCCCTAACGAACCCTACGAAAAATTTCGCTTTGACCTGCAACAACTCGGCTTAGAACCAGGTTGGGGTAACACTGTGGCACGAGTCAGCGAAACCCTTCAACTCCTGGACAGACTGATTGACAGCCCACAACCTGCCATACTTGAAGCCTTTGTGGCCCGCGTCCCCGTCATCTTTCGCGTCGTCCTCATTTCTATACATGGCTGGGTAGCTCAAGAGGATGTTTTAGGACGAGATGAAACACTCGGTCAAGTTATCTATGTCCTCGAACAAGCTCGCAGCTTAGAAAACAAACTGCGTGCAGACATTAAACTTGCGGGACTTGACTTATTAGGCATTCAACCCCAAGTCATTATTCTCACCCGATTAATTCCTAACTGCGAAGGGACATTTTGTAACCTACCCCTAGAAAAAGTCCAAGGTACAGAAAATGCTTGGATTTTGCGCGTTCCCTTTACTGGAGCTAATCCAGAAGTTACCAATAACTGGATTTCTAAATTTGAGGTTTGGCCATATCTAGAAAGATTTGCCATTGACGCCGAAGAACAACTACTAGCTCAATTTAAAGGCAAGCCTAATCTAATTGTGGGTAACTACAGCGACGGAAATTTAGTGGCATTTCTTCTGTCCCGTAGCCTGAAAGTCACTCAATGCAACATTGCCCACTCCCTAGAAAAGCCTAAATATCTTTTTAGCAGCCTATATTGGCAAGACTTAGAAGATCAATACCACTTCTCGGCTCAATTTACTGCCGATTTAATCAGCATGAATGCTGCTGATTTTATCATCACTTCCACTTACCAAGAAATTGTTGGCACACCTGACACTGTGGGACAGTATGAATCCTATAAGTGTTTTACCATGCCTCAGTTGTATCACGTCGTTGATGGGATTAATTTGTTTAGTCCTAAATTCAACGTAGTGCCACCAGGAGTAAGTGAGCATATCTTCTTCCCCTACAGCCAAACAGCAGACCGAGATTCCAACCTCAGTCAACGATTTCACGACTTACTTTTTAAAACAGAAAATCCTCAAATTCTTGGTTACTTAAATAACCCCAACAAAAGACCAATATTGGCTGTTTCTCCGATTAACGCTATCAAAAATCTTACAGGTTTGGCTGAATGCTTTGGTAAAAGTCAGGCATTGCAAGAGCGCTGTAATCTGATTCTTTTAACGAGTAAACTGCATCCATCTGAGGCCACAAATTCAGGAGAAGCAGAAGAAATTCAAAAACTCCATGACATTATTCATAATTATCACCTCTACGGAAATATCCGCTGGTTAGGGATGCGCCTCCCTAGCAGAGAAATGGGCGAAGCTTACCGAGTTGTTGCCGATTGTCGGGGAATTTTTATCCACTTTGCCCGCTTTGAATCTTTTGGTAGGAGTATTTTGGAAGCGATGATTTCTGGCTTGCCAACTTTTGCTACTCAATTTGGTGGCTCCTTAGAAATTATCGAAGATCGAGATAATGGATTTCACCTCAATCCAACGGATTTAGAAGGAACGGCGAAGAAACTTTTGGATTTTCTGGATAAATGCGATGCTCATCCTGAATACTGGCTGGAAATTTCAGAATGGATGATTCAGCGAATTCGTCACAAGTACAACTGGGAGTTACACACCAATCAGTTGTTATTGCTAGCGAAAATGTTTAGTTTCTGGAATTTTGTATGCCCAGAAAATAACGAAGCCAGGGATCGCTATATGGAAGTTTTATTTCATCTGATTTATAAACCTAGGTCAGAACAGGTTTTGATGGCACATCAAAATAAAAAACACAAAGTTCAAAAATAAATATTTTTTTGAATTTATTTGGAACTATGAAGATGGATATAACAGATCATTCTCGCTCTTTTAATTATACAGACTGGATATTAATCGAAAACCAGTTTGACCCAAGACAGTCACATTCTAGAGAAACTATTTTCACCATTGGTAATGGCTATTTGTCCACCAGGGGCAGCTTTGAGGAAGGCTATACTCGGTCATTACCAGCTACTTTGATCAACGGCGTCTATGATGAAGTGCCTGTGGTGTACACGGAACTGGCTAACTGTCCTGACTGGTTACCATTGGTCGTAACAATTAATAGTGAATCTCCTTTAGAGGCAGTGCGCGTTCGCGGAGCGTCTCGGAGAGAAGCCGAGCGGTTTCGTCTCGATTTGGGGGAAATATTACAGTATCAGCGACAGCTTGATTTGCGTCATGGCATTCTCAGCCGTTCCTTACGTTGGCGAAGCCCCAAGGGCCATATTATAGATATCTATTTTGAACGCTTTGCCAGTTTACAAGATGAGCATGTCTTAGGACAACGCTGCCAACTAACACCGATAAATTTTGATGGCTCAATTGAAGTTCAAGCCAGCATCAACGGCTATCCAGAAAATCAGGGTTTCAATCATTGGGAAGAAATAGACCAAGGTAAAACTGACCACGGGATATGGTTGCACAGCCGTACCCGCAACTCCCGGATTGATATTGGCATGGCTGCAAGGATGACAATATTAGGAACTGAGGCATCCTTGCAAGTCACCACTGTACCCGGTTATCCTACCTTGAGCGCTACCTTTAAGGTGCAATCGCATCCTGGGGGCCCTAGCCCATCCCCTCAAACAGTGACGGTGGAGAAGGTAGTCACAGTTTTTACCTCGCGGGATATTGAGTCTCCAGTCACAGCAGCCAGAGAAAAACTCGCCCAACTACCCGACTACACAACCCTACTCAATGGCCATAAACAAGCATGGGATGAGGTTTGGCAAAACAGCGATATCTTAATTGAGGGAGATAGTACAGCTGCTTTTGCTGTTCGCTACAATCTATTTCAACTGCTGATTGCTGCTCCTAGACACGATGATCAAGTGAGTATTCCCGCAAAAACTCTTTCGGGGTTTGGCTATCGCGGGCATATATTTTGGGATACAGAAATTTTTATCCTGCCATTTTTTATTTTTACCCAACCAGCCATAGCCCGCAATTTGCTCAATTACCGCTACAATACTTTAAATGGAGCTAGGCGCAAAGCTGCTCATTCTGGGTATCAAGGGGCGATGTTTGCCTGGGAAAGCGCTGATACGGGGGATGAGGTGACACCGCGGTGGTCACTCCCTAGCGATTTTTATGGTGAAGATGTGCGGATTTGGTGTCGCGATCGCGAAATTCACAACAATGCAAATATTGCCTACGCTGTTTGGTACTACTGGCAAGTAACTGGTGATGATCAGTGGATGAGAGACTGTGGCGCAGAAATGATTCTCGATACCGCTATTTTTTGGGGGAGTCGGGTTGAGTGTAATCCTGAATCTGGACAGTATGAGCTGCGTGGGGTGATAGGTGCGGATGAATATCACGAGTTTGTCCACAATAACGCCTTCACTAACCGGATGGTGCAATGGCATCTGCAAAAAGCACTTTTAATTGATGATTGGCTGCGCCATACTTTTCCCCAACGAGCTGCTGACTTAGAGGATAAACTGCAAATTACTTCAGAAATGCGAAGACACTGGCAAGATATTATCGCCAAAATTTTGCTTCTTTATGACCCCGCAACGTTATTAATTGAGCAGTTTGAGGGATTTTTTCAATTAGCAGATATCAACTTGGCAGATTATGAACCACGCGATCGCTCAATGCAAGTGATTCTGGGCATTGAGGGAGCCAATAAGCACCAGGTACTAAAGCAGCCAGATGTGTTGATGTTGCTTTATCTAATGCGAGAATCAGCAGAATTCCCCTACAATCTGCAAACATTATCGGTAAATTGGGACTACTACGCACCGCGCACAGATATTACCTATGGTTCCTCTTTAGGCCCGGCAATTCATGCCATCTTAGCCTCAGATTTGGGTAAAATGATCGAAGCATATCAACGGTTTATGCAAGCAGCAATGGTGGATCTCGAAGATCGCCGAGGTAACACCAATGAAGGGATTCACGGGGCTAGTGCTGGGGGTGTATGGCAGGCTGTAGTTTTGGGTTTTGGTGGTATCCAATTAACCGAAAATGGCCCCATAGCCAATCCCCATCTGCCTCTTGGCTGGACACGCCTCAAGTTTAAGCTACACTGGCGCGGTGCATGGCATGAGTTTGATTTGCGTCCCAACTTTGTCGATATTCGGGGCGTTATCTTTGATTTAGATGGGGTTTTAACAGATACAGCAGAGTTTCACTATCTAGCTTGGCAAAAGTTAGCAGATGAAGAGGGTATACCTTTTAGTCGAGAAGATAACGAAGCCTTGCGGGGTGTTTCTCGTCGGGCTTCATTGATGCGGATGATCGGGGAAAGGCAATATTCAGAAGCGCAAATTCAGGAAATGATGGAGCGCAAAAATCGTTACTATCTAGAGTCTATCCAAAACATCACACCAAAAGATTTGTTACCAGGTGCGATCGCTCTTTTAGATGATCTGCGGCAAAATAAAATTAAAATTGCTATCGGTTCAGCCAGCAA
The DNA here is from genome assembly GCF_014697195.1 of Cylindrospermum sp. FACHB-282. Taxonomy (GTDB): domain Bacteria; phylum Cyanobacteriota; class Cyanobacteriia; order Cyanobacteriales; family Nostocaceae; genus Cylindrospermum. Next base: position 91,646 of record NZ_JACJRJ010000018.1, on the reverse strand, counting down.
AAATGCCCATGAGGTGATTTCGCTTTTGGGGATTGGTGATCAGGTAGATGCGATCGCCGATGGTTATAGTGTACAGCTACCCAAACCAGCACCTGACCTATTTCTCTACGCCGCCAAACAGCTAGGACTCCCACCAAATCAATGTGTAGTCGTCGAAGATGCCGCCGCAGGTATTGAGGCGGCTTTAGCTGCTGGTATGTGGGCTGTAGGACTTGGCCCACCTGAGAGAGTAGGCGCTGCTCATGTTGTATTGCCTAGTTTAGCAGGCATTAAGTGGGCAGATATACAAGCCAAATTAAATCAAGTTGCCTCAGCAAAGGTGAGAAAAAATATCACTAAAATCAGTTGCAATCCAAATTCCTGAAGGTTGTAACCTTATTTTGGCGCAAATCCATTTTTTTATTTTCGCCTAAAAAAGGAGTTATCCCAAGAAAGAAAAATGATGGCGGCGGATGGACAGAGAAAACCCAGATACACCAAGTTGTTTCCAATCCAAAATCTAAAATCCAAAATCCAAAATGGTATTAGCCGGGGAATATGACAATTAATAATCAGGAAAAAATTATTGCTCTATGGACAGTTTTTTTATTCGGAATGCTGTTTCATACCCAACTAAGTTTAATGCCACTTTTCCACGGATTACCTGTGATTGAATCTCAAAGAGCCACATCACTCAGTGATATTTCGGGAATTATGTGGTTGATGTTAGGCTTTTTTGTCCTACCAATGTTGGCAATAATTGCTACTTGTTTCAGTCATTCCAAACCCTATCGAGTGATACATTTTGGACTGACTGTGTTTTATAGCGTCATGAATTTAATTCATCTGGTTATGGACTTGCTGCTCCCACAGGTTATTTGGTATCAAATTACCTTGATGGTGCTGTTATTTTTGATTGGCTTGTTATTAAACTTTGTCGCCTTTCAATGGATGCGACAACCATTCCGGGGTGGCAATTTGCAACAACCGCTAACATCATCCCACACTTAACTGCTACGACGCGGTTAACTGTTACCCTATTAACATGACCGTCACTCCTCTAGGAGACGCCGCGCGTTGGCGGAGCCTGCGCTTTGCACTTACGCTCCAATTAAAAATGAAAAATAGAGCCTACGGCACGCTCCGCTGTCTTCGTAGCTCCTGGAGGAAGAGGCACAAAATAAAAAAAGCATACAGAGCCAATGAATTCATTTATGGAAAAGAAGAAAAAATGTATTTACCAGACGCGCCGCACGAGAAATACGGCGTCCTGGCTTCAGAGCAACTAAATTTATTTATGGGGATGTTAATTTTGAATTTTGAATTTTGAATTTTGAATTTTTAACTCCCCATTCGCCTTTGGCGTCCCGTAGGGAAGGGCTTGAACGAACTCTCCAGGTTAAATTCAGGTTAATCCAGCATTTTTATTTATCCTGATGACAAAGCAAACTGTTTGCTTCTATGGTTGTTAACCTTTAAAATATAGACAACCTGTTAGCAAAAGTTGAGTTGTAATTTTCTCTCAGCTTCTGCTAAGAGCAGAAAATCAACGATTTTGCCGCTTTAGGTGGCAATTTATAGCATTAAGCCTGTGGAACTCTCTAATAAAACCGAATACGCACTTCTCGCCCTGTTAGAATTAGCTACCTGCTACTCTAAAGGAGAACATCTCCAAATACGAGAGATAGCGGTACTACAAAATATACCAAGTCGCTATTTAGAACAACTGCTGGCAACTTTAAGGCGTAAAGGTCTAATTAAGAGCATACGTGGCGCTAAAGGTGGCTATGTTCTAGCGCGGGAACCGGGAAAAATTACCCTACTAGAAGCTTTGAACTGTATGGAAGGTTTAGATCCAGTTGTATCGAGTTTCGATTACCATCACCAAACAGTAGAAGGTGAGGTGATTCAGGATGTTTGGCAAGAAGCACGTCAAGCGGCTAATGCCATTTTACAAAAATATACACTCCAAGACCTTTGTGAACGGCGAGCATCTAAAGAACGAAGAGAGCTGATGTACTATATTTAACACACAAAATTGGCAGCCGAGGGTGTGAGATCGCCCTTGGCGCGGCGTAGCCCATCGCCCTTGTAGGATGGTTGGGCAACAGCACCCCCATAGCGATCGCCACAACCCTAACTTGTTGCCTCAAACATTAACTAATCGTTCATTTGCCATTTTTTGGCTTGCTACCTCAATATCCTGGTAGACTTCTGCCGTTAGGGGCTTGTAGATTGATTCATACCAAGAATGACCAACCTTAGCATCAAATCCTTCTGGTTGACCGCGCATGAACATGTGCAAACACTTTGCAGACTTCCCAGGTAACAACTGCCAAGAGAAACAACTTTGTTTACCCTCGTGGGGGTGTGTCATTGATTCTATATGCAAATTTGTCGCCAAGCCGTAAGCCGCATAAGGGGGAGCAGTAGAACCCACAGCAACCCAATCAGGTACAGGGAATACTTGCTCAATATCTTGGGTTTTTCCCAGATTCATGTGAGTAAAATAGTGCAGCCCAAAGGGAAGATGAACTAATTCTGGCCCGTCTACAATCAAATCTTCTTTAGCCTTGGGCTTCCCTTTGACAAACAGTTCTTCAATCAGGTAGTCTGCACCAGCATACAAACTGATCACCCGATAGAGTTCGCATACTAAATGACGGTTATGACCTGTAACCGGATCTGCACCCATATAGTCAAACGGTTCTGAAGCAATGGTGATGGTGGCGCGTACAGGGCCACTAGATTGGGATATCAGCCGATAAGCATGATTAAACAGAGAAACTTGATAGTAAGGCGATTTAGGATGAGAAGGACCTGGTAGTTGCAGAGTACTCACTTGCATACAACGCTTCTCCGGGTCTTGGCCCAGCCATTCACCCTTTACCGAGCGGAAAGGATCGAGAATTTCTAAATGGTCAAGCTGCACACTTGTAGCTGAACCAGAAAACCAGTTCCGCCCATTGTCTTCAGGTGCAGGAATCAAATTAAACCAGACAATCAGACGTTTATTAACAAGTCTCACCCCACGCTCCCGCCCATCCGACCCGTAAACCACTTCTAGGTATGGCTCACCTAGCCCTTGAGGCATGGACTGACCTCGGTCTACTCTGATGAAACCTGAAGCTAGTACATCATCTTCTGAACTTGGGGGCATCAGCTTTGGTAGGGAAAAAACCAGAGTATCGCCGGCGGAATCATCAGGGTCAACCCGGTCAATTTGAGCAGGTATCGGTGTATGTGAAAGATCCCGCAGATCGCTTAACACCACTTCTTCTGGTGAGATTTGAAATTTTTGGGCAATCCCTTGCCAGGGTATAGAAATATGACCACCTCGCCAGTAATTCGAGGGATTGAAAACAGCTAATAAATTCAGGGATGACATAATTCTGCCCTCCTTTGTAGTTGTTATATGGCTGCTGATGACTCTATGTTTTAAATTAGGACAAAAACTTGAGGAACTTGTGAGGAAAGGCAGCATTTTGACAAAATTATGTTAATGTTGCATCCATTTTGGGCACTAGCAGGTTGATTTTTGATTGTTTAAACTGGGAATTGAGCGCCAAGAATCTGTTCACCGTAAGTCTTTACATGCTTGGTTGTTAGGAATATAGGACTTAACGGACAGAAAATAGCAAATATGGGGTATGGTTTGTGTCAATAAAAATCATGGTTTGTGCGTTAGGGAACGCACCCTAGAAGTAGGATTGCTGCCCACCATCAAAAAAGCCTAAAAAGAGGGTAAATTTCTATTCAATATTTATTATTGCCAGTGGCAGCACAGGCTTCAAAAGGGATGAGTAGGCGATCGCCCTAAACTAAGTGTTTATATTTAAGCAGCACCAGGATTGATTGTATCTTCTTTGACGACTTCATTGGCAGTCGCACTAACTGGTATATGGACAATATGCACTGAACAAGGAGCATGGTGCAAAACATAGTTACTTACGCTACCGAGAAATATTTCTGCTAGCCCAGTGCGTCCCCGACGCCCCATGACAATTAAGTCAGCACCCGAACTCCGGGCTATGTCACAAATAATCCGCCCAGGACTACCATAGCTTTGTCTAAATTCCGTATTGATACCTGCTGTGTTGGCTTGGGCGGCCCAAAATTGCAACATCTGCAAACTTTTTGTTTTAAACGCTTCCCAGTTCTGTTGATATAACTCGAAAGTTTGAGCAGTCAATCCTGGATAGTAGTCAAAATTAGACAATATAGGTAGATCAGGACTACCTTCTTCTTCGGGAGATAGGATATGCACTAATATTAAGCTAGCTGCTGTTACCTTTGCTAAAGCCAACCCTTGCTCAAAAATCTGCTGGCCCATTTCTGAGCGATCCAATGCAACGAGAATCTTGTTAAACATATAGACCTCCGTTTTTTTCTAATTGGTAATGGCAGGTTCTAGCTCCTAGACGCTTAATTAGTATAAAATATTACTTTTACATTAATTGGGCGTAGAACCCTAAAGTTTTCAATTAGTGTTTTGGCAAATCTGCTGGGTGACTCAGTTATAAACTTGTTGTATTTATCAGCTAATTATCGGAGAAAAAGTTGAGGAACTTGTGAGGATAGCCAAAAACAATTGACTCAATACCCTATACTTGTAATTAAGGCACAGACTAATTCCCAGTCAAAATACCCAGAGAGTATTTGCCTTTATAAGTATAAAAAAGTTGATCTGTCTGCATTGCCGATGATGACTCAGTTCGCTGCTAGCAACATATCGTGGGGGACTTCTCGCCGCGAAGAGTTGAATTTTATTAATTAAGATTAATCCTAGAAGATATCTTCAAAACTCACTATTGTAATTGAGAAATTTTTCAATTTCCGGTTTTTCCTCATAATCATTTGTTCAAACCATTACCCTCAAAAAAGCTTTTAATATGAAGATTTTAGTAGTAGAGGATGACGAGTTAAATGCTTATGCACTCACTGCCGTTCTCACTGACCAAAACTATGCTGTTGAAGTTGCCTCTGATGGAGATGCAGCTTGGGATTTAATTGAAACTTACAATTATGATTTAATACTGCTAGATGTGATGCTGCCGAAACTAGATGGCATTAGCCTGTGTCGGAAAATCCGGTCTAGTGGTCGGCAAGTACCAATTTTGTTATTAACAGGGTGCGATAGTAGTCACGAAAAAGCGATTGGGCTAGATGCTGGTGCCGATGACTATGTAGTTAAACCCTTTGAGCAAGAAGAGTTAGTAGCTCGTGTCAGGGCGCTATTGCGCCGGGGTGGGGTAACTTCTCAACCTATTCTGGAATGGAGCAGTTTACGGTTAGACCCTAGTAGTTGTGAAGCCACCTATGCCGATGATCTACTCTCCCTGACGCCAAAAGAGTATGCTCTATTAGAGCTATTTTTGCGAAACAGCCGCCGGGTGTTTAGCTGCGGCATGATTTTAGAGCATCTTTGGTCTTATGAAGACACACCGGGTGAAGAAGCCGTTCGCACCCATATTAAAGGGTTACGGCAGAAACTAAAATCTGTGGGAGCACCTGGTGATTTGATTGAAACAGTTTATGGGATTGGTTATCGCCTAAAGCCCCAGGAATTGGAGGGGGGAAAAAGCGCTCATTCCAAATTGCCAGAGACAAAACAACCAGAATCAGACTTATCTAAACAGCAGAAAACACTGGCAGCAATTGCGGGAATTTGGCAGCAATTTCGCGGACGGGTGGACGAACAGATGAGGGTGTTGGAGCAAGCTGCCGAAACTTGCAACTTTGAGTATTTCAATCCAGAATTGCGATCGTCAGCAGCCCAAGAGGCTCATAGCTTGGTGGGATCATTAGGCACTTTTGGCTTGACTTGGGCTTCAGAGCTAGCACGGAAAATTGAACTGCTGTTGAAATCTGGTAAAACCTTGAGTCCATCTGAGAGCAGCCACCTGCAAATTTGGGTCAAGCTAATGCGTCAAGAAATTGAGGGTAACGACGAGAAAGCGGTATTATCGCCGCCCACCGCCGATGAACCTCCCTTGGTGTTGGTGGTTGAGGGCGATGGTATTTTAGGGAGACAGTTGCCAACAGACCAAACTGATTTTACCAATCCCCTGGAAGTAACCCCCAAGCCAATGTTCACAGCCGAGGTGCTAGAAGCAGAGACACAAGTGCTGCAAAATGCCCCCCATGGGGAAGCAAAAATCTTGGTTGTAGACGATGATCCGCAAATTCTGGCATTGTTGCAAACCTTACTCAGTCCTTGGGGACTGAATGCGATCGCTCTCAATGACCCGCGGAAGTTCTGGGAAACCTTGGAAGCCGTGACCCCAGATATGCTGATTCTGGATGTAGAAATGCCTTATGTCAATGGGATTGAACTTTGCCAGGTGGTACGCAATGATCCGCGCTGGAGTGAGTTGCCGATTTTGTTTCTCACTGTTCATAATGATGCCGAGATTGTGAATCAGGTATTTAGCATTGGTGCTGATGACTTTGTCAGCAAGCCGATCATTGGCCCAGAACTAGTTACCCGCATCATCAACCGCTTGGAGCGAGTGAAACTGCTACGGCGCATGGCCCAAACCCCAAAAACTCCCGTAGCCGAAGTGGAAAATCCTTACCATAGGCTACACCCCAACAGAGGCTCTAGCCAACAGGCAGTGGCCACACTCAAGCAGACCGAGTCCAGCTATCAACAGTTAGTAGAACTCTGCCCGGAAGCAATTTTTATCCAAAGCGAAGACAAATTTGTCTTTTTAAACAGTGCCGCCATCAAGCTGCTTGGTGCAACACAAGCCGAAGAACTACTAGGCAAATCGGTACTTGACTTTGTACATCCCATCTCTCAAGCAGCGGTACAGGAGCGGATTACATACCTGAGAGAAGTCCAACAGCCAGTTTCATTATTGGAAGAAATGTGGATCAGGCTGGATAAAACGGTGATGGAACTAGAGGTAGTGGCAGCTCCCTTTGTTTACCAGTCTAAACCAGCGGTTCAAGTCGTTGCCCGCGACATTTCTCAACGCAAACAGATGGAGGCAGATATCCATAATGCTAAAAACGAACTGGAATTAAGAGTAGCAGAGCGCACTTGTGAGTTAATTAGCGTTAATCAAAAGTTGCAGTCAGAACTTGATGAGCGCCAGCGGGTACAGTCGGCATTGCGAATTTCTCGATCTCGGTTTGAAGGGATTTTAAGTATTGCCGATGATGCGATTATTTCTATTGATAGCAGTCAGTGCATCACTTTATTTAACAAAGGTGCAGAAAAAATTTTTGGCTACTCTGCCGAAGAAGTTATTGGACAAAACCTTGACTTACTGTTACCAGGGCGATTTTCCGCCGCCCATCGTCAACATATAGTTGATTTTGATAAATCCCCAAATCCGGCTCGCAGAATGGGGGAAAGGCGGGAGATATTTGGTCGCCGCAAAGATGGTACAGAATTTCCTGCTGAGGCTTCTATCTCTAAATTAGGATTAGAAAATGAATCTGTTTATACGGTAATTTTACGTGATATAACGGAACGCAGGCAAATTGAGCGGATGAAAGATGAGTTTGTCTCTGTGGTGAGTCATGAACTCCGCACGCCTCTAACTTCGATTCACGGCTCTTTGGGAATGTTAGCCAGTGGTTTGCTGCCCACAGACTCGGAGCAGGGAAAACGCTTGTTACAAATTGCCACTGATAGCACCGAGCGCTTAGTCCGCCTGATTAACGATATTTTAGACATTGAGCGGATTGAGTCGGGTGAGGTGAAAATGGAACGGGAATCCTGCAATCTACTTGACCTCATTGGGTCAGCGGTGAATGTCTTGCAGCCCCTCGCCGACAAAGCAGGAGTGACTCTATCAATTTCCAGTTTATCCCTTCAGCTATGGGCTGACCCAGATCGCATTGTCCAAACCCTGACTAACTTGCTAAGTAATGCCATTAAATTTTCGGCGTCTGGATCTACGGTTTGGCTGATAGCGGAACAACAAGGTAATGAAATTTTGTTATCTATCAAAGACACTGGACGTGGCATCCCAGCTGACAAACTCGATAGTATTTTTGCACGGTTTCAACAGGTTGATTCTTCAGATTCACGCAACCATGAAGGTACTGGTTTGGGCTTGGCAATTTCCAAGAGCATTGTCCAACAACATGAGGGACGTATTTGGGTGGAGAGTGCTTTGGGCAAGGGTAGTAATTTTTACTTTACAATACCTATTATAGAGCCTCCCGAAAGTGCTGAATTAGAAAACTCCGATATTCAGGACTTAGAGCGGATAACTCAGGACTCACCTCTGGTGTTAGTCTGTGATGATGATTTGGTAATTCGTACGGATTTACAAACTCTACTGCAACAAAGGGGATATCGGGTGGTCGCAGTTGCTACTGGTGAGGAAGCGATCGCTCAAGCAGTGGATCAAAATCCAGACGTAATTTTGCTAGATTTGCTCATGCCGGGGATGAATGGTTGGGAAACAATGGCAGTATTAAAAGAACGGGAAGAGACTAAAGACATACCGATTATGATTTGTAGTGTCTACAAACCTTGCCAAAAGAATCAACCTAGTGCAGACTTTGTGGATTGGTTGAGTAAGCCAGTTGAAGAGAGCTGCCTGTTACAGTCTCTCAGACAATTGATCGCTGAACCCTCAAAGCGAGTGCGAATTCTGATTGTCGAGGACGATGATGATTTAGCAGATTTGCTGGTTACTTTGTTTGAGAGACATGAGATTGAAACTTTCCTGGCCAAAACTGGAAGGGAGGCTATCCGTCTGAGTCAAAGAGTTAATCCCGATGTTCTGATTCTCGATCTGATTCTACCGGAGAGCGATGGGTTTACAGTAGTAGATTGGCTACAGCAGCACAATCAGCTTTGTAGTATCCCAGTATTCGTTTACTCAGCTAAGGATCTAGACGAGTCGGAACGCCAGCGACTTAAATTAGGACATACAGAATTTTTGACTAAAGGGCGAGTCACAATCCAACAATTTGAACAACGGGTGATGGATTTGCTGGGGCGAATTACTCAAAACCAACAAGGGGAAGGGGAATCATGACAGTAAAACGGATTCTAGTGGTTGATAACGAGCAGTATATTCAAGAAGTTGCCAAGATTTGCTTAGAAACTCTTGCAGGCTGGGAAGTATTAACGGCAAGTTCTGGCAAAGAGGGCATAATTCAAGCTGAGACTTACCAACCAGATGCAATTTTGCTGGATGTGATGATGCCAGATATGGATGGGCTGACCACCTTTGAGAAACTACAAGCAAATCCAGCTACGAAAGCGATTCCGGTGATTTTGTTAACTGCTAAAATTCAGGCTTCTGATCGTCAGCGCTATGCCCAAATGGGGATAAAGACTGCGATCGCCAAACCTTTCCAACCCCTAGAATTAGCTAGTCAAGTAGCTACTGTCCTTGGTTGGAGTTGGGAAAAATAATAATTATCACCGTCAAATTCCATCAGATTATTTATATGATGTCCGTTGAATTGGCCTAGGACTTACACATTGACAAAAAATGCTAAATATGTAGGCTGTTATTATTCATTGAAAATCTTAATCCATGCATTAGGGAACGCACGCTACGGGTAGGATGCGTAAAGAGACGCATCCGAACACCTTTAAAAAAGCCCAAAATTAGGATGAATTTCCAAAGGAAGTAAGTCCTAGTAAATATGAACATCAGTTTTATTGATTGAAAGTTCTATAGATTGTGCGCTAGGAAACGCACACTACAGGTAGGATGCATCAGTTTTAGGCGAATACAATTCGCTACTACACAAACAAAGTCCGCCTGCGCGGACTAATGAAACATCAAGGTTTTCAAACCCAGGTCGGTGGGTAAAGTAGGAGTGTAGCCAAGCCACTGCGTTGGGGAGGCAGCGCGGTGGACGGGAACGCCTGCATAAAGCGACTGCCTTCGGCTCCGCCGACTTGAAGCAAGTGGCGCGCGATTTTCAATCGCCCATTTAAGTAATAAATTAGACTTTTCAAACATCCTCTAAGTCCTATTTACGATTTTTTGTCAATTCATAAGTCCTAGAGACGTTACATATAACGTCTCTACAGTGACGAAAAAAGCGCATCTTCATAAAAAAAACGCTATGACAAGTAACAAACTACCGATGCAAAATTTTAATTTTCAATAAATTAATAGAGCTAGTTACAAGCCTCTTATTTAAAACCATGTAACTAGCAGATCCAAAATTATCTGGTTAGAATTAAGGTATAAGCCTATATTCTTCTACATGATCTCTATAAACAAACCAAGTTTGTAAAGGATCACTGCCCTCTTGAGGTTTAAGCTTGTCCTTAAAAGTCACTTTCCAGTGATCACCACCGTAATAACTAGAACTTTTAGAATCACTAGAACCACGATCAATAGATGAGACAAAAAATAGCGTACCTGCTTTAGCTACATAAGTGGGATCAGCCTTTTTGAGGTCTTTGACTTGTTGCGAGCTTTGCTTGAAAGTAGTAGTGCCAACATTATCTTTTATTTTCAAAATACTTGGCATTGATGCACCTCCTGTAATGATAATTCAAGACTTTGAAACTTCAGCTATTTACCAACTACGTTTGCAAAAATGATTAGAACTAATAGCAAAGTTAAATATATCATAACAAAGGGTAGCTTGGTAGCAATACATAAAATAATTTAACTCTAATACATTTATTTTTTAAAATATGCTTATAGGGTTCACCCAAAGATATATGCGCTCTGGGACAATTGATAAATTACCCCAAAGTGCATAAAGCCCAGCCTCATATAAAATTAGTACAAGCAAAAAATCTATCAGGCAGGTGTAGATAATTTGAGATTAAATATACTTAAAAGATGAGGCATTTAAAGCATATCAACATTTGATTTTAGGTTTTGAAGTCTTTTGATTTAGTTTAAAATTTTCAGCCATCTTTATTAGTTCCTTGTTTGAATTGTGGCGGTTAACCATTAACCGAGGAATTTTATAGTAGTTGGTTAAACAACTAGAATCTAGAATTTCATTATTATATAGATAGCTCGATAAATAATATTTAAAAACATAGGATTCTACTTGTTTATTGTAAGCCCCATAAGGATAAGCCAGATGAGATGCTACTCTTTGGTCTGGGTCTAAATCTTGGGTACATTTTCTCAGTTCAATCCTTGCTCGTAATAATTCATTAACTAGCTGGGGACGAGAAATTTCTGTTAAATTTTTATGATTTAAACCATGAGATTGAATATCAAAAAATTCCTTTTGCAATCCTTCTCTTAATTCCCGACATCCTAAGTGAGTTGAAGCAACACTCTTGTCACTAGCTAAAGTACCAGGATTGATAAATAAAACAACTTTTACTTTTTGCTTATATTTTTTTTCCAGCTTCGACAACAGAGGTAGTAAATTTGTGGATATTGTTTTATATCCATCATCAAAAGTAAGCATAATTGGCTTTTTGTAGCGATGTGTAGCAGGGATTTCTTTTGATTTTGTTAAATAGAAATCATACAAATCTTGCGTACTGAGAAACCAATAATCATGAACAATTAAATAGTTTAATAGTTTCTCTAAATCTTGTTGAGGGTAGTCCATATCTTCTTGTTGAGATGGCAAATTAGAATTTTTATGATTAGTAATTCCATGAAATCCAAAAATCGGGATTATTGGCTGAGTATCTCTTAAATTGATGATGCAAAGACCCATGATGAATACTAAAGCTAAACTAAGAGGAAAAGTTTTAGGCTTTTGTGAGTCAACGACGTTATGATCTTGGTTATCAGCCATTTTGCTAGTAGTTCCTCCGTTATGAATTTTGTGGGTTTGATTGAGAATAGTGTACTCTTTTATTCAAGTAATTGAGTTACCTTAAGTATGTTTACTTACTACCTAGGAGTAATTACTAAACTTGCATAAAACAATAACAGTCAACCTATAGAGTAAAGCAACTTACAGTAGTTTTCATTTATTTAGACCACAGTGTAGAGACTAAGCATGACTTGTCTCTACAGGGTTTTTAATTTTCAACTTGTAGTTCATTTACCTAAAAATACCTGTAAAACTAGCCATAATATTACTCTGGTTTTACCTAATGGCAAAATTTTGAATTCTTAATTTTTAATTTCTAATTAAAAAAATGTGTCCACGCAGTGTTGCTACCAGTCAATCAACTCCAGGTAAACAAACAATTACCTCTAAACTGTGGTTGTTGCTGGTGGGAGTCAACGAATATCAAGATAAACAACTCCCATCATTACGCTACTCAGCAGTAGATTGTCAGATATTAGCAGAAGCTTTAGTAGGTGCAACAAAGGAGCAATTTCCGCAAAGAGAAGTAAAGATTTATCATGATTTTGCTCAGGAATTATCACTGTTAGCAACGGTTAAGACAAATTTACAGCGAATAAGTGCTGCTGCTGCACCACTGGATACAATTCTCTTTTATTTTTCTGGACACGGAATGCTTCATCCCCAAAATGAGCAAGCATTTTTATGTTTAGCAGATACACAAAAAGATGATTTACCAAATACAGCTTTAGCTGTACAGGAATTGTTGCAGCTATTAGGTAATAGTAAGGCACAGAATCAGTTAGTATGGCTAGATGCTTGTCATAGTGGGGGAATGACACTGAGGGGGACGAATCCCACACCGCAATTAGTGGAATTATTACATCAACGTGCCACGAAAAGTAAAGGTTTTTATGCTTTACTTTCTTGCGATACAAATCAACAATCTTGGGAATTTCCGGAACTGGGTCATGGGGTATTTACTTATTATTTAATGCGGGGTTTACAAGGCGACGCCGCAGATGCTCAAGGGGCAATTTCTGCTGATGGACTTTATCGCTATGTTTATCACCAAACCTTGCAATATATAGATAAAACAAATCAACAGTTAAGATTAATTAATCAACAAAAAAGAGGTAAAGGAGATACTCATCTTTTTAGCGAATACCCGCTACAAACACCGAAGCGAATTGTCGAAGGAGTCGGAGAACTCATTTTAGGGGCAATTCCGGCAATTCCTGAATCCCGTCCTCCAAGAACAGCACTGGTAATAGAAGGAATTAGCGGTTCTCAGAAGACGCTAGATTTTAGTAAAGTTTTGGCTAGTGCTGCTGCTTTTGAGTTGGAGTATTTACCTCGTTCTGGAACCACAACGATTGAAGATATCCGTGCCGCAATTCAAGATTGCCTGGGTTCACTCAGTCAAAAACAGCGACAGAGACTTGAAGAACCAGTTACAGTTTTGTTATATCTGCGGGGACGCTTGGCTCAAACCCCCACTGGAGAAGCGGCTTTTGTTTTGTTAGAAGATATGTGGTTGGGTCGTTCTTGGTTAAAACAACAGTTAGGTCTTTCCCAAGTCGCGCAACAAATCATTATTTTAGATTGTCCTGTAGTTGATGTAGGGTTTACCGCATCTCTACAGGAATGGGTAGAAGATTTGCAACTTGGCTCTGAGACGGGACAATGTATTATTGCAGCTAACTCTGGCAAAGCTAATCCTGAACAGTTTGCTCAAGGGCTTATCGATACTTTGCAAGCTGCTACCAAACCCGCTGGCTTATCAGTAGCTGGCTGGATTACCCAATTGCAAGTATACCTGGCTGGTGCTTTCAATTTACACATTTGGCTATCAGGTACTCAGGGTGTGATGGAAATCATCCCTGCAACTACTGGTGGACGCAGCAATACAGCAGCATTGGATTTAAAAATTTGCCCTTATCGGGGGTTACGCGCTTTTGGTGAAGAAGATGCCCAATATTTTTACGGTAGAGAAACTTTAACTCAGCATTTAATTAGCCAAATAGCGCACAAATCATTTCTCGCTGTGGTGGGTGCTTCTGGTAGTGGTAAATCTTCTGTGGTACATGGGGGATTAATTGCTCAGTTGCGTCATGGTAAACAACTCCCTGGTAGCGATTCTTGGTGGATAAAAAGCTTGTGTCCGGGTACATGTCCTTTGGAAGCTTTAGCACGCAGACTTAGTGGGGAGGCGAGAGGGGAAAGCTTACAGCCACCGCCCCATCTTTTATTAGAGGGAATGCTATACCAGGGGGTGGAAGGCTTTGTCTACTGGGTGCGTAGCCGACAGGAACCAATGGTGGTTTTGGTAATTGACCAGTTTGAGGAATTATTCACTCTGGCGCCGAGTGAAGATAGACAGCGCTTTTTAGAGTTGGTGTTGGGGGCGGTAGAGTATGCGCCTGATAAGTTTAAATTGGTAATTACTTTACGGGCTGATTTTATCGCTGCTTGTCTGGAAGTTCCTGCAATGGCTAGGTGGTTGCAGCAGTCGAGTGTTTTGGTACCGCCAAATCTGGGTGATGATGACTATCGCCGTGTAATTGTTAACCCAGCGGAACAAGTGGGTTTAAAGGTAGAACCGGGACTGGTGGAAGTTTTGTTACAGGAGTTAAACCACTCGGCGGGAGATTTACCGCTGTTGGAATTTGTGCTTGAACAGTTGTGGGAGTTCCGTCAAGGGGGTGTGTTGACGCTGTTCGCTTATCAACAGCAGGTAGGTGGGATTAAAGGTGCGTTGGAACGGAAGGCCCAGGGGGTTTATGAGGGTTTAGATGGTCAGGCTCAAGATTGCACGCGCTGGATTTTTCTTTCACTAACGCAATTAGGGGAGGGTACGGAAGATACTCGGCGGCGGATTTTTAAGTCTGAGTTGGTTGTGCAAAGATATCCGGTTTTGTTGGTGGACAGAACTCTGCAAGCTTTAACTGCTGGAAAGTTGGTGGTGGTGGGGAGTGTGCAAGGTGAGGAAGTGTCTCTCATCGCTTCTTCTTCGGTGGTGACGATAGAAGTAGTTCATGAAATCCTTATCCGTTATTGGTCAACTTTGCGCTGGTGGTTGGAGGAAAATCGTAGTAGACTGCGATCGCAACGGCAAGTTGAGCAAGCAGCTGCTTTATGGAAACATCACGATGAACAAGCTGATTTTTTGCTGTCAGGTATTCGTCTAGGGGAAGCTGAAGAAATTTTTATTAAATATACAGATGAATTATCTCAAGATGTCCAACACTTTATTTTTGCTTGTTTAGAAGCTAGAGGGCGACAGCAATTTGAGCAAAAAAAGAGACTCAGACAAGCGCAACGGGCTGTTGCAGTTATTAGTATTTTGGGTATTGCTGCTAGTGCTTTCGGGGGTTTGGCTTACTTCCAAAAGCAATCGGCTCAACTGCGAGAAGTTGCGGCTTTGAATGCTTCTTCGGCTGCTTTGTTATTATCTAATCAGCAATTGGAAGCTTTAATTGCAAGTGTAAAAGCTGGGCGAGAACTTAAGCAGGTTTTTGCTCCACCAAAAAATATCGAATTTGCAACTACGGCGAGTTTTCAGCAAGCTGTTACTCAAACTCAAGAATTAAATCGGTTGCTAGGTCACAGTCAACAAGTTAATGCTATCAGTTTTAGTCCTGATGGTAAGTTTCTCGCTTCTGCTGGTGATGATAAAACGGTAAGGTTTTGGAGTTTAGATGGGCGATTAATTAGAAGTTTGACGGGATTTAAAAGCCGAGTTACATCTGTAGTTTTTAGTCCTAATGGGAGGTTTGTCGCTGTTAGTGCTGATAATATTATTAAAGTTTTTATTAATGATGTCGGATTGGGTAAGAAGTTTTTTTTAACTAACCGCCAAGAACGCCAAGAACGCCAAGAGAATAAAAGAGGAGGAAATTTTAAAATTAATAGTAGGTTAAGGAAGTCTTTTTCTGGACATTCTGATATTGTTACGGATATCAGTTTTAGTCCTGATGGTAAGGTGATTGCTTCTAGTAGTTTGGATAAGTCTGTAAGGTTATGGCGCGTTGATGGCGGTTTAATTAAAGTATGGAATGCTGATGATGGTTGGGTAAATACTGTTTGCTTTAGTCCTGATGGTAAGGTTATCGCTTCTGGTGGTGAAGATAATGTGGTGAAGCTTTGGCAGGTATCAAATGGTAAGTTAATTACAAGTCTGGTGGGACATAAGGGACGCATTACTCGTGTTAAATTTAGTCCTGATGGTAAATATATTGCTTCTGCTAGTGGTGATAAAACTATTAAGTTATGGAATTTTGATGGTAAGTTATTACAAAGTTTGGAATCTCACAATGAACAAGTTAATAGCATCAGTTTTAGTCCGGATGGTCAGATTTTAGCTTCTGCATCTGCTGATAATACTATTAAATTTTGGCGTTTAAATGGGAGTTTATTGGCTACTTTGAAAGGGCATGGTGAACAAGTTAGAGATGTCAGCTTTAGCCTAGATGGTAAGGTTATTGCTTCTGCTAGTGCTGATAAAACTATTAAATTTTGGCAGGTGCCGAATCATGAACCCCTAGTAGACAATGTTAATAGTACTGATTTCACTGGGGATGGTAAAATATTTACCTCTGCTGGTTGGGATGGAAATATCACTATTTGGCAAGGAGATAAGTTTACTAAGTTACAAAGTTTTAAAGGACATTCAGATATTATAAATGCTGTGGCTTTTAGCCCAAATGGAAAATTTTTGGCAACAGCTAGTGCTGATAAAACTATTAAAGTTTGGAATACTCAAAATTATCAGTTAATTAAAACATTTACAGGACATAATAACAGAGTTACAAGTATTAGTTTTAGTCCAGATAATCGGATTCTGGCTTCTGGTAGTGCTGACAAGACGATTAAGTTGTGGCAAATTGCAGATGGTAAGTTATTACAAACGCTGACGGGACATATTGATGAGGTGACAAGTGTCAGTTTTAGCCCAGATGGTAAAAGCCTCGCTTCTGCTAGTGCTGATAATACAGTCAAACTTTGGCAAAGAGATGGGAGGTTACTTCAGAATTTTACTGGACATGGTTTAGCGATCGCATCCGTAAAATTTAGCCCGGACGGTAAAACCCTTGCTTCCGCCAGTTGGGACAATTCTATCAAGCTTTGGCGCATCGCTGACGGTAGCTTAATCAATACTCTCACTGGACATAGCGACGGTGTAACCAGCCTGAGTTTTACTGCTGACGGCCAAATTCTCGCTTCTGGTAGCGCTGACAATACTATCAAACTGTGGAACACCGCAACCGGCACATTACTCAAAAGCCTTTTGGGACATCCGCATCAAGTTAACAGCGTTATTTTTAGTCCCAATGGTAAATTGTTGCTGAGTGGTGGTAAAGATGCTGGGGTGATGCTGTGGGATTTAGATTTAGATGACTTGATGCAGCAAGGGTGTGCGAGATTAGCAGACTACCTCCAGAATAATCCAAACGTGAAAGAAGATGAGCGTCATATTTGCAAAAAATCATAGAATAGCCACATAGTTACTTTCCACAGTCCTGCTGTTTTTTCTGGCTAAATATTTCTGACATTCTTCTGCATCAAAAAACCAAGGAAACAGACTGGGTGGATGATTAAATCCTTGGAAATAATCTCTAGCTATTTCTGGATTTTCAGCCATAGCCGCCAAAATATTTTGTAAAAAAGGAGTTGGTGTTAACAAACAATCTGCTAAAGCATTGGCGTACTGCGCATATTCCCAGAACTCGGCGAAAACCGCTTGCATCCATGACTCATCAAACTTGAGGTTACCATGCTCAATCATCCGTTGCGTAACCAAATGAGCCATTTTGAGGGCATTATTTCCCCCTTGTGCGGCAATGGGATCATGTAAAATCACCGTATCAGCGATACCCATGACAGTTGCACCTGATGGCAAATGAGCGATCGCATGACGTACAGTAGGTGTAATTGCACCACAAAGCCAGTCTTTATCATCAGTCAATTCCATATTCTCTACAATTTCATAATTCCACGGCGTCAACTCCTGAATAACTTGTTTACTCAGTTCCAATAATTCCTGGCCACTTTGCACCCCCAAAAACCTATCCATTACCCCACCAGGATAAGCTTCAAAACCAACAGCGAAAGCGGGTTTTTTATCCTTGTGGTAAAACGGAAACAGCATTATCTCACCAACACCAAATATATTAGTTACCTTAAATGCAGAAAAATCTTCCTTTAATCCCGTAAAAATACCCCCTGCTATATGCCGCTTTGGCTTGTCATGATCAGACTTTTGCACATCTTGCTCAAACAAACTTGAGAGGGAACCTTTACCAACAGATACCAGCACCAAATCATAATTCGGCGCACATTGATCAAGTTCTAAAGGCGTCATTTTTTGGATAACCAATTCACCGCCCCTGCAAACAAACTCCTGCATCCATCTAGAAAATTTGAGGCGTTGATCAACAGCTTGCCAAGGCTTTTCTAGAATGTTAGACATAACTAAAATCAAATTTCCATCTGCATCAGATATGTTACTGTGAATTTCTTCACAACTTGGAGAATCATCATCCCAGAAATTCAGTCCTAAGTTACGTTCTAGTTCCAATGCATCTGGCATTAACATTGTCGTCGATATCGGTTTACTAGCCAAAATAGCTTCTGGCGTGTATTCAGAAAACAGGGTTACCCTATAGCCTGCTTCTAACAAACTAATGCCTAAATAAAGACCTGCTTGACCTGCGCCAATTATCCCAATTCGTCGCATATTCCATCCTCCTTGAATTATCAATAGTAGGACGAGGTTCTTGTTGACTTATTTTCCTATAGACCCATTCGCAAAAAATCTTACTTAAGTAATATGGTAAGGGCTGAATTAAAATTATTACTCTGTCAAACTAAAGGCTGAGACTACCAGAATAAAACCGACTTTAGCCGAATAATTATTTTGAGGATTAATTAAGTTATCTGGAGTAAATTGGCAGTAGTTATGCTCAATTTAGAGACGTGGCATACAGCGCCTCTACAGGTGTTTAAATTTCTAAACTGCGGTTCATTTACCTGAAGATAGCTGTAAATCACCGTGCCAGTCTTGAGCCTGTTGACGGATAGACTGTAATTCTTCAGGAGGCATTTTATCCAGATGTTTTAAAATAAAGCTCATTCGTCCTTGAGATTGTAGTTTCTCACGGTGTTGGTCAAGAAAATTCCAATAGAAGAAATTGAACGGACAAGCATTTTGACCTATACGTTCCTTATGGTTATAAACACAACCTTTGCAATAGTCACTCATCTTATTTATATAATTAGCAGAAGCAGCATAAGGCTTAGATGCCAAAACTCCTCCATCCGCAAATAAACCCATACCAATAACATTTGTCTGCATCACCCAGTCATAACCATCAATAAATGCAGCGTGAAACCAGTTCTCTACAGATTGTGGCGAAATTCCCGCAATCAAAGCAAAATTACTCAACACCATCAACCGCTGGATATGATGAGCGTAACCAGTGCGTTGCACTTGTGTAATAACCTGGTGTAAACAATTCATTTTGGTTTTACCAGTCCAGAAAAATTCTGGTAGCGGTTGTGTGTGGTTAAACCAATTTTTATCTGAATATTCTGCCTCAACATAGTAATAGATACCATGCATATATTCTCGCCAACCCAATACCTGACGAATGAAACCTTCGACGCTATTTAAAGGCAGTTGGTGTTCTTTATATGCTGCTTCGGCTGCTTGAATTACCTCCAATGGTTGGAGTAACCCAATATTTAGGTAAGGAGAAAGTAATGCGTGCCACATTGTTTCTTCTCCCGTTACCATTGCATCTTGGTATGGCCCAAAATCTGCTAGACGATGTTGAATAAACCAGTCTAATACCTGAAGTGCTTGCTGGCGATTTACCCCCCAGCGAAAAGGTGCTACTTCCCCATAAGTTTGGCAAGATAGAGAATTAACTTTGGCAATAACATCAAGTGTAATTTCATCTGGTTCAAACCACTGTGCAGGGGGTGTATTCAACTTACCTTTCGGTGGTTGCCGATTTTCTTGATCCAAATTCCATTGTCCCCCGATTGGTTTATTTTCCTCCATTAAAATTTGCAACCTTCGTCTTCCTTCTCGATAAAAGTCTTCCATTAACAGACGCTTACGACATGACGCCCAATTATTAAATTCTTCTGTACTCCATAAAAAATGATTGTTAGGAATTAAAGTAATTTGGCAAGGAAGTTCTAAATTTTGAATCATCTGGGTGAATGGTCGGTCATTTGGCATCATCACCCGCAACTCTGTAATTCGATTGGCTTTAATCCATTCTTGAAGTGCTGTTTCAAAATCTCTAGCTACACCACTCAAGCTATCAGCCATTTTGTATGTAACCGAATACTTCAGTTGTCGCAGTTCCTGGGCAAAATGCCGCATAGCCGACCAAACCAAAACTAGCTTTTGCTGATGGTAGGGTCTTACTTGAATATGGCGCAGCGACTCAATCAAAATTACAGGCACATTGTCCTGATGACCACAACTTTGTAAAGCCGCTTGTTTAACTGAAAGCTGGTCGCCTAATATCCAAACTCCAATCATCATTATTAGCCTTCTTGATGTTTAAGAAACCTTGTATATACCATATTTTCATCCAAGGTATAGCTACACTAGAATGCATTGCATTTTAATCAATTACTTGCCTTCTGGTAGACTTAATCTGTCCTCGCTTAGTTTTACTGTCAAGACGTTTTTTGTGAGAACTGCGAGTTGGTTTAGTGGGTTTGCGTCTTTCGGGCATTATGACTGCGCTTTTAACGAGGTCTTTGAGTCGTTTCAAAGCTTCCTCCCGGTTTTTTTCCTGGCTTCGATGTTCTTGGGCTTTAATCACAACGACCCCTTCAAGGGTAATGCGTCGGTCATTTAACTTCAAAAGCTGTTCTTTATAGAAAGCGGGTAATGATGAAGCCTGAATGTCAAATCGTAGGTGGATGGCAGTAGAAACCTTATTAACGTTTTGGCCTCCTGCACCTTGAGAGCGAATCGCACTAATTTCGATTTCGCCATCGGCGATAATGATTTTGTTAGAAATTTGCAGCATAATTTATATATTATATAGCTTACTTATACCATTTCTTTGTGAGGCTGCGCTGTATTTTTTGACATTTTTTGAATTCAAAAAATGTCAATAAGTTTAAAAAGCCTAAAAACTAAAAGTAGTCCGAATTGCCCCGACAAAAATATCATTATTCCGCGAAATATGTCCAGGGTCAGTGACAATAAAAAATCCCGGAGTAATCGCAATATTGTCATTTACTAAATAGCGATAAAAAACCTCATAATGTGTAGAATTGCCTCGGTCTATGTTGGCAATTAAATATCCATTATTCAACTTTAGCGGTTGACCTATTATCAAGCCAAATAAATCACCCTTTCTGCCAAAAGGGTCATATAAACCTAAAGATGCTTGATAAGTCGTACTCAGGGCAACAGCATCTGATTTAACAGAATCAGTGATTACTGCACCCCCCCAAAGGCTAAAAACCACCTGATTAGTTAATTGCCATTTCATACTAGCGTTAACAGCATGAATCTGAGCAGGTTCATTCAATCCCCCAGAGGTATCAGCATTACCGCTGCCTGTACCAGTGTCTAACTGACCATCTTTAGCATAGGCATTGATATAAGCCAAACCAGTAATTAAAGAAGCAGTTGGCTTATATAATAACTGCACTCCCAAAGCACTATGATCTTTACTAAATAAACCTTGGTTACTATCATTAGTATTTCTAGTACCATAGGCAAATTGTAAGCGGGTTTTATCAGAAAGCAACCAATCAAAGCCTAAACCAGCGTCAAGACTGCCAATTTTAAAAATGGGAGTTGAACCAGCAAAAAGGGAAATAGCGCCCCTTCCAGCGTCAGCGTAGGGTGAGTTAACGCTGAGAACACTGCCTAGACTGAATCCTACGGGTTTGAAGGTGAAAACAATGCGATCGCTTCCAGCGGGGCGTAGCCCATCGCCTAATCCAGCAACTCGATATTCTAAAGAATCCAATCTTACCTGATTGTCGTAATCTGCCTGCCAAGCTAGCCTAGCCATGTTAGTGTTAAAAGCTTCAGGATTGCCAAAGCTATCCCCCGCACTATTCCCTGTCACCAACCCAATACGAAAACGGTCTTTACCATTGAAAGAAGACACCAGTTGCAGCTGTGTGAGTTGAGTCAGAATTGTGTTAGCTTCTCCTTTACCTGGGGGCTTACCTCCAGAACCAGTTGCTAAACCCAAGATTACTTGTCCACCCAAACCAACAGTAGTCGAAAACTGTTGGGCTGTTAAATTGGCATTACGCGCTTCTAAATTGTCAATTCTCCCCGTTAAATTTGTTAATTCAGTTGCAAATTCCGTTTGGAGTTTTTGTAATGTTTCTAAGTCTGCTTTTTTAATTTTCTCAGTTAAACCAGCGGCAACTAATTGATTAATTTTATCCAAAACTGCTTGCAAACCTGCGGCAAATTCATAGCGTGTTAAGGGACGTTTGCCTTTAAATGTGCCATCAGCATAACCAGCAATTACGTCGTAACGTTCAACTAAAGATTGCAATGCCGTAAAAGCCCAATCAGTAGGTTGAATATCAGATAATTGTGATACTGAGTTCAACCGTTGATCGCTGTTATTAGAATCTTCATGATTCTGAGAGATATTGTCTAACTTTCCCGATTCTTTTGGCTCAATTACTTGTAAACTATTAGGCTGGCTTGAAGATAAATTGTGAATATTTTCTTCATTTGGATTAATTGCCAGGACTGGGGAAACTAAACAAAATACTGCTGTTCCAGATAGGAATAATAAGTTTTTGTAGATCATCATCACCCATCACAGATAAATATCTAGACAAATTAGCGATCGCGTGCCACCCCAGTTGTCAAACTCCCACGATAAGGAATCCCCTCTTGGGGTTGATCACCATTGACCCCAAAAACATTAATTTGGGTTATTTGACCATTAGCATCGATCACTGAACCACTGGCATTATTACCACTAAGACCAGCTTTATTACTTACACCTGTTTTGCCGTCAATAGTCACAGTACCTTTATCAAAATCTACAGAAATTCGCTTTGGAGAGTTGGGATTATTATCAGGAATAAACGTGGCAACATTTCCTTCTCTTCTAAAAAAAGTACCAGTAGTAACTTGCGGATTAATAATTCTCACAGAAGCCCGTGGACGAGGATTCAAATCTCCCTCGGTACCATCTAAAGCATCTGCGAGGAAAGTTTTAGTAAAACCCTCTATTCTTTTTGCCTGATTTCTCAATGCTGCCAAAGTTTGAATTCTCACAGCTTTGAGTGTTTCTTGAACCTGGGGAGATTCTTGGGCAACTAAATTTTCTTGTCCTGGCCCGATACCACCAGTCAAAGTAATTAATTTATAAAATCCCTGTAAATCAAACTCCTGGACTTTTCCCACTACTCCATTTCTAACTGCTACTGTCTGACCACCTTTTAAAGCAACAGTTTTTTTGTTTTGCTGGTCAGAGATTTTAATATCTCCATCAGTCAGAGCAAAAACTTGTGTGCTGTTGCGTGCAGAATCGTGAATCACCATTACTGCACTAGCTTTATCTGCTGGTAGAAATAGAGGGGTTATAGTTGATGATACTGGCACAGCAACACCGCTATTTTGCCTTAATTCACTACTATTAGAAGTAGGAAGAACTGCCAAAATACTAATTTTACTTTCTGGCGTTTCAACTTCCGTGCCAACACTACCCGGTGGACTCAAAATTAAGGTAGTGCCATTTTCCAACTTAAAGATCATTTCCCGAAGGGCTATCCGATTTGGCAGTTGAAAGCGACGTACACCCGGTTCAAATCGGAATGTGCTACTTTGATCTACTCGAATCAGAGATTTATCGTTGAAAAACAATTGAGCTTCAGAACTGACACCCGTCCTAACTGCATCTCGCGGAACTATTACATCTTTTTGTTTTGCTGGACGCTGGGTTTGATTTTGCAGCAACAGTTCAACTATCTTAATCAGCTTGTAAACTTCAGCGCGGGTTAGCTGCTCGTCTTGTACAGCAAATACAGGAGTCATCCAATATAGTGTTACTAGACCACTAATAATTAACTTTTGAGCTAAAGACCAAATTTGCCGTTTCATCAATGTGAGCCTTCTTGCTGTTGAAAGTAAATTTGCCAATTGACAAAATTTCTCAATTATAAATCAAATTTAGCTGAGTTGCACCAAAGGTAATTTTTTGGTTGGGTTGATTCATAGATAGAACCCAATGATTATTATTTATTAATTCAATAGTTTAACATATAAGAATTAATTAGAGTAAATATCGTCAATTTATTTAAATTGATCAATTCCCTTTTGTGACAGATAACGGTAAGCTATATTTAACAATATTAAGCAACGATAAATCCGCCTAATCAGAAGTATGTGAGTAAATCGGTATCAACGCCGGTTGACTCAAAAATCCTAATGTTTGCTGCAAATTTAGAGGTAAGTTGATGGCTCAGTTTCTACTGGAGACTGTTTGGCTAGTTCCGTGCTATGCCTTAATAGGTGGGTTGTTGGCTGTACCTTGGTCGCCGGGGATCATTCGGAAAACTGGGCCGAGACCAGCAGGTTACGTCAACTTAGTAATGACATTTTTGGCGTTTGTTCATAATGCGATCGCATTGCAAGCAACCTGGAACCAAGCACCCCAAGAAGTATTTATCCCTTGGTTATCTACTGCTGGTTTAAACCTCACTATTGCTATAGAAATTTCCTCGGTGAGTGTCGGCGCAATGCTGGTAATTACCGGGTTGAATTTCCTAGCCCAGATTTTTGCTGTGGGCTACATGGAAATGGATTGGGGCTGGGGGCGCTTTTATTCCCTGTTGGGATTATTTGAAGCCGGACTATGTGCCTTGGTTTTATGTAATAACTTGTTTTTCAGCTATGTGATTTTGGAAATCCTGACTCTGGGAACTTATCTATTAGTTGGCTTATGGTTTAGTCAGCCGTTGGTAGTCTCAGGTGCAAGGGATGCTTTTTTAACCAAGCGGGTGGGAGACTTATTTTTGCTGATGGGGGTATTAGCACTATGGCCCCTAGCTGGAACTTGGAATTTTCCCGAACTAGCCCAATGGGCGACTACTGCTAAAGTCGATCCTACAGTAATTGCATTAGTGGGTTTAGCATTAGTTGCTGGGCCAATGGGTAAATGTGCCCAATTCCCCCTGCATTTATGGTTGGATGAAGCGATGGAAGGCCCAGTTCCTAGCACAATTTTGCGGAACTCGGTAGTAGTTGCCAGTGGTGCATGGATACTAATTAAACTGCAACCTGTTTTAACTCTGTCGCCCATAGTTTCCTCTTTTATCGTGGCCATTGGTGCAGTGACAGCAATTGGTGGTTCCTTAATTGCGATCGCCCAAATTGATGTCAAACGCTGTCTATCTTATTCCGTCAGTTCCTACATGGGTTTGGTGTTCATCGCCGTGGGAGTGCGACAAGATGAAGCCGCACTGTTATTAGTACTCACCCACGCCTTAGCATCAGCCCTATTAGTAATGAGTACCGGGGGAATTATCTGGAACAGCGTCACCCAAGACGTAACCCAACTAGGTGGACTGTGGTCACGCCGTCCCATCTCTGGAATAGCCTTCATCGTCGGTATTTTAGGCTTAATTGGTTTTCCACCACTAGGCAGCTTTTGGGCCTTGTTCAAATTAGCAGATGCACTGTGGGAAGCTCAACCTTGGTTAGTAGCAATAGTCATAGCTGTAAACGCTTTGACAGCATTTAGCTTAACCAGAGAATTTGGTTTGATTTTTGGCGGTAAACCCAAACAAATGAGTGAGCGATCGCCTGAAGTTCACTGGCCAATGATTCTACCAATGGTAATTTTACTGGGCTTTGTTCTACATCTTCCCCTAGTATTACAAAGTTTATCACTGCTACCAGATTGGGCAACTCTGAATAAAGATGTCGCACTACTTTTAATTTGGTCAAGTATTTTCGGGTGTAGTATTAGCGGCATAATTTATCTAGGCAATATTCCCAAACCGATTCGCCTGCCTTGGAAAGGTCTGCAAGACTTGCTAGCTTATGACTTTTACACCCCGAAAATCTATCGGATGACCATTATTCTTGGCGTTGCCCAAATTTCTAAGTTTGCTGATATGATCGACCGTTTCGTAGTCGATGGCATCGTGAATCTGGTTGGTTTGTTTTCCCTATTAGGTGGAGAAGGTTTAAAATACAGCACCTCAGGACAAACCCAATTTTACGCCTTCACCGTACTCGTAGGAGTAGGTGTCTTAGGAATGTGGGTAGCCTGGCCATTCTGGGGAGTGCAGTTTTTAAACTTGATTTTCTGAATTCAACTAATAGTTAATGGGGCAATAAAAAATTCCCCATTACCAATCAGGATTTAAGGATTAAAGGATGATGAGGATTAAATTAATCATTCTCAAATAAATCCTGTTAATCCTCTAATCCTGAGCAGGATTTAAGGATTAAAGGATGATGAAGATGAATATTAATCATTCTCAAATAAATCCTGTTAATCTTCTAATCCTGAGCAGGATTTAAGGATGAAAGGATGATGAAGATGAATATTAATCATTCTCAAATAAATCCTGTTAATCCTCTAATCCTCTAATCCTGATCCCAATTAAGATGAGGATGAATATGAATCATTCTCAAATAAATCCTGTTAATCTTCTAATCCTCTAATCCTGATCCCAATTTATATGTTAAGTGTTTTAATCTGGATACCAATTTTAGGCGCGGCAATTATCGGGTTTTGGCCTAGTGGCACTATCACAGCAAATCGCGTTCGTTTATCAGCCCTCACTCTGTCTGGGCTAGTTCTTCTCTGGAATCTTTTCATCCTGTTCAAATTTGATATCACTAATCCAGGGATGCAGTTTCAAGAATATCTTCCCTGGAATGAAACCCTTGGTTTAAATTATCAATTAGGGGCTGATGGGCTATCAATTTTGATGCTGGTGTTAAACAGCCTCCTCACCTGGATTGCTATTTATAGTAGTAGCAAACAGACTGAACGCCCCCGGCTTTTCTACTCCATGATTTTATTAATAAGTGGTGGAGTAGCAGGTGCTTTTTTAGCAGAGAATTTGCTGTTATTCTTCCTGTTTTACGAACTAGAATTAATCCCCTTCTATTTGTTAATTTCCATTTGGGGCGGAGAAAAAAGAGCTTATGCAGGGATTAAGTTTCTAATTTATACTGCTGTTTCGGGAGCCTTAATTTTAGCCACCTTCTTGGGTATGGTGTGGTTGACTGGTTCTACTAATTTTTCTTTTGATGCAGTCTCTACCGAAAAGTTGTCAACAGCAAAGCAACTCCTCTTACTAGTAGGGATAGTCATAGGTTTTGGCATCAAAATTCCTTTAGTTCCCTTCCATACCTGGCTACCTGATGCTTACGTTGAGGCTTCAGCACCAATTGCCATTCTTCTGGGTGGTGTGTTGGCCAAGTTGGGAACCTATGGACTGTTACGATTTGGCTTAGGGATGTTTCCCAACGCTTGGAGTATTATCGCCCCGACTTTGGCAATTTGGGGTGCAATTAGTGCTATTTACGGGGCATTAATTGCGATCGCGCAAAAAGACATCAAACGGATGGTCGCATACAGTTCCATCGGTCACATGGGCTATGTGTTATTGGCCGCCGCCGCCAGCACTTCCTTAGCACTCGTCGGTGCAGTGGCTCAAATGTTTAGCCATGGTCTTATCCTAGCTATTCTCTTCCATTTAGTGGGAGTCGTAGAAGCAAAAGTTGGTACTCGCGAGTTAGATAAACTCAATGGTCTGATGAGTCCCATCCGCGGTTTACCTTTAATTAGCGCCCTCCTAGTTTTAAGCGGGATGGCTAGCGCCGGTATTCCCGGTTTAACAGGATTCATCGCTGAATTTATCGTATTTCAGGGCAGTTACTCAGCTTTTCCCATACCAACACTGTTGTGTGTGGTTACCTCAGGCTTCACCGCAGTATATTTTGTCATCCTCCTCAACCGCACCTGTTTCGGCAGACTCGACAGCCTAGCCTACTATCCTCAAGTTCTATGGTCTGAGAAAGCACCCGCCCTAATTTTGGCAGTCCTCATCATCTTTTTAGGAGTACAACCAACTTGGTTAGTCCGTTGGAGTGAACCCACAGCTACAGAGATGGTTTCTGCTATTCTACCTATCGATAAAACCGTCATTTCTCAACTAGCTGTGAAGTAGTATTTCTTAGTGCTTTGGTGGTAAAAAAGTTGATTTTTTAACCACCAAGACACCTTTATTTACACCCTGCTGTACTAGTTCAGCGGCTCAAATTCTCATATAGCAATCCTAAACATTCATGAAATTCTTTCTCCTCTTCTCCTTCTTCGCGCCCTTCTCTTCGAGACGCTATGGCTAACGCCACGCTCCGCGCCCTTTGCGGTAGCCTACGGCACGCCTCTCTGCGTCTACGTTTAAAAGAGTATTTTATACCTACACAACTCAGATAAGATTCCCATACAAAAACCCGTAATTAATCATACCAAGGAATCAAAATGGTACAAACTCCAGAAAAGCCTGCAACTAAATTACCTCCTTCCCACCATGAATTTGCTGAAGTAATTCATCGCCTAGAAGCAGGGGGATCAATGTTGCCAGATACCCCAGAAAACTTGATGCAAATTATCGGCTTATATAAAGCTTATGCTGTGCCAATGGATTTTTACTGGCGTGACCTTCTTTATATTGCTGAACGCGAATTTCTCAACCCGCTTCCATTCTTTAAATACTTCTTATCTCAAGAATATTTAGATAGGCATAATCATTACGCTGGTGATGATGCAGATTTACGAATTTGGCGCGGCGTAGCCACAGCACATCCAGAACTTTTGGCATTTATGGAGAAAGGTGAAACCTTCAAAATGCCGAAGTTGTTGCATCATTTGTTCCATGATCGCATTAATATGGAATTTGCTGAAGCTTGTATGCAAGCAATGCTTTGGCATCGTCATATGTACGCGCCAATCAACCAATTTGATGCCTACCTAGATTCTGACGAATATAAAGCTAATGCTGATAGGGCAATCAAGGCTTACTTCCGAGGTAATCCCGCAATGTTGGCGCTGCATAAGCTGTTTCCAGAAATGTTTTTAGAACAGTGCCGCCAGATGTCTTACTACTCTAATTTGGGCTTATTCTGGGAAGTCATGGCGCCGGTGTTCTTTGAAATGTCGGATATTTATGATGAAGGTGGATTTAAAGGTGTCCCCGATGCCATGAATTTCTTAGTCAATGGGATATTTGCGATCGCAGGTCGCCCGATTTACCATCATGTTTATATTCGTGGCGAATGCTATGAAATTATCCCCAAATCTAAGGGTTTCACTTGGCTATACGAAGCAGCTTTACCCTATGTAGAAGCGGTTTTTTACCGCACTGCTCCCTTCCGAGGCACAAAGTCTTATAATGCTCAAGCAAATCAAGTGCCTGCGGATCAAAAAGACTTCCACTACGGCATTCTCTATGCGGATGTATTCCCCGTAGGTACTGCTGGTATTCCGCCTACATTATTAATGCAAGATATGTTGCATTTTTTGCCCCCATATCTTGTTGATTACTACAGCAAACATTGCCGTGGTGAAGAAGATATGTTGATTCAATTGGGTGTTAGTTTCCAACGGTCAATGTACAATGTGACTTCTGCGGTGATTCAAGCTTTGAGAACTGCACTTTTATATCCTTTAGATGACCCAAATCCAAAACATTTACAAGCTAATCGAGAATTTTTTGAGTCTCAGCTAAATCGCTTTACCCGTGCTGACTATGGCATACGTGATGCTGCCCGTCTGCGGAGTATTCAAAGTCAAGATTATAGATAACAGATTTCCCTGGCATTTTGACCTTTTTTGAATTCAAAATGCCAAATAGAGCCTACGGCTCCCGTAAGGGATACAAAATTCTGTTAGGTGTGACTACGCACTCAACCAATCTAGTCAAGTTTTTACGTTGCTTAGTTATACTTAATTTTTAGATTCAATTATAACATTATCATATTCACAATGAATTAGGCGATTAAAATCGCACGAGTCGCTTATATCTCAGCACTCTTCGTGTCTGAGCTTTACGCTTACCGAAAAACTTGTAAAAAATCTACTCGTTAGACGAGTAAATTCTGCCCCGGTAAGGCGGTTATGATCACGAGGATGCCAGTCTTCCCCTTACTCTGAGCGATTCTTGATAGTAAAATAGAGAATTGCTCTCTAAATACCCGGAAAAATAAAAAGTCATGCCAGGAAAAAAACCAAAACTACAAATGCGTATCTGGGCGATGTTATGTCATTTTTCAGCGCTTTTGGCATGGATACTTTTGTGCTGTTTAGTTTTTTTTGGTTTGCCGTTGTATTTGCCACTGAATCTTTTAGCACCATTGACGATTTGGCAATTCAAAAAGACACAATATCCCTGGATTGATCTTCAAGGTAAAGAAGCTTTAAATTTTCAAATATCTCTGACATTTTATACTTTGGTTATCATCATAATATCCTTGTTGTTTATGCTAACTAGCTTTGGTCTGGCAGCTACTACAAATGGGGCGATAAATCAAGTACATATAACATTGGATAGTTTACTAATTGTGTTCATGACTTTTATGTTATTCATTCTGTCAGGACAATTATTTTTAGTCACCTTTGCCGGCATCAAAGCATACAATGGAGAGCATTATCGCTATCCTTTGACAATTCGAGTTTTGCGGTAAAAGTTAAATTAAGTAGATAGACGGGGATAACTATGATTGGGGTGGCAATTGTCGGCACTGGATTTGGTCAAAAAGTACACATTCCCGGATTTCAAGCACATCCTCACACTGAGGTAGTTGCCGTTTATCACCGAGATATTAATCAAGCTAAAGCGATCGCCACCAGCCATAATATCCCCCACGCCTGCGATCGCCTTGAGGATATTGTCGCTTTGCCAGCAGTGCAGGCAGTCAGCATCTCTACACCGCCATTTTTGCACTATGAAATGGCAAAAACACTGCTGCAAGCTGGGAAACATTTATTACTCGAAAAACCCACAGCCTTAAATGCAACTGAGTCCAAAGAACTTTATCAGTTAGCCAAAAATCAAGGCGTCGTTGCTGCTGTAGATTTTGAATTTCGCTTTGTGCCAGGATGGCAGTTGTTTTCTCAACTGTTGTCAACAGGTTATGTAGGCCGATTACGCTTAATTAAAATTGATTGGTTTGGTTCATCTCGTGCTGATCCCAATCGCCCTTGGAATTGGTATTCTTCTAAAGAGAAAGGGGGCGGTGCATTGGGATCTTTGGGTTCTCACGCTTTCGATTATATTCACTGGCTATTTGGCCCAGTACGCAGATTAAACGCCCTGATGAGTACCGCCATTCCAGAGAGAATTAACCCAGCTACCGGGGAATTAACGCCAGTAGAGACAGACGACACCTGTATATTATCGCTGGAATTGCTAGATGGGACACCTTGCCAAGTTGCTATTAGTGCAGCGGTGTACGCATCTAGAACTCATTGGGTAGAAGTGTATGGCGATCTCGGTACGTTAATTTTAGGCAGTGAAAATCAAAAAGATTACATACATGGATTTCGGG
Source organism: Cylindrospermum sp. FACHB-282 (assembly GCF_014697195.1). GTDB lineage: Bacteria > Cyanobacteriota > Cyanobacteriia > Cyanobacteriales > Nostocaceae > Cylindrospermum. Next base: position 60,352 of record NZ_JACJRJ010000018.1, on the reverse strand, counting down.
TTTGGGGTTCCCAACCTGGTAAACCCCTGACGGAAATTGAAATCCCCCAAGAGTTACTATTTTCGCAAAGTTATGCTGACGGACGAATTTCTGCATTTATTCGCGTTGTAGATCAATGGGTGCAAGGAATTGAAACTCAGCAGGAAATTACACCATCCCTGCGTGAAGGGGTTTATTCTCAGTTGTTGATGGATTTATCCCATCAATCCCATCAAACAGCAAGTTGGGTAGAGGTACCTGCTTTAGAGACATTTCTGGGCTAGCGGCGCTGAAATTGCACTTCTTTTGCCAAAAGCTTGATATCGTAGTTACCAAAAAAATCGTGTCCCAATAATCCAATACCTGCTTTTGGGGCGATCGCCACTTGCAAATTTTTGGCGACAACACCACCAACGGCCATCGATTTAACCTGTCCAGTGAGAAATTTGACCTCACTACCATCAGCAATTTCGACTTCCATCGTACCTGTAGCCTTGACTTTGAGAGTATTCGCCATTTTGCGAGTGATCAGAGTGCCGTTAGCGCCTGTATCTAAAATCATCTCAAAGCTTTGTTTATTATTAAAGGTAACTTCAATCACGGGAGTATTCCCAATGCGGCGTTTGATGGGAATCCGAGCAATTTCACCGTTGGGGATGGTTGCACTCTGAGGAATCCGAGCAATTTCATCCTTGGGGATGGTTGCACTCTGAGGAATCTGAGCAATTTCATCCTTGGGGATAGTTACACCGCAAAGCGTATTCAGATTCACCATTTTACCAGAGGATGTCACCATGAAACATACTCCTGGATCTTTAGCCCTGACTTGATGCGACAATGATAAAAAGGTCAGCGTTGGTACCACTGCCATCAAAACTAAGTTACTGGTCATCATCCAGCGCCTCAAGGCATCCTTCATGTTAACTACTTCTCCAAATTGTCCTAAATAAGTTAATTACTAGATGCCCCTAACTGAATTTTAGATTTTATATTTTGCATTAAGAAGAAAAAACCTAAAATCTAAAAATGGTACAACAGCCCTAGCAGTTTCAACTATAGAAAATCCCAAATTCACAATCCGTGTATTCAATGCTTGCCAAAGTAAAGATTAATTATTGCCTACCTTAACAATCATCTTTCAAATGCATTCAGGATTACTATTTGGTACTTTTTATACTTGTTGTCTGGTCTTGACTTATCCTCACAATATCAGACCAAATCCAATCTAAGACATATTACCACTAATAAAATATTGATATTTTAAAGATTAAGTAAAGACAGGATAAAACTATTCCCAATAAATCAACATTGCCAAGAAATATTAAATTAATAATCAGGCAATTTTGCAGCTATTCTAAATCTCTTGTGGCATTTATAGCAGTGATTATCGCATTTTTAATAGCAATATCCTTCTGAGGTAAGATGACATCTTCTGCAAGGGTGCGTTGAGCTACCACCCCGCAAACAGCAGCAGCGGCAAAATTATATACACTCGCCATTTTAAACAGCGTTCCGCATTCCATTTCATAATTCAAAATATTCAACCGCCGATATTCTTCGGTGATGCCACAAAGGGATCTCATTAAATTCGGATTCGCTGAATCAGTGCGTTCCTGTCCTTCATAAAATGTATCTACGGACGCCGTAATCCCCAGATAATGTTCAACGGCTAATTCTCGTGCTGCTTTCACTAAAGCCACGGTGAGAAACGGATCGGCAGCAGCTGGATACTCAACAGGGGCAATATCTAAGGCTGCACCTTGGCGACACAATGCCCCACTACTAATCACAATGCTGCCAACTGGCACATAAGGTTGAATCGAGCCACAAGTCCCAATACGAATAATTTGTCGGATGCCCACTTGTACCAACTCATTCACCACAATACTCAGAGAAGGCGCACCCATGCCACTAGTAGCAGATAAAATCCGGCGACCATTGGGTAAATCGCCTACATAGCTATTGAGTCCCCGGTTCTCCGACAACAACCGCACATTCTGCAAATAGGTTTGGGCAATTAAACAGGCCCGTTGCGGATCACCAGATAATAAAGCAATGCGGGGAGGTGGTGAACCCAGATCCTCTAGCCCAAAGCCAATGTGATAGAAGGGTTTACCAGTCGTAGATTTGTGAGCCATGATTTTAACAGAATCTTAAATTCTCTAGGCGGGAATTTTCGTCTTTACTGATATATTTAAATGTTGTCAAGCGTTAATCGAAGGACTTAATGTGTCGCCAGCTAACCAAGCCGCAATTTTTGATATGGATGGTCTGCTTTTTGATACGGAAAGCATTGCTCGGTGGGCTTGGAAACAGGCCGTAGAAAGTCATGGTTATGAGTTTAGCGATGATTTATACAAACAGTTCGTTGGTAGAGACTTATCTTCGCGGGAAAAAATATTCAAAAAAATATATGGAGACAACTTTCCTTTTGAGTCTGTGACAGCCCAACGCATTAAAATTGGTGATCAGCGAGAAATACAAGCAGGTCTACCCATAAAAGCAGGTGTTTTAGATTTACTCAAGCGACTGAGTGATTTGGGGGTAGTTATGGGATTGGCAACTGGGACATCTCGCGTCAGAACAATCCGCCGTTTAACTAATGCTGGTATTGACCAATATTTCACGACAATTGTCACCAGCGAAGATGTTGCTGTAGGCAAACCCGCCCCAGATATTTTTCTGGAAGTCAGTCACAGAATTAATGTCATGCCTCCCCAATGTGTGGTTTTTGAAGATTCATGTGTAGGTGTGGAAGCAGCTTTTAAAGCTGGAATGCGTACTATTATGGTTCCAGATATAGAACAGCCATCTCCGGAAATAAAAAATTTTGCTTACCGAATTTTGCTATCCCTAGAACAAGCTAGTGAGTTATTAGAGGTGATTTACCAGCAGTAGTCAGCAATTGTAAGTATAAAAACGCAAAGTAAGATCACTATGTCAACATATCCGAACATAGCTAAAACCCTATTACCCATTACCCATTACCCATTACCTATTACCTATTACCTATTGCATTCTGTCGATTGTGCGATACTGAATTGCTTCTGCTACGTGCTGGGGTTTGAGATCATCATCTCCCGCCAAATCTGCAATAGTTCGGGCTACTTTAAGAATGCGATCGCTTGCTCTGGCTGATAACCCTAATTTTCTAATTGCAGTTTCTAATAAATTCCGGCTGGCATCATCTAGCTTGCACCATTTCTGGAGATGACGACTCTGGATTTGGGCATTGCAACGCAGATTTGTTTCTGCTTGAAAACGGGTAATTGCGCGATCGCGTGCTTTTTGCACTCTTTCCCTGACTGATGTTGATGTTTCCCCCGTCGGTTGTTGGGTAATTTCCTCTGGTTTTAAGCGATTTACCGCCACTTGCAAATCAATCCGATCCATCAACGGCCCAGATAACTTTGCCCAATATTGCTCCCGTTGGCGCGGTGAACAGGTACACTGTTGAATCGTATCGCCATAATAACCGCAAGGACAGGGATTGGTACTCGCCACCAATGTAAACTGAGCCGGAAACATCACCGATTGTCTAGTCCGGGAAATCGTCACATATCCATCTTCCAAAGGTTGACGCAGAAATTCCAATACATCTCTTTTGAATTCTGTCAACTCATCCATAAATGCACTAACATTACCGAGTGATAATAGCTAAAAATGGCAAAAGTTTATGGATACTGCCGAGTTTCCAGTCGCGAACAAGCAGAAAATACCCACGCTTTAGAGCAGCAGTGTGATCGCATCCGTTCTGCTGGTGCTGAAGAACTTTTTGTAGATGTTGAATCGGGATCACGAGATGACCGCAAGCAATTCAACAACTTGATGGGTTTGGTGAAAAAAGGTCAGGCCAAGGAAATTGTTGTTACAAGACTTGACCGTTTAACCCGTAGCCTTCCAACCCTGAGAAAAACTATTGACGGTTTACAGAAACATAACTGTAATCTCCGCGCCCTAGATGACAGCATTGACTTAAAGACCGCAGCAGGGAAATTTCATCTAAATATGTTGGGCGCACTTGCCGAGATGGAGGTTGACCGACTTAGCGAACGGGTTAGACATGGCTGGGAACACCTTCGCGATCGCAAAGTGGCAATGAACTCACCCTTCGGCTACTGCAAAGTTAACAACCAACATGAGCTAGACCATGCTCCATTTCTCTGCCTCATTCTTGGCCAGCACGAAATGTCCAAGGCAGTAATAGCCCGTGAAATCGTTGAAGCATTTCTTAAAAAGCGTAGTTTGAGACTAGCTCTCAGAGAAATTAACGAACGCTATGGAATTCAAACTTTCGCTCATGGCAATAAAATCGGCGAGAAGAAGGGCGGACGTGTTGCTCAAGGCATTTTTAGATTTAGCGTTGGGGGTTTGAGTAACTGGCTGACAAATCCTGTGCTTCAGGGACATCTGCCTTACTTAAGGAGAGATGGCGATCGCTCCCAAATCCACCTTGACACCCATCCAAAACACCGTCTAATCTCTGATGGTGAATTTAAAGAAATCGAAAGTATCTTAGCTCACAATAAAAAAGTTAGGGGGTATGGTTCCACAGCGCTCAAATACCCTTGCTCTGGTTTGGTGTTTTGCGCTGAGTGCCGTGGTGCTTGCTATTCGCTAAACGGAGCAAAAAATTATCACAAGGCAAAAAGATTAGATATTGCGATTGAGCGAAATTACTACTTTCAGTGCAAAAACTGGGGTTCAAGAGCCTGTAATCAAAAAACCATAATTCGCATGGAAGTTGTGGAAGCTGCTGTGATTGATACCTTAGTTAAAAAAGCAGCACAAATTGCTAATATTGCCCAAACTTCAGAATCTTTAGCCGAACCGGAAACACCGGAAATTCAGAAGCTGCGATCGCAAATGCTTCAACTTCAACAGGCAAATTCAATCAGCCCAAATCCTGCAATTCAAGGAGCGATCGCCCAAATTGAAAACCAAATAACACAGTTACGCTATTCGTTATCCCAGAATCGGCAGGCAAATACTGTTTCTCATGAAGTGTTACTCTGGGCTTTTTCCGATCCTGAACTTTGGAAGAATGCCAGCGATGAGGATAAAAAGCGCGTTTACCGGGAATTGGTAGAAGCTGTTGTTATTCGTGATGGTCAGGTCGTTGAAGTTAAGCTCAATGTCTAGTCACTCTTCATCTTCTGCATAGTCAGGAGTATCACCCATAAATTCTTCATAAGCTAATTCAGCCATCTGGTACATAGCTTTTTCTATAGGGTGCCGTGATTGGCTAAAATCAAACCCGTCCTTGGCTTTGTACCCAAAGACCTCATAAAATTTTCCTGCAAGTTTATTAAGGCGTTCTTTGATTTTCATTTGGTTAAGTATTAAGTCTTGGGTAATGAGTAATGAGTAATGGGTTAGAAAGTTTTCTGACTTCCTGAAACCCACTAATCTGTGCAGTAGCGCATTAATAGCTTTCTTTTTCCAAAGGAAAAAAATCACTCGCAACATCATAAGTATTTTGGTCAACCCAGATTTTGCTATGTGAATCTGACTCATAAAACGTGCTGTTTTTGTAAATTAAATACCAGTTACCCCTTCTCATTCTGCGAAATAACCTAAAACTTGATAAAAAGTTGTAAACACAAATTAGTAGCCTTGTCATTTTTTTAGCCTGTGGTTAATCAATACAATGACAGTTACGCGATTCTTGAACTGATGCGATCGCCACCTCTTCAAGATTTGACAAGGTATTAATTTCTCGCCAACTAAACCGCCGCCCCAAACCTTTGACCGAACTATCATATTGACGCTGAATGCCATTCTCCCAAACAGCTTCAATTAAATGCGCCCGCTTTCTATCGTCAGGATCTAAATCTCTGATTTCCTCCAGCTTGGAACTAGGGCACAAAGTACAACTTGATTTAGGTGGAACTGGCAAGTCAACTGAAGCTATAAGCATTTGACAGGCTAAATCGTCTAATCCATATTGCATCAAAGGGTAGTGGTTTTGGTAAATGCCATCTGTTAGCGATCGCATTTGACTTGTTGCCTTGTTTAAAAGCCGATGGGTTTCATCAACGTGAAATCCAATGTATTTAGCTACTGGAAATTTAGCTAAAATCCCTTCAGAATAAACTCGGTGCGATCGCAATTTCCAAATCAATAGCACCATTTTTAGCAGCAAATCCGAGGATTCCCCAAACTCTAGCGCTAGTGTAGAAACCAACCACAAAGCCAGTTCCAACTCTTCAAGCGTTTGGAACTTCTTTTTACTTAGCTTGATTGCATGACCATTTTCAACGAGCCATTCTCGCTCATATTTCTGCTGTGGCTCAATTTTCCACATCATTGAGCATTTAGAACCACCGTAGGCTTTACTGGGCAGAGACTGATTTACAAGACATTCTTCCTCAAGGGTGGTGTATTTGTGTGCTGCAATATTAAGGCTCTGAATCAGCCATCTAATAATTTCAGTTTCCCCGCCGCACTTGATACTCCACCGGAGATAATTAAACCAATTAAACTTTGCTGCTACCAAAACCTTGCGAGTCGGGCTAACTTCTCCCGGTTCTTTTCGCACAATCGTAATTAGCGGCATTCCATGCTCAAGAAGCCACTTCTGAAATATTTCTATGTAGTCATAGGTTGCCTGTTTTTCATTTCCAGTGTCAGCAAAGATTATCAAGTCAATCTTTAGTCCCAGCTTCCAGAACATTACAATTGCGGCAACCGAGTTACGTCCCATGCCACAACTAAATATCCTTGGTGATTCTGGGTGTGGGGGCGGTTGCTTCCTGATTATTTCAATGGGCGATCTTGTTTCGTCAAGAAAACTTAACTGTAATCCCTGTGTTGCGAACATATTTATCTCCTAGTTATTGATTTGCGCTTCCAGTTTTTCCGCTTCTTGTGTTGTTAGTGGAAATTTCTGTACGCAGTTCCCACTACGATTTGCTTTGTAATCGGCAATTGTCTCCAAACACTGACTAGCAGCGAGTAAAAGCTTGATTCCATAACGATTCCGGAATATCAAATCGATTAATTCATGGCAGTGCAGTTTGAGCGCTCTCCTCGTTTCCATGAGAGCGTTTTCGTCAATGTATGGATTTGGTTTCATAAACCTCGAAAGTTAATTTCTAAAAGCGGTAGCACTAAGCGGCTTCTATTTGTGCTAGTTCCTCTAACGACTGTGCAAGTTCGGGTCTACCAATAAAGTTTTTGTCAAATTTAACAGAGGTTCTTGCAGATACTGCAACATTTTCTAAGCGGCGAATATATTCAGCGGTTTTGCGGTCTAAATGTGCGATCGCAAGCCTGTTTAGCAGTTGGGGGAAAGTTTCAATAGTCATAAGAGGCGCACAAAATTGAGATTTAAATGCCTGAGAGTTTTACGAAGTAGGTGTTTTACAGGCGCACACCCTACTTAATTGCTGTTGACAAACCCAGTTGAAGCATTTCGTTTTGAGACATCAACTCGCAGTTTTTGGGGTTATAACAGCCTTCTACAAATCCCTTTTCAAAGTCACTCAGCGACAAGCAAGCTTTATTGTTATCACCGCCAAACTTGAGATGTTCAAGAATCTTTGCCACGTATGTATTTTTGCCAAAAATATTGTCAGTGACCCTCACCCAGTGTCCAAGTGGGAAACTCTTCACTATGCGGTCAAATTCTTCGTTGGGCTGGGATTCATTATTGAGTGTTAGGGATTGGGTGTTAGGAATTGACTGTGATGGGTCAATTTCTGCCATCACGCCTTGCTCAACTTCTTGCGTAGCAGTGCTTTCAGACACTTCTAAACTTACCTCTGTGATACTTTGTGATGGTACAAAAGTACTCTCAGTTAGTAATGCAGTACTATCTTCTCTACTTAGATAATTATTCATCTTTTCTATATCAACTAAAGAATCTTGATTTAATGCCTCACACGCATCACAGGCTTGCTGGACAAGTACTTCAACCATCACACTTGGCATCACAGAACCATCACACAACCCATCACATTCTGCTGATTCAGTGTTTTGTAATTGTAATTCTGGTGTGGCAGAATACATCTTTGTGATTAACGGTGGTAAATCATCGGAATCGGTGCGTAGCCGAATCCCTTCAAAATATGAGCCACGTCTATCGGTTGCTTTGGCGATCGCAAGCTTCAGCTGTGCTTGCAATAAATCCAGTAACAAATTAGTAAACCGTTTCTGAGATAACGGCTTTGTTCCGGTATGTTCCGCATATTGGCAATAGTTAGGGTAAAGCCAAGTATCGATGTTCCTGTAGGATGACCAAGATTCAGACTGGCCCATATCGCCAGTCGTGTGTCTCACTTGTTGGGCAATGCCCACATAATTCCTAAACCCGGACTCTTCTACGAGTGCTTCATCTGCCCAAGCAGCCAGCGGATTGGTTTCTGTGAGCATCAAAGCTTTTTCCCGCTCAAGAGATGCTGAAGCTTCGCAATGGTTTCTAAGTAGCTCTCTGGCCCGAGTTTCACCGATGGCTAGAACCCAGTTCAAAAGCCCAGGAATGTATTCGGCGAACTCCCCAAACATCTCACCAGTGCCACGGAAATCTAGCAATGTTCTTTGATTGCGGCGCTCAACCTGATTGTCGAATCTTACTGTGATGCGGCGGCGTTCAAGTCCAGAGGTGTAGTCAGCAGATGATATTGGTTCGTTAGCTGCCACAAGAACCATGCCTTCAAAGATGAAACCGGATGTGGATTGCTGAAATTTCCGCTCGTAGGGTAATAGGTCTGAACCGGTTGCCGCTTTCAAAATTGAAACTTCTCCGGCAAAGCGCTCTGAGTCAGTGATTACACACAGCCTTTTACCTTTTAAGGAAGAGGATTCAAAGTTAGAACCCTCAAGCTTTTGCAGTTTGGTTGAGTGGGTGTTGCTAAAACCTACAAGTGCTTGAGCCAGTCTCGTAAATGTTCCCTTCCCCGTCCCCCCCTTCCCGATTATTTCTAGATATTGCTGCCATTCGTAGCGTCCAGTGGCGATCGCATACAAATAGGCTCTCAATACTTCAATAGTTCCTTCATCGCCAACCTGGGATTTAAACCATTCCTCAATAGGGGTACAAGTTGCGATCGCCAAATACGGATATGGCAAGCACCAAGTTAACCGGTTACCTGGGCAGTGGTCACTAAGTTCAAGGGTTTGGGGATTCAGAACCCCATTGAGCAGAGGAATCAAACCCTTAATTTCATTCCATTCTTTAACCGCCAGCTTTGCTCTAAGCTTGCGTTCAACGCCAGAAGTGAATTTTTGTGAGATGGGGTGCGGTCTACCGTGACTGTCACAAAACTGGTATTTGTATGGCTTGATTTCTGTTTCGCAAATTAGTTCTACGGCATCAGAGGTTTCATTCCCCCAAATGCCCTGAACGTTTGCAGAATAACGAAGCCACTGCTGTTGGTTAACATCGTATGCCAGCTGATCGCGATACTTTTCAGCAATTAAGTCACTAAACTCGGACTCACACCAGCTTTCAACAAATGGAGTGTGATCGCCACCGTTACCACCATCACCACCGAAGTCATGCTCTTCAAGCCTTTGGGAGAACCTGTCAGATGTCACACCAATAAGCCGATTCATCTTTTCAATAAATTGTTCGCGGCTCCAATCCCCATTACCCATTACCCAATCGGCAATATCACCCTTTTCGGGCATCTCGTCCCAGAGTTCTAGGGGGTTCAGGATGAGACAGGGGAATTGCAGTTTTGCAGCTGCATTACCGACGGCAGCAGCTTTCTTTTCCCCAGGTTCGTCGTTGTCTGGCAAATAAATTAAACCATTGACACCAGCCTTTTTCAGGGAAATCAAACCACCTTCAATATCAATATCTGACCATCCTGAACCCATCCAAGTAATGGTGCAAAGCTGCAACGAACGCGCTGCCTCAACGGACTTTTCGCCTTCAACGCCCAGAACCCATTTACCAGAGCCAAATTCTTCAGCTTCTGATAACCGGTAAATGGGCCAAGGTTTCTCACCTTTGCGATTGACTGCTTTGCCCTCAGCGTTGATGTGGTAGGGAACCGTTTTTTTGTTGGTTCTAACGTGTTCGGTGTAGTAATCGGTTCTTACTACCCACTGGTCGCAACTATATTGATATGTGATTTCTGTACTTGTCCCCTTTTGGATTACTGGTAAAGGCTCTGGGACTTCTGGCAACTCAGCAAGAACTATTTGACCTTCTGGCAACGGTGCCGATTTATAAACTTTGACTGGGGAATTAATAACCCGAAGATTTCCGCGCCTGCCTGAACCACCGCTAGGGATTCCAGCTTGTTCGAGGGATTCTGATAAAGGTGCGATCGCTTCTCTGATTTGCTGTGATGTACATCCACCCGAATAACACCCAAATCGCCCGGCACTTTTGCCAGTTTTCTGAACCTCGAAATTATTGCCGCCGCACACCGGACAGTAGGCGCGGATGGTTGACCGGGTTTCTCTGACTACCTGGAGTTTTTCTAGGTGGTCGAATATCGAAAACGTTGGGAGTGGTTGAAGACTGTAAACCATTTTCTTAGGACTTACTCTGAATAAATTGAGAAATGCTAGAGGCGAGTTTCAATATCTGTCTCTGGAGAGAGGGGTTCATTTGCCGAGATTGGTATCGTATTAAGCCCATCAGTTTTTGGTTTGTTTCTTCTGTGTTCGCCCATGTTCTCTACGTGTTTGCTTTTGGGTGTGGGCACTTGAAGCGGTTCTAAGCCCAGTCCTTTACGGATAAACTTCTCGGCTAAGTGGCTTTCCCATACGTTTTGCTTTGCTGATTCTGCGGCTAGCGCTTCATGAGTTTCGGGACATAAACCCAATGTTTTTTGAACTCTTCCCCCAGCAATGACTTTCAGTTGTCTAACGACAAACGGCTTTTCGGGTTTTTGCTTTCTTGTTCTAGTTCTTGCCATACAGACACCAAAATGGATGCTGAAATCACTATGTCACTATTATCAACCAGATTGGATGCTACAGCAACCAAAAAAAGCACTAATTTAAATCTTAACGAGCATAAAATTCAAACCAGTCCAGTGAACCCACAACAAGGAGAGCTAGAGCAAAGAAAGCGATTTGCTGAAGTAGTCAGAGATTTAAGAGCAGGACGAAAGTATCGAGCTTTCGCCAAACTTGTTGGTGTGAGCCACTCGACAATTGTTGATTGGGAAAACTGCAACGTTAGTGTTAGCGATGCCAACCTTGAAAAAATCGCTTTTCTAAGGGGGCAGACTCTTCAAGAACTCAAAGATTATGTTGACGGCAAAAACCCGATTTCGCACATTGATAGATTGCTTCTTATGGTAAATGGGGCCTCAAAAGAGCAGTTAGCAGTGGTCATGAGAGCGATCGCTGCCCGACTTGAGAGTATTTAATAATTTAAAATTTACGAATCCCTTGGGAGATAAACATAAAAGCTGGTTATCCAAGGGATTTTTGCTGAATATACATATTGCTTAATAAAATTTATCATATCTTTCATCCTCCAATCTGGTTGCTGGAAGTGGATTGATGTAAACTGGTTTCTATAGCAACCGTTTTGGTTGCTTGAAATCAACCCAAAACTACCATGCCTAGACTAAGAAGAGAATTTACAGCCCTCGACATGACAGGGTTTGAAATCGATAAATCAATCCGACATACTTCTGTTAACCGCCAAATGGTTGACACCGCTTGTTCTGTACTTCAGAAAAACGGTATTGAGATATCAGTTCGTCTTGTTATGGACGCGCTCAAACAAATCTATGGATTGGGTGGGAGTGCTGAAAACCTCTGCAATCTCCTCAGAGATTGGAGGAAGGACAACTTGGAAGCTGTTAAAGCTGGACGCAACGAAACGGATATATTCAGCGCTATTCTTAACTGCAACACAATCCTAGACAAATCAGAAGTTCCTACTGAGTTTCTACAATTTATGGAACAACAGGCAATCATTGGTTATACCTTTGCCTGGCAAAAAGCAGACACCAGTGTTTCTGGCGATCGCATTAAGTTACTTTCAGACGAAAACGACTTGCTGAAATCTCAGCTTATAGGGCTGCCAAAAATGGAGCTTGAATTGGGATTTTATAGAGAGCAATACTTAAGAAAAGATGAAGAACTGAAAGAAGCTTATATAAACCTCAGCAAACAAAAACTAGCTGATTCAGAGGTTGTTGGTGAACAAATAACCGCTTTACAACAAGAGCGCAATGAGCTTGTAGCTAAAAATAACGAACTGGCTAAACAAGTTTCTGAAATGGCGGAGTTTCAAGGGAAAGCCGTTGAGCGCGATGGCGAGATTGCTAGATTAAACGGCGCACTAGAGGCCCGCGAACGTGAGACTTTTGCTATGCGTGAGCAGATTCAAAACCTTCAGGCGGAGGTGGGACAGAAGCAAATTCTACAGACTCAACTTGCAGTAGCCCAAGTCCAACTAAAATCGGCAAACGAATCAATTACCAAACTACAAGCACAAGTTCAGGAGTCCAATTCTGAACTTCAAGTAGATATTGATGTAGACAGTCTTAACTCCGAGATTAGGAAACTGACCGACGAAAGAGACACGCTTAAACTCCGTGTTGAAGAACTAGAGGCTCAGGTTGTCAAGAAGGGTAATAAGCCCCAAAAACCCCAGAGAGAAACAGTAGCAGCTTAGTGTTATCCCCGTAGCGGTTTGTTCTGTTACGGGAACAGTTTTTTAACTAACCATGAATAAAACGATTTTTGACGAAGAGCAAAGAGCTTACTTAACTCAGTTCCGTAACAAGCGTTGTGGCTGGGTTAGGTCGAGTATATCTGCTAAAAGATTGAATGAAAAACAAGCAAAATTTTGGTTTGAATTACTGTCTAAGTTTTTTGGCAATAAATATTCTATTAGGTCGATATGACAGAAACCAAAGCAACCTATAAAACTGGCGAGAAATCAGAGCTTGAATTGATGCTGTCGGCTCGGTTTCCTCTGATATATGTGGTGAGTCCAGAGGAGGAAATAGTTGAGAGTGAATTGATTGCGATCGCCCAATCACGCAAATTTCAAATCTACTTCTGGGATTTCACCAGGGGCTGGACAGACGACAATCCGAGAAAACCTGGTAACCCGATGAATGCTTTGGAGCGTGTTGCAAGAGCATCTGGTAATCAAGCGGCGTTATTCATCCTCAAAGATGTGGCCACTTTAATTGCACCAAGCACAAGTGGTCAAATCACGCCCGCACAGTTGCCGTTAGTTCGGGAAATTAAAAATCTTGCTGGAGAGATGGCACGGGACAGGCGCACACTAGTTTTACTGTCCGACCAGTTGCGTTTACCTCTAGAACTGCGGGAAGAAACCACGATTATTGATTTCTCTCTACCCACAGCCATAGAAATTTCCATCCTCATTAATCACCTAGTTGGCAAGAAAACCAACTTATCTGAACCCGAACGTGAGCAATTAATTAAGGCTTGCCAGGGGTTGAGCCGATGCCGCATCAGTCGGGTGTTGGCTAAGTGTTTGGCTAGGACTGGGAAAGTTGATGAGAGTGCGATCGCAGCAGTTATCGAAGAAAAACGCCAGACCATCAGAGAAACAGGCATTCTAGAATTTATTCCTGTGCAAGCTGGTATGGAATCAGTCGGGGGACTGGAGAATTTAAAGCAGTGGGTCAGAGTTCGGGCCAATAGTTTTAGTGACGCCGCTCGTGAGTACGGTTTACCCAGTCCCAAAGGTTTACTGCTCGCTGGAATTCAAGGTACTGGTAAATCACTTTCAGCCAAAACCATTGCGGCGGAGTGGAAATTACCACTACTAAGGCTAGATGTCGGGCGCTTGTTTGGGGGGCTGGTGGGTGAAAGTGAAAGCCGGGTGCGTCAAGTCATTAAGTTGGCTGAGGCGATCGCACCCGTGGTTTTATTTATTGATGAAATTGATAAATGCTTTTCCAACTCGAACTCAGACGGCGACTCTGGGACATCAAAACGAGTGCTGGGAACACTGCTCACATGGATGCAGGAAAAAACCAGTTCTGTTTTCGTGGTGATGACCGCAAATAATGTTGAGGTTTTACCGCCTGAACTAATTCGTAAAGGTCGGATTGATGAACTGTTTTGGCTTGACCTTCCGAATCAAGAAGAACGGGCCCAAATATTTCGGGTGCATCTATCACGCATTAGACCGAATAGCGAATTTGATTTTGAATTACTCGCATCTCGTAGTGACAGTTTTTCAGGCGCGGAGATTGAACAGATTATTTATGAAGCAATGCAGTCTGGCTTCAGTCGATCGCAAGAATTTGGGATTGGGGATTTATTAGGTGCGATCGCTGGCTGTGTGCCACTAGCGCAAATTTCTAAAGAGAAAATTGCCAAACTTATACAATGGGCGCAAACAAATGGTGTGAAGAGTGCCAGCATTACCCCAGATAGTGGTGATAAAAAGGCAATTTATAGCGAGTGGAACGCTTGAATTAGTGCTACCGCCTTTGGGGAGTTAATGATTGAGGTATTTGAAATGTCAGAAAAGGAATTTCTTAGATTTCACCATGAAAATGCGCCGTCTAACCTCAGCCCTAGTGAGACAGAAGCACCAACAGAAATTGTATTTTTACTCCAGCGAGTCGAAAAAGTTCTTAGGCAAATTGCAGTTAGTGATGAGTACAGAAAAATACGGCAACATGAGTGTTTTACAACCAATAACGACCTTGAATTAGAAGATGCAATTCAAGCTGTGAATGAAGTACAAGATGCTATTAATTTAGTTCGTGAGACTTTTAAGTGTGACAAATGCGATCGCTTAGTACCTTGGCAAAAAGGAGCGGATAACGATATGCCTAATGCTTGCGATGACTGTTGGGCTAAAGCACATTCTGATTAAATTTAAAGCGTGATAGGTGTGTCGCTCCCACCACCAAAAAATATGTACGCGCTGACAGTTAGAGAACCCTACGCAACTTTGTTATCTCTGGGAATTAAAAAATTTGAAACCAGAGATTATCCAATCAGACACAGAGGGGATTTAGTCATTCATGCTGGTAGGAATGAACAAGAATTCTATATGCTGGATGAAATCAAAAAACGCGTTACTGACCCTCGTGTTCATAGGTTAACTGTTGAAGATTTGAAGAAGAACTTAGGGAAAGCTTTGGCGATCGCTAATCACTACAATTGCATTTGTATGGATGAGACATTTATCAGTATGCAAAATCCTGATGAATTAGCCTACGGATTTTTCAGTTCAGGCAGATTTGCTTGGGGGATGAAAGATATAAGGCTTTTGATAAACCCCATACCTATTATGGGGCAACAAAAATTGTTTCTGTTTCCGCCAGACCTGATAAGTCAGGTAAAAACTAACGATGCTGAATACAACAAGCATCTGAAAAAACAGTATCGGTTTTAGTGCTACCGCCTTTAGGTCTTGGAATAATCAAAACTAAAATGATACCTAGAAAATGGCAAACTTCACTATGCTACAAATGCAGATTTTTCCATGCATATCCATCAAACGATGATTGGACATGGGAGTGTAACCACCGAGATAAAGACTATGGAGCCGAAAGCAGTACTCCTTTAAATACTTGTCAGGGATACGTTAAAGCCAATTAAGGACTAATACCGTGCTACCGCTTTCTGGTTCTGACCACTTATTTTCTATAACAAATGCCAGAACCAGAAGCACCAGAAGAAACACAGGGCGAGGGTTCCCCGATTCCAGTTAATCAACCTGTCGAGGATTAAATTATGTTTGGGTTTGTAATTGCCTGGATGTCAAAATCCAATATTCTCTACTTAGATAGTGAAATTGGTAGAAGTGTCACCTTTGCCCCACACAAAAAAGGAGCAAAAATCTACCAAACTACAAGTGATGTGTGCAACCATATATACACCCAATTCAGAGAAAATGATACTCCAATTAAATCGCTTCCATGTGAGTGGCGAATTATTCCATTTGCATCTGAATCAGAATATCAAAAATGGTTATTCGACCAATCAAATTGGATTTCTCTTGGTGAAAAATGACCTTGAATAGCTTAATTACTGGATCGCTACCACTGCAAATAATGAAATTACTGGAGTTCATCAAACTAATCTGGTCTTTGCTAACAACTCAAAATTACGATTACGAGGAAAGAGACTGAATTATGGACGAAATAATTTTCTTAGTTGAAAGAGCTAGCTTGGCTCAAAAACTAGGCTTTTTAGATGACGCAATAGATATTTGTGAAAAAGCTCATTCCAGTCTTCTGACTTTTGCTCTAAATCCCTGCATTCCTTTGAAAGATGCAAACAAGATTTTGTTTGTAGGCAATGGAATTCTCAGACAAATAATAGCAATGCGAAAAGAAGTAAATAACAATTTGAGAAACAATGTGCAAAATTACTCTGGGATGGATAATTTGGAGAGCTAGGAGGTCTGTCGGTATAAGTCAAAGAGAACTCTGCAAAGAATTGATTAATTATGGTGTACAGATTGACTGGTATAAACTTTCAAAGCTTGAAAATAACCGCCTAGATATTTGCGATCGCGAGTATAACCAATTCACTGTTGCAATATGCCAAATTTTCAGTTTGGATGCCAGCTATGTTGAGGAGATTAGGCGACAAACAGAAGTTGAACCGCCAGCCGATTTGAGCCAGAGTGTGTTTCCAATTTATGTAAAAAACTTGAGGTGAAACATGGAACTAATAAAGAAAGCTTCAGACTTAGCTAAAGAATGAGGTAACGGAAACGGTGATTCTGTTATTGACGAAATCGTAAATAGCGATTCTGCTACTGCTGCGTACCTGGCGATCGCAATTGGCTTTCACCTTGATAGTGTAAATAGATTTTCACTCCAGGAAACCATTGAACAGAGAATCAGGCAAGAGATTTACAATGCCGCTTATCAGGTTTGCAGTGATGCCTATGTAGATCCTGAAATCAACCTCAATGGTTCATTCGCCGTTACGAAAAAGAATGACCCAACCATAGGTATTCTTTGGAATATACAGGATTCAGCCTATAAAGATTGCCCTGCTATTCAACCCATCACTTTCGTCACCTATCAAGAGGCGCAAAATTGGATAAATGATGGATGCAGAGTTGAGAAGGGTTCAATAATATTTGGCAAGAGTCCTGAACAAATCCGACAAAACTTAGCGGCTTTAAGTCGAAGTGTCAAACAGGCACAAAGAAGTTAGAAGCTTTTCAATGCGTCAATTCACAAGGATTGACGCTGCAAAACAAGAGGAAATTACCCAAAATGCAATATCAACAAGTTGAACTGACTATTGGCAAAGACGGCACTATTACCGAACGCGTGGTTAATGGCATCGGCAAAACTTGCACTGACCTGACCGCAGCACTAGAAACAGCGTTGGGTGAGGTGCGATCGCAGGAATTATTACCTGAATACAATCAGCGACCAATTGAAACTGAAATTCAACAGGATGACAATTTATGCCAGAACAGCTAATTACTCCAATTCATTGCTGTCATTTACCGGGGTGCAATACATATACACCACCTATTTACTTAATGTGCAAACGCCACTGGTATATGGTTCCGCCGCATTTACAGGCTTTAGTTCACAAGCATTATAAGCCTGGTCAAGAAATTGACAAAAACCCTAGTGTTGAATACTTAAGGGTTTCACGGTTAGCGATCGCAGCAGTTCAGAACAAAACCAATGGAACTTAAACCACCCTTGTTTGAGTTACTTCAGATTATCCGCCTTATTCTGACTTCTTAGCAGAGTTAACCTATTACCTTGAGAAGCCAGAAAAACCGGGGCGGATGGAGCGATCGCTAGAAATAGTCCAGAGCCATAATTCAGACAACCACCAAGAACAACTCAGGAGCAAAATGTCACATTTAAGTCACATCAAAACCACCATCAAAAACGCACAGGTTTTAGAATCCGTTCTAAGCCAAATGATTACTGACGGGCTAGACGGAATCCTCACCGGAGCAAAACTAGGGCGTAACGTTACTGAACATGAATTTGACGATAACGGAACAGTTGATTTTGTTATTCGCAGAACTCAAAAAGCTAACTGGAACGATTCTAGTGATTTTGGGTTTAGGAAGGTAGAGGAAGCATTTGAATTTCTGAGCTTTTATGGAGCGCGGGATTCTAAGAAATTTATACAATCTTTGACTCCCTGGTACGCCCGTGAGAATGCGATCGCGGCTCTAGTTTCCCAAGGCTTCAACATTGACGAAATCACCGAAGAAAACGGAGAAATTAAAATCCTAGCTGGTAAGTGGGGTTAATCTGCTTAACTTTCAATAAATTAGTCCTCACTGAGAAATCAGTGGGGGCTTTTTTAGGGCTGTATTTCTGAACTTATTAAAACTCAGAGCTAATAAAATACTATTTACTAGGGGTAAATTTAGCAAATCACTTAGTAACTTCAAAGCTGAAAATATTTTTTTTAGTATGAAAAGAGGGCGTTATTTTGTGTCTGGTTTGATAGAATGTTTTTAAGCAAAACTCACTCAATTTAAAGAAATATGGCAACTAATCTAACAGTCGCAACTGCTGCCAAGCTATTGAGAAACCGCATTGGCTACGACGAAGGCAATGATTTTGGTGGCTCAGAATCCAGCATTCCTGCATCTCTTGAAATCAGCACGAGCAAGAACCAAAAGGTTATTGATGATTTGAAATCAGAAAATGCTGATTTAATCAAGCCAAGGCTTTTATCTTTACACCGATCATTAACTAGAGCTTGGGCTAAACCTGAAATTGGTGTGGTGCCAACAGATTATAAAATTCCTGACGCCGCAAAATTTACTATTCAGACCAAAACGCTGAAAGAAACTCTCGCTTCTAAAGCCGAAACGGCAACACTTGAGCTGCTGACAGCAATCGCTAAATCTTACCCTAATCTTGTTAAGGGTGCTTTTGGAAACGACGTTCTTCTGCCTGTTGCTAATCCTGCCTCAGATACCCCTTTTACTGGTCTCTCAGAAGTTACTCAGCCGGTGGAATTAGTAAATGACATTTACGAAACCTATGGTTTGCTTGATAACGTTCGCGTGTACGTTGTAGATGCTGAAATGGACGCCTATGTGGGAGTGTTTATTGTTGGCGAAGCAAGCGATGGTATTGTAATCAGCCGCACACTGCAAGTTCAAACCTAATCTAATCTGGTTTAGTTTTGTCCCTGGACTTATCGGTCCGGGGATTATTTTTTAGGAGGGAAACTCATGACCGCAGGAATTTTGCAATTCGATAAACCGATTTATAAGTTGTTTGAAAACGGACAATGGGAATCAGGATTTGGGCCCGTTCAAGTTACTCGTACTGGCGGCTCCAGCGGTGAAGTGTCGGTTAAAGTTTCTGCAAGTACAGCAAAGGGCGATAGTGCCACGGCTGGTAGAGATGTAGAAAAACTCAGCCAAACGTTAACCTGGACTGATGGTGATACTTCACCTAAAGCTGTAGATATCAAAGCTATTGCAGACCTCTACCCTGAAATTACAGAATTTTTAACTCTCAAGCTCACCTCTATTAAAGGTGGGGCAAAATATGCGGCTGTCAAGACAGCACAGTTGCAAATTAGCGATAATGCGATCGCCGAAGTCAGTCCAAACAGTAACCTAGTTCTTTTGACAAAAGATAATATGGGTGTCCGCCTGAGTGTGCTTAAGGATTGGATTATTAGTTTCGTTCCAAAGGTTGAAGCTTTCATCAAAAAAACGCTGCCATCTCTCACCCTTTACAGCGCTACTGGTTCTGGTCAAGTTGGACAAGAACTAGTAACTTTTGAACCAAACGCCGAAGTTCACGTTCAAAACTGGTATTTTGCAGAAGCACCTACAAGTGCATCAGTCGCAACTTTAAACGGAGCATTCCCTGCAAAACTGGATATTTATCTTGGTTCTACCCAAGGCGCAAAAATTTGCTCTCTTGATATACCTGTAATGTCTGAGTGGCAAACTATTGAAGCTGATTTTACTGGTGTTAGTTCTGGGAATTACACCTTGGTTTTTGTTGCAACTGGCTACTACAGCATCAAAGATATTGTTTTTTTGCCCAACGCCAGCAGCAAGCCCGCCATTGTCGTTGCAGACAAAATAGTGTACTTACCTGTTTCTGGTAAAACCATCACTGTCAAGTTTGCAAACGGCGTTAGCGCGGACAAGACCAAAGGCATTGAAATTAAGAAATGGAACCAGATCCCCAATATTGCAAAAATCGGTGAAGAATTTGCTGTAAAAATCTTGGAAGGTCAGACTTATCAACCAGGAAATGAGCGGATTTTGTCCCTGTATGCATGGAATCTAGACAACACTATTTGGACTCCTGATGGTTTCTGGGATTGTGCAAAAATCTCTCTAGAAGAAAAAAGCCCTACTGAAATCATGGTCACCATTACTGGATTTTAAATTTATTATCGGCAGCAACAAAAATCCCCTCCGGCTCTAAACAGAAGGGGATTTTTTATTGGGAATTATTCACTGATTTAAGCGGCTTTCTGAAACAAATAGGCTAATTCGGGTACGTCTTTGGCTAGTTTCCAGCTACCTGTAATTTCTTGGTTCCAAACCGGACTTGTTGGTAAGATACCTTTTTCAAGTAGTTGGTCTTCAGCCACTTCAATCGGTTGACCAGCAATTTGAATGTACCAGCTTCTATTGGTTTCCTGCTGTAATAATTCGGTAGGAATTGGAGGGGGAAGTTTAGAATCAGGCGCGATCGCAACTGGCAAATCCTCAACAGGTTCTAACTCAGCTTTTAATGCTGGGTCAGGTTCAATGTCGAAGTTTTTAGAAAATTTGAGCTTTGGTTTATAGCTATCGGGAATGTCAATTTCTTCTTCTGTTTTCGGATTTCGTCCCTTGCGTGCTTTCAGGAATCTTACCGAAAAAGTTCCAAACTTGGGAATGTTTACATCTGATCTATTGGTCAACCTAATTTGAACAAATTTGAAAAAAGATTCCAGAACCATTTCAACAGTAGTTTTAGAAAATCCAGTTACATTCTGGATGTATTGAGAGACTTCAGGATTCATTGTTTTAACAGGAAACACATTTGGTCAATTATAACTTTATTGAGTAATCAAACAAGAGGGTTTTGTTAATTTCTTCTTGCGGCATATCCGCATTAAAAAGAACAACTCGTTTTGCCTTGTTTTGCCCATCAAAACTTATAGTGTAAATTTTCATGGTTTTGGTAAAACCGGGAAGTACATAGGGCTTAAACTTATCGCTGATGTTTCCAAGCAAGTGCCAACCCAATTGAGTTTTTGCACCATCCCATTTCATCTCAAGGGATAAATATTGCTTATCACCAAATTCCTGAATAATTGCCCTAATTTGAACCTGTTGCCCCTTCCAGTTTGCTGCCCATTTACCTTTGTTAACACCGTAAACCAATATCATCTCAGCTTCTTTGAGCTCGGTGTTTTTTAACTGCTGAATAATTTCATCAGCGAAAATCATGAACACCAACCCAGCATCACCAGTTTCAGCACGATGAGTAGCAGTCCAATAAGCAGACACCCAGGATTCACGGCTGTACAAACTACCATCGGGTTTGGTAATGGCGAAAGTTTTTTCCTTGCTATTCTTAGTCGCCTCGGCAACTTCCCGAATCATACGCGTAGAGTCATCGTTGGCAGCTTTCCACTCGATCGCGCTTTTCATAGCAGCCCGGTAAGCGGCTCGGTGTGCGATCGCCCTCTCCAACTGAATTTCCTCAAACTCCACATCACCAAATAAGACCTTTTCATAGTTACTTGGCTTGGAGTCAATAGTTAAGTCAGGCGCTTTCCAAAATCCGTTAACAGTTTGAACCAGTCGAGAAACTGTGTCAGTGGCTCCAGGTGTAACTTTGCAGGTGCGGTCACGATAACATTGCTCATCCTTAAAATCTTTCAACCAAGGCGCTTCACCTTCAACTTCGTCTAAGAACTTTTTGACTGCATCTAGCCCGTTGCTATTGTTGGGGTATGCAGACTTAAGACTATCTACTGCAATTTGTACCTGTTGGCTGAGAAAGTCGATAACACGCATTTCCTCATCTTCTTTTTGTTCTCCGCCGGCGGGGATTAGAATCACCGCATCTTCAGCATTGGCAGCCCGTGCCCTGGCTAACAGTGATGCAACAATTCCGGTTAGATCATTCATGCTTTTGATGGCAATTTCCTGTAAGCTTCCCTGCAATGCCATCTTGGGGAATTTTTTGGTTGTCGGGGGTTCGGCGAAATTGGTGATCGCACTTCGCATATTGGGGTAGGCGCTGGATTTAATCAAATTATAGAAATCCCCGTCAGTATCACCCCCTACTGTTAAAAGCAAAAGTTTGGGTGCGGCCATAATGCCAGTAGAGTTGAGGTAGGTGCCCTCATGCCTATTTTCCCAGAGTTGAATATCTCCCCAGTGCCGCATAGGGTTGCGGAAAACCATGTACTCTCCCGGCTCGAAATCGGGGGCACAAAAGACCCTTTTACCCTTGATTCGACCATCAGGCAAAACCACATGGTAGTGAGCCAGAGACTCATCAGGTTGTCCCATTAAACTGTAAAACCGAACACCCGCAGCTTTAGCCAGATTCAACCACACGGCTTGCATTCTTTCTTTTACCCGCCGCACGATATATGGATGCAAAAGCAGTAATCCGTTTTTATCAACTTGGATTACGCGAATCATGGTGTTTTCATACTCAGCTTCGGACTGCAAGCTATCAGAACCTTCTTCAAGTTCTGCTTCAGCTTCACTTTGGTCAATTCTGAGTATGTCGGCTAGGTCAACAATGCTGTTATATGCCTGGGAAAGGCGATCGCACTTTTCCTCTAACTTGCTGATAATGCCGTCTTTCTCCAAAGTCTGGAAATCAAACCACTGGAACAACATCCAACCCGGTTTAGCTCTGCGCTCCTCAGCTTCAAACACTAATCCCATTAAAAGTTTACCCTCATGATTTCCCAAAGCTGGTTTATTACCTTTGAGTGATGAGAGGGGAATTGCTAAGTCATAACCGGAACCGTCAAGTTTAGGGTTGTAGGCGACGGTACCTTTGCCAACCCACTCCTTAAATAATGCCGCTCTAAACTGTATCGGGCGTTCAGGGTCTACGGTTTTATCCTCATCATCTGCGGGTAATCCCAGCAAAGTCATTAAATCTCTACTTGCCTTGGCATGGGAATCGCCTGTTTCCCAGTGAATACCATTTACCTGGTCATCCAAAAAGTTGCCGTCAGCGTCGCGTGCTTCATCATCCACAACAACAAACTTTAGCTGTTTGTAAATGAGCTTCTTACATCCAGTGTGAACGATTGAACCGTAGATTATTCGTTTCCATTGATCTTTTTCAGCGCCGCCGTAGTACCTTTTGCCAATTGTTGACTTGTTTGCAAACGTAAAGCGTCCGTGATTCCTGGAGCCGCTAGCCAAGTCTAAGAAAAAAGCATTTTCGTAGTCTTTGGGTTTGAATGGGTTTAATCTCGTTGAGTTAGTTTCATTCTTGTCAATTTCCCCAATGCAAAATTCTGTATTTGGGTGAAGTGCTGCCAGTAAAATATTTCTCAATACAGTTGGCGTTGAATCTATCCACCGCTTTTGCTGGCAATTCCACACCGACCACTCTGCAATAACTGTAATTTCGCCTTGAGAACCGTCAGGAAGATAGCGAGTGTTTTTAAACTGTATAGCCATGTTTTTCCCCTTTACCTGTGAGTGACTAACGACTAATAACCAATGACTAATGATTTGCAAATATTTAAGATGTCAGAAAATCAAATCTTGCAGAAAAATTAGCCCATAGTGTGGCGGCGATTTCACCTTTTATAGGAATCAGTACAGGCAAAGTCATATCAACACAGAGTTTGCGATCACCTTTCTCAAACGTAAAACCGTAAATATTCGCGTAATCTTTGCCTGTTTCTTCGAGCAAACTAGTTTTCAGGTCGGCTAAATCCTTTAACCTTTCAGCGCTATCGCCGCTGATTCTTGCAGAGACTAAATCCGGGTCTTGGTCGTTACCAGTAGTAGCCAATAATGTCACCAAGTTGCCGACTTGAACTTTTTGTGACATCTTGATTGCCAGAATAATTATGATTGCGGCGGCAAGAATGTATGGGGCACAACTCGTTAAAAATGCCCATGCACCTGCAAACATTCCCGTATTATTGAACACGGAAGGTAGTAAATCTTTTGCGCCTCTGAGAATCCCGCCAGCTATGTAGCGAACAGCTTCAGTCCCAGATGCACCCAAGCCTTTCAGAACGATTGACGTAACTGTACTAACCAACCCTTCTGCCAGCGCTGCTGGGATTGCTACAGCTTTGAGGATGAAGGTTTTAAGAAGTTCAGAAGCGATCGCATTCACCACGCCCACAACATCGACAACCCCAGGCGCTGCAACCGGAATAATTGCTGAAGGTGAGAAATTAGAAGACAAAGATATATATTGCCCACTAATTGAATTGCTTTCGTAGGGTCTAGGAACCTTCATGAATTTTGTTAACTTTCTAATCAGGCGCTTGATTTTAGCGATTGCATCTTCTGCCGCATTACCTAATATTTCTTGTGTTTCTTCCAATACTTCAAGAAGCCAGTCTTTGTTTTTGGCTTCTGATTGTTTGATGCGATCGTAAATAGAAACTTCACCCATCTGACCGCTGTAGCTTTCAGATTGCTCTTTTACTAATCCCAGGTTTAAGAAAAGATTGTTTGCTTGAACTGCGGCGTTATAAATGCCAACATCTTTTTTTCTAGCTTTTGATTTGGAAAGCAGTTGATTAGCTTTTTCGGCTAAGTCCTTGTGGGTTTTGGAATTAAAACACTTGTTGATTCCGTAGGATGTGCGGAGCATTTCAATGGATGAAGTTTTTACAATATCCCCAAGTTCGGCTTGGGGAAAGAAACTAAGAATATTATCTATAGTTGGTAGATTGTCTCTGGAAAAGCTGATGGGTTTTAATCCATCAAGCCAATCGTAAGGACTATCTAACGCCTCGAAAATGTCATCCGGGATATCTAACCCACCTTTTTTAATCCAGTCTTCACCAGAAATTTGACTCAGAATATCTTCTTTACTCATGACTCATAACTGCCAATATAGTACATAAATACTGAATACTATATTTTATATCATGGGCAATAAAAAAGACCGCCTTAGAGAGGCAGTCTGTAATTTATTCGGTGTGATGGGCGATCGCATTTGCACGTAAGTTATTTTGACTCTTTAAAAGACAGCTTGCTTATTAAACTTTCTAGTATATTTCTTGGATAAAAACCCTCCAGATGCAGAGATAAGAACCAGCCCAAGTATAGTGGTGGGTTCTGGTACAGATGCAAGTTCATAGGAAGGCGCGTAACTAACGATTGTATCCCCAGTAGAGAAATTCCATTTTTTTGGGTTTGTCACTCCATCAAAAATGTTCCCAGGTTTTATATAAAAAGTGGGACTAAAATAAATTTCATATTCTGACTTAAGTTCGCCTCCGACATTGACCAAAATTGGTTTCTGAGAAGAATCACTAAAAAACCAGTGGAAATCCGTCCAAGCAACTCCAGTTTTATTGACAAATTGCCAAGAAGTTAGTTCGGTATCTTTAGGAATTGTAATAGTTCCTCCACCTAAATTGTCTACAGTCGTAGTTAAACCCATACCATAAGTAGCGCTTTGAATGCTAATAGCTCCGATCAAGCCGGCTACGCAGGCAAAGGTTAAATTCTGAAGTGACTGATATTTCATCATAAGTTTTTGCTAGACAGATTAAAATATTATACCGAAGCAGTCAGTACATTTTGCAAGTATTCTAGATCAAGTCTGCCAAAAACTTAACTCGCATGAGTGCGATCGCCGCCTGACAAGGAACTATAGACCGACTGACTAAATTAATAGCTTCTCTTCTACCTGCCGTCTTTCTCGGAACGCCACAATCTAATGGGGGTTTATTGGTTTTCCACCATCCTAAATAAGACACTCCAAGTATCCAGGGGGGAACCCCATCATCCACAGAGATGCTTCTACTGAAAGCTTGCGATCGCTCCCCAAACGCCCGGATTTTCTCAATGTCCATTCCAATTTGTTCATCCCAGCATTTCCACCCTTGCCGTTGCTGCAAGGATAAGTAGTTGGCGTGGGCAACAACAAATACTCTGTTTCGCCTGTGCGGAGCGCCAAACTCCGCTGCCGAGATGATTTCAACTTCTGTAGAATATCCTGCCATTCTGAGTCCAGCAATAACTGCTCGAAGTCCTCTATGGATAAATCCTTCAGGCTGTTCGATAACGATAAACCTGGGTCTACCAATGCAGATACAGCGCAAAGCTTCAAACCACAACCCTGATTCAGCGTGTGAGAGTCCGGTTCTGTGTCCAGCATTGCTTGTGCCGGTGCAAGGGAATGAAATGAAATAGACATTTATGTTTTGTAGTGGTGTGTAAGTTTTTATATCTGCGTGGATGGGAATTAGAGGATGGTGTAATCGCAATGCCAGTTGAGCGGCAGGATTAATTTCTATAAATCCAAATGTGCTGAAAATCTGGAAACCTGACATCTCGTTGATGATGGCGATCGCTAATTCCCAAGCACCAATTCCGGCAAAGAAGTCAATACAAGATAAAGGCTGCATCGTTGTTACAAATAATTGCTAGAAATTATTCTTTTTGTTATTCATCATTCGCTCAAGTCTTTTACAGTTTCCATCCTTGTCGTACTTAACCTGCCACCTTTTCAACTCAAAGCTCCCAGTTCGCAGGCAACGCTTTCTAGCTCTTTCAATAGTTGACTCTGCTGGATTATGCCAATCCTTTGCCAATCCAAGACAATAGTCCAAAGTTCCGCAGAAGGTGCAATCAGCAGTGTCGCTAATAAATTCCCAATCACCATCAGCATCAAATTCAGATATTTCTGTACTTTTTTTGTTCATAGTTTTTCGTGATAGATGAGTCAATTGATAGCGGTGATGTAATCAAAATAAAGGAAATCAGAAAGTCGTGGCTACCGCCAAGCGGTTTTGGTTTATTTCGTTTGGCGGTATTACCATGTCAACTCAAATTACGGTTAAAGAATTTCAACAAGTTCAGCAATTGTCTGATATTAATTTGCAGGATGTCATAACGAGAATCAAATTTTTGTTGAGTATTGAAGAAGATGAACAGTTATCTCAGTTGCTAGCTGGTATTAACTGTTCTCTAGAGGATTACTTGTACTGGAAATCCAAGCAATCTGCCAACTAGATTTAATTAGCGCCAACTAATTAAAGTAGGGGAAGGGATTTAATCTTTTCCCTAGAACATTTGTAATTACACAAAGTATACCTCAAGAAAACGATGAATATAATCAAGTTTGCTGGCATTGAAGGTAAGGTTTTACAAACTTCACCACACGGAAATTATTTAATTGTTCAGTTGAGCGATCGCATTGTTATTTGTGGGACATTTTCTAATCAATTTAATTGGCAGGAATCCCCAGATATTAGTTCAGGATTTGCGAGCTTTATCACTTATATTGGTTTAAAATCTAATTCAGAGTTCCAGCATTTTGCTGATTGGGCAATGCTGAATAATGGCTATTTTGAGGGTGATGACGGCACACCCAGAACAGCCAAGCGAGTGCAAAGATTTCCACTAGAAATTAAAGTTCGGGGTTTATTGCCGGAGTGTGTTGCTGAATTTGTACACAACGAATAACACAATAGCAGTTGGCGTTATTGATTCTTCAGTAACGCTATTCAAACTAAAGGAGAAGTATGAAACAAACCCGTAATATGTACCAACTTCATCTAGACAGAATTCCTTGGGCTAAAGAACAAATTGCAATGCTTAACCAATGGGAATTTATTATAGTTTCAGGAATTGAAAACGGGCAGCAATATAATCAAAAAATGCTTCAGGAAATTCAATCTGAATTAGCGTTAGTTAAAGCAATGCTACGCCACAGTGAAGACTTTGTTAGACTTTCGGAGATTTACTCAATAAGTCCAAAAATCTGGACTATTTACGTTGACTTTCAACCTGTTTGTCAAGTTAGCAGGGAACAAGAGTTTTTTGACTGGCGATTGCAAAACCCAGAAATTAGCAACAACAGGATTCAGGTTTCAATTCCTGAATGGTGGCTTGGTGAAAGAGCTAGAATAAATTAACAGGTGCAAAATGCGTGTAATTTGTTTGGTTTACAAAACTTCTGTTGAACTAGATAGAGTTTTGTTTAGTAAAAGTAAATCTGAAATAATTGTTCGGGTTATTGGCTTTGGTGAAAAAGTGTCTGAAGAGGTAAAAGTATCTCACATTCCAGCCGAATATACTTCGGTGATAGCGTTTCCAGAGTGTGGGATTTCGGTGTTTAAGGAGTAAATCCTGTGCTACCGCTTAGTAATTTTGATTTAGGATAAATAACATGATTGGACAATTATTTACAACCGGGATTCAAGTTAAACAGGTCTGCCCTGGTAACGAAAACAAATGGTTAGCATTCATCAACTTTACAGATGAAAGTCACTCCAATTTAGACGGTGTACACGGAACTATATCAAATAAGTACGGCAATGATTTACTAGCAGCTTGTAGAACAGTTTTGGAAGATGCTGGAAAAATGGGTATTAAAACAGTAAACTTCCCCAACATAAAACCAAAGCTTTATATTGCTGAACTGTTTGTCAATAATCCTGACGTTTGGCAGCAAATAGAGTTTGCGGCTAATATTTTGGAATTTGAAGTCAGTAATTGTTTACCAAAAGAATAGCGATTTAGTAACAGCACTACCAAGCTATTTAGTAGTGCTGCTTTTTTATGTCTACCGCTTTGTAATTTTGGTGTTTCATAAAAAAAACATGATTCAACAAGCAGTAAGAAACCCAAACAAACCTAGAACTAAGTTTTGGGGAGAATTAGGTAACATTGTAAGCGAGTACGAAAAACAAATCTCAGAACTAAAACAACAGTGTGAAACAGATTTAGAAAATCATCTAAATTGCCTTTCAGACTTAGCTTTGCTGGGGTTTTTGAGAGAGTGTATTAATTTAAAGGAGATGCGGCAAAATAGATATTTACAAGACATTCCACAACCACGAACACACAAAGAACTAGACGCTTCTGTTTGGATTAAACCTGTGATTGAAGGAATAATCTTAAGCAGAGGCTTAAGCTACTCAGAGAGCAAAAATGCTTTGATGAAAAATAACCAGGTTTACTTGCAATAATTGAAATAATACGTTGCTGGTTAGTACTGGTAGTTAAAGGAATAAAACCCAATGAACACAATTCAACAATCTTTGTTTGGTGAATCACAAGAAGAACTACAGGGAGACGATCGCCAAACTCCCAATGAAATAGCAAAACTCATAGGAGCTAAGTTAATTAAAACCACAGACGAAACGATTTTATGTCCTGCGGCTGGCACTGGTCAAATCGTGAAGTTTCTGCCAACTACAAGAAAGATTGTGTGTTGTGAAATTAATCACAATCGCTATCTCACAGGCATCACGAACACTGCACATATCGCTAATTGTCATTGGATTCATGGAAATTTTTTTCAGGTTTACTGTGGGTTCCCAGAGTTTGAGCCAATTGTTAACAACAAATTTGATTTAGTTATTGATAACCCACCATTTTCTAATGCTTTGGATTTTATTCAAACGAGCCTTGAGTTGCTGAATCCGAATAACCCAGAAGCTAGAGTTTGCTTTTTGCTGCCTGGAGATTATTTCTATGGCAAGCAGCGGCGGATGAAATTAAAATCTTTGGATTGCCACATCCATCACATCTATCCGACTGGTGTAGGTGATGGCAGAATTGCTTATCTAGATGTCAGTGGTAAGCCAGAGAAGGGAAGACAGGTCTATGACGTGGTGTTTGACATTCGTCTGAGAAGAAACGGTGGTGTAATCAGCTATTTGTTCGATTTGTAGCGATCGCCCCCATGCAGAAATGATTAAATCCTGTGTTGAATATCTGCTAACTCAAGTTTGAATCTTGGTGTTGTTTGGCAAAGCTTCTAGTTAATTCTAGAGGCTTTGTCTTACTCACACATATAGCAACTATTTAAGCTGAAGTATTAATATGGAACTAATCGAAGTTATCAACGGCA
The DNA here is from genome assembly GCF_014697195.1 of Cylindrospermum sp. FACHB-282. Classification (GTDB taxonomy): domain Bacteria; phylum Cyanobacteriota; class Cyanobacteriia; order Cyanobacteriales; family Nostocaceae; genus Cylindrospermum. Next base: position 30,425 of record NZ_JACJRJ010000018.1, on the reverse strand, counting down.
AAACACACGGTTTTCTTGGTAAAGACAAGATTTATATTGGTAGGGCTAATCAATCCTACAATCTGCCAAAATCGCCATTGTACAATCCTTACAGAATCGGTGAAGATGGCGATCGCCCAACTGTTTGCAAGAAATTTGATGCTTATCTTTACAAGAAGGTTAAGCGCTGGTCTGAAACCGGAGAGGTTGATGGCGAAGGCACAATCATGGAACTTCTAGAAATTTGCTTGAAGATTCTGGAGTTAACTTTCAAAGCAGATGATGAAGTTGAACCAATTCAACTAACCTGCTATTGTGCCCCGCTACAGTGTCACGGAAGCGGCATTATTAGGTGTGCCTATTGGGTGATTAAGCAAGAGTGGTTTGTGTTGGCTTATAAAGAATATTATCCCTAAGTTCTGGTGGCGTTTGCAGTTTGTGAACGCTACCGCGAACAGAAATTAGTTTATTTGAGTTGACGCATGAAAGTATTCTTCACTGGAACCGAAAACCTAAAATCTCTCAATTTGGAGATTATCGAAAGAATTAACACAATTTGTAAACTTGAGGGCGAAATTCTTATTGGTAATTACAGAGGCTTTGACCAATTAGCTTTAACTTATTTGAAGTTAATCGGTTATCCTAATGTCACGATTTACGAAACTGGTAGTAAACTCTCGTTTGGATATCAATTAGTTGACGCTGGCAAATATCCTGCTCAAGATATCAAAATGTCTCAAGAAGCTGATTTCATGCTAGCCGTACATGACGGCAGTAAAGGCGTAGCAACTAATCTCGGACGAATGCCTAGAAACAGAATTAGGGTGATCACAGTTTGAACAAAGCGATCGCTGTTAATCGGCGATCGCAATTACCAGAATGTTGCTACCGCCAACTGGGGTTGGTCTAACAAAATAAATTTGTGAACACACAATATACACAGCCTCATTTTGCAATTCAGGCGGTTTCCAATGTTTTTCCAAGGAATTGGAATCAAGACGAAAAACAAGAAATCCTTGACTGTAAGTGGTTACAAGATTATTTAATTGCTTGGATGCAATACCGTGAGTATTGGACTCAGGACAATATTGATTTTGTTCCAATTTAATTTGAGCAGAGCGATCGCTGTTAATCGGCGATCATTTACCAACCTGCTGCTACCACCCAATAAAATTAATCTAAGGAAATATTATTATGCTAGGCGAAAAAGTAATCGTTTATCACCCTGAAAGTGACTCTTTCGTTGCAGTTGGAACCATCACCGAAGAGTTTGAAACTAGTGATATCTGTTTTAAGGTTGGGGGCGAGGTTTCTGCTGAAATTACCATCTACGATATGAACGAATGCGGTGTAGTTAGTGAAAATGACCCAGAATATTCTCAAGCTATGAAAGATTTTCTCAGTACCAAAGTTGATACCAAACCCACAGTAATGATATTTGGTTCGCGGTCTATCAAAGAAATTCCCCAAATAGCGATCGCATCCCTCAATAAAATCATAGAACTTGGCTTCAATGTAATTATTGGTGACGCCACTGGTGTTGATGCAGCAGTTCAGCGTTATCTCCGGCTCAGGGACTACAAAAATGTTACGGTCTACTATGCAACGTTTGCTGGTGTTGGCAGTCCCCGAAACAGCAGCGGCTTTAAAACTGTTGGAGTTCCAGGCAATTATAGCCAGAGAGATGCAGAGATGCGGCTGATTGCTGAATACAAATATGGTCTGGCAATCTGGGATGGTGTAAGCCGGGGAACTAAAGCCAGTATTGAGGTTATGAAATGCTGCAAGGTGATAACAGTTAAATGAAATTAGTAGTTCATGGCTACCGCTTGGTGGCTGTGAGTTATTTTTTAATTTGAAGGAGCTACATTATGGACTTAACTGGGGACTTATTAACAGCAGCAATTCCATCACTTGCTAATTCTATAATCCAAATTAAAAACTTGGATTTAGTTTGGCATGGACTTGATGCTAAACAGAAGTATTTTGAACTCACAAACAAAGACTTTAGTCATGAAGAAGCAATCACATTTCAAAATAACGCAGAGCATAAATGGTCTGTGTATGCAATGGAAGATTATGTAGTGCTATTTCTAACAAAAGAACACTATATTTTCAAAGCACCACAGGAAACTTGGAGTTATACCAAGAGAATTGAAACTCAAGGCGAATCTTTGTGGAAATTTAAGCTAAATGAATCATCTAAAATAAAACCATTGAAAGCTGCGGCAATAAAGTATCAGGAAATTACTGGCGAGGAGTTGAGTAAAGAAAATGCGATCGCCTACCGATACGATAGTCGCTATAAAGAAGCAATTTACCAGATGAAAAACTTTATTGTGGTTGTATCCCAAGACCGTGTTGATGCATGGGTTTGTGGAGCTTATATTTACTGGAAATAATGTAAATTAAGCTTTTTCGAGTCACTCACGGCTAATATCTGGCTGTGAGTTATTTCTTTATCTAATTTGAAGGTACATTATGAACTCAGTTACTTACTCATTAACACCATCAATTCCGTCGCTTGCTAATTCTATAATCAGAATCAAAGGTTTACAGTTAGTTTGGAATAATTCTCCGGACTTTGATGGAGACGATTTTGACTTATCAGACAAATATCTAGAACTTACAGGTAAAGAATTCAAGCGTGAAGAGGCGATCGCATTCCAACACAATTTAGAGGATTGTTGGAGCGCTTACGCAATGCAGGACTATGTACTGCTATTCATTGCCAGAGAACGGTACATTTTAAAGCGTGGAGAAGAGCTTATAAACCACGAAATTGACACTGATGCTCTGCAACTTTGTTTTACTTGCAAAGAATTTGTAGAAAGATTTCCTAGAGCCTATAAAATTATAGCTGGTGAAGATTTTTTAGTGAGGGATGCGATCGCCTTTCATAATTTATATGGAGAGCGCACCTATGAAATGCGGGATTATATCGTTGTTATATCTGCAAATAATCCAGCACCAATAATGGATGGTGTTTGGATTTATAAGAAATAAGTGGGTGTAATTGCTGCTACCGCTTGGTGATTTCAGCAAGGTTGATTTTAGAAAATGAACGAAATACTTCAAGGAAAAATATGCCCTTACTGCAACCAAAAATCTGAACTGGTTCACTCATCAATAATTTATGGCGCTGGAACCAATTACGGGATGATTTATTTGTGTAAATCTTGTGATGCCTACGTTGGGTGTCACAAAGGCACAGAAAAAGCGCTTGGAAGTCTGGCTAATAGAGAACTGAGGGCGCTTAGGAATAAGTGCCACGCTCTTTTTGATGTCAAATGGAAGGGGGGCGATCGCATTTCTAGACAGATTGCCCGTAATTCTGCATATCAGTGGCTTTCGAAACAGTTGGAAATTTCGCGAGAAGTCACCCATATAGCAATGTTTGATGAACAGCAGTGTAAGCACGTAATTGAATTATTGCAGAAATAAATATGGAATAACCCTGATTTATTTGAGTTGGGGCTATTTTGTTTTAAACACCGAAGAAGCAGTAGCCAGTTGACTCTAGACCAGTCAGTTGACGCTACCGCGAATAGAGTTTGATTTTGTTTTTTTGTATTTTACAGGAGTCTGCATCATGGGTATCAAATTAGTTACGAAGTCCGAGCAACAAGTTATTGAAATCGCAAAACGTAAAGCTACGTTATTGGATGCAATTCGTGTAATGTCCTGGGAACAATACAAGTTAAACAAACCTGATTATGAAAGAGGTATTGCTGGTTATAATAAAGAATTTGGCGATGATTGGAAATCTGACAACATTCATAAGAAGTCTTTAGATGAACTAGTTAAGTTTGTTGCGACAGATTTAGGATTCACTGTTGATGAATTGCTGCAATATCGCAAGAATCATTATAGTGAAAAATCTGAAATCAAAGCTAGAGTTGCAGCAAAGAATGGCAATGTCTCTGTTTCTGTATCTACTGATTTTGGGTATCCACCAGAGCAAATGTATGGTGAAACTGACCAAAATGATTTTGATGAAGAATCTGGTTATCCTCCATACTAAATTCACTTAGTTTAATTTGAAGTAAAGCTTCTAATTCCTTAACTGGGATTAGGGGCTTTTTTTAATGCATGAATGTTAGCGATCGCAATTTAGGAGTAATATCATGTCCATCAAATTTGTTAAGAAATTCGGCAGCCGTTTACCTCCAGAGGAACCTAAAAAGATTAGTGATATCTTTGCAAAACTAAACCAGGAACATCAGGATAATGTGAAACATATTCAACCTCATTTGAAAGATTTATTTGGTCTTTACGATGACCGCTGTGTGATTTTTGATGGAAATAACTATGTTGGTCAAAATGGGTATAGTTTTCGCGGCGGTAAAATAGAAGATTATGACCAAGTTGGCAAGATTCTAGCTCAAATGTAATGAAAGGTTTGTTGAATAGTCCTGATTCCTTGATTGGAATTGGGGCTTTTTTTAACCAAAAACCAGAGCCTTTTCAGTATGACGCTACCGCGAATAGGAGTTAGTTTAGTTTTTCTAGAGGTTTTTATGACAACTTCAAATCCATACCAATCAATTGAGCTAGCAGTATCGGGCGATAACAGGGACTGGACTCGTGAAGAAATTGAAACTATTCAGCAGAATGAAAACTTGCATTAGTATCTTGGCTTGAATCTACTCTCAGTGATGGTTGTTGGACTGAAACTAATATTAAAGTAGTAAAAAGCTTGCGACAAAGTTAATTAGTTGTTTTTGGCAATCGCTCTTTAATTGGGGCGATCGCTAATTTATTCAATTAAAACCTAAATAACGCTACCGCGAAGAGAAATTAATTTTTATTGGAGACAACCATGTTTTATCAACACCCTGAAATCAATGGCAGTATTCGCAATCTTCGCCAATACTATCGACAATCAATGCAGCGCAATGTTTGGGCTTACGAAATATATCTTGATGATATTCTCGTAGTTTCTGAAGATTCTGATTGGGATTCTCAGACTCGCGATCAAGCTATTACTAATGCCAAAGCTATTGGTAATCGCATAAAGCAACGCGAGTTAGTGAAACGAGAATTAGCGGCTGTAGGCAAGCAACTTTATGTAAAGCTGAACGATATCGGCAAATATTCAATATTTGTTCAAGGTAAGCTTTATTGTATTGGTTGCTACGATTTACTAGAAGATGCTTTACAAAAACTGCAAAACATAAAAGCTGAAATTGCTAACGAAAAAGCAATATTCAATGAATACAGATATTAGTGATTTTGGCGATCGCCTTCTCATAAAGGGGCGATCGCTATTTTTCAGTGAAACCAAACCACGCTACCGCGAAGAGAAACTAGTTAATTTTTTATTGGTACTTAACAATGATTCACTTACAGCAGTTTCTTTCAGTAGAACAACAGCTAGAAGTTCTTCAAGCTTGCAGAGAAGTTGGCAAGAGATCACCTCTCTTTGTACCCAGAATGAAGAACGGCAGCAACTTTTCTTGTCAAATGACCAATTGCGGCGAAGTAGGTTGGATTTCTGATGAGCAAGGTTATCGCTACAGTACAATTCATCCAACAACTGGCAAACCTTTCACCCCAATGCCAGAGATTATTAAGAATCTAGCTAAATCTCTAGCGGCACAGCACGCTAATGATGCTGGTTTTATTCCTCAGACTTGCTTGATAAACTACTACGAAAATGGTAGTAAATTAGGCTTGCATCAGGATAACTCTGAACCAAACAAAACTGCTCCAATTATCTCTATTAGTCTTGGAGATGATGCAATTTTCTTAGTTGGTGGTAACAAACGCTCTGATAAAACTAGAGAGATTCTTCTCAAAAGCGGCGATGTTATTATTCTTGCTGGTGAATCTAGGATGATTTACCACGGTATTAAGAAGATAATTCCCAGCACTTCTAGTTTATTGAAAGCTGGAGGTAGGCTAAACCTTACTATTCGGCAGGTTTATTGATATAGGCGATCACTTCTCGCGTGGGGGCGATCGCTATTTATTAAATCAAAACTCAAGCAACGCTACCGCGAACAGAAATTAACTAATATTTATTGGAGTTAAACGATGAATACCGTAGAATATGCTGCAATTATCAAGGAGTTTAATTTACCTAGCTCTAGTCGGGTTTTAATGATTGGTGGAATGCTTCACCATTACGGTTTGGACGGGTACGATCCCTACGAATGTGATTTGCTGGTTTGCGGAAATGGTGACCCAATCGAGGTTGGCAAAACTTACCTTGTTAAGACTTACGACTTGTGTGTGAGTGAAATTAAACAAGTTCGTTGTACTTGGTATATATCTGGATACGACGAAGATGGAGATTTTTTAGAAGATGTTAGTGTTAACGAGTTTTCCAAGCTAGCAGAGGTTCAATTTTAAATATTGTTGATAACTTGCGATCGCTTCTCATAAGGGGGCGATCGCTACTTTTTCTATTTTATTGAAGCAAAAGAAAGCAAAGGTAAGGACATATTTCTGTGCTACCGCTTTATGGTGGCACTTTATCTTAAAATACATGAATCAAATTATTGAATGGAATGAGGCTCACGGAGTGCCAAGGGCTGAAAAATTCCTTGAGCCGGATTATCCAGAAGATGATTTACCAGATGAGCTTTCTCTCACAGCAAAGGAAGCGATCGCGCTTAATTGTCTCAAAGCAGCAAAATTTCAACTCGAAAACCTCAACAATAACGCTGTATTTTCTCCAGCAACTAGACTGCAATTAACAAATGAATTCATCGACAGCGCAATTAAAGCATTAGAACTATGAAAGCATTCTTCACTGGGCATAGAGATATCAGCAACCTCAACAATAGTAATGTGATCGCCCTCCTGAACCAAGCAATCGATATGGCCATAAACCAGGGGGTAGACAGATTTGGTAACGGTATGGCTCTCGGTGGTGACCAGGCTGCTGCTGAAATCCTCAATCAACGTGGGCTAATCTGGACTGGAATCATTCCCTATGCTGGACAGGGGAACTATGCAAAATGGTCTCCAGAACAGCGTTTGAAGTACAGAGGCATTCTTAAGGGCGCTAGCGGCAAAATCATACTTTCTCCTGAGTACTACGCAGGATGTATGCAAGTTAGAAACAAGTACATGGTTCAGCATTCTGATATTTGCATTGCTGTTTATGATGGCAGACTTACCGGCGGCACTGCGGGCACTGTGAGGATGGCACGCGATCGCAATCTTTCAATTATTCAAGTTAATCCTAAAACCTTGAAGATTTCAATTTTTGAACCGAGCAAACAGCTTAGTTTGTTGTAGTTTAAATTGTTCTGTACTACGATTTGATAGTACAGAAATACTGATTTGTCATGCTCAAAAAACTAATTAGCTTTGTGATGATGGTAGCTTTAACGTTGGCTATCACATTCCCAGCACACGCGTTAGCCTACAAAGGCAACTCAGTTTATCGTGTTGGAGACAATGAGGTTTGGGTTCACACTGCAAACCAAGCCGTTAGTGCTGAAGTTACAGAAACTAAAACTAAAACCGCTAAAGCAAACGCTTGCGGAACTGTGAAGTTTGGTTCAGCAAAAAACCCAATCAAAAACTCAATCAAAGTTAACGGTACAACATACACAATTTCATCGTTAGCAAAAGCGCCGAGCAAGGCTAGCTGCAAGTCAAAAGACCCGACAGCAATTCCTTACGATTGGAAATAATAACTGTTATTTTGTGCTACCGCCTTTTGATTTTGACAATTAACAACTTGGGGTCAGGAGAAATCCTGACTCCTTTTTTATTGAAGGAAAAACAATGACCAAAGAATTTCTGCAAGCGCTTTCTAAGACTTACACCAACATGGATTATTACGATTTCCTAAACAAAACTGGATTACGTGATTGCCAAAATTCGCTAAACAAGTTTCAGCAATTTAAACGCGCTGCTGAAAACTTACTCAGATTTGACGCTCAAACACTAGAAAACATTATTAGCAATAATGGAACAAGCAGAAACCCAGCACTTGAAACAGTTGCTTGAACTGCGTAGCAAAATCAGCGAGTTACAGGCTGAAGTTGAGGGAGTTATGCCGGGCGCGATCAATGAGGCTATGAAAATACTAAGCGATCACAAAGGTAAAAACCAAGTTGCATACCAAAACGGTACGAGCAAAATCGTTATGGTATTCAAGAAACAGTTTCCTACTCCTCAAACTGATTTGAAACTCAGCCGATTAGATTCAGATATCATGGCTGCGGCGGCAAAGATTGCCAATGACAATGCTGTTGAAGTTCAGATTATTGAAAGTGAGGTTCAAAAGCACAAAGATGCGATCGCTACTCTCGAAGTGAAACGAAATAAACTGTTATCCAACCGATATCTTACAAGGCTCCAGAACGAGTACAAGAAACATCGTGAGGAGTCCGTTGTTCAAGTACCAAATCTGTCAGTCTTTTTGTAGAATTAATGTAGAGAACTGGCCTGATTTTTAGGCTAAAATCTCTACATAATTCTGTGCTGCCGCTTAGTGATTTTGGTTGTTTGTCTTTGAATAATGAAACCAACAAAACTTGATGATGCGGTTGAGTTCTTGGTCAACCACTACAGCATTTCTGAGATTTTACGCTCGATAACCAGAATTTGCAAGAAAGCAAACAAAAGTTATCCTGCCTGGGGATGGAAATCTGATAAAGATACGATCGCTGAAATCTTGCCAAGAATTAAAAACTAGCTCCGTGTTACCGCTTTTTGTTTTTGATATTTCGTGGTGATGAACTTGAAAAACTATCGATTCAACCGGAAAGACGGAATCATTTATCTAGAGTCTGAGGGCAGTCTACAAAACTTAGGCTCTAGTTTGCAAATGATTGTCCTAAGTGCAACAAATCCCACATGGGAACAGCCTTTTCCAAATGCACAATTTCAGTATTGGGTGAGGTTGACGTTTGTAGATGTTAGCGGTGCGCTATCAAACGCATTGTTAAACAACGGGACTACAAACGCTCTGGATGGTTGGCTCAAGTACAAAACTGATGTTGAGCAGAAATACCAGCTTTGTGGAGTAATTACTACTATCTCCCTGATTGAGGGTGATGGTGATTACTTTGATTACAGCTTTTCTGGAATTCCTGGAAAGCCTGGATTAGGGGATAGGATGCGATCGCTGATTGCCTCTCTGCAAGTTAGTTAATATTTGCAATGTAAGCTGTTCAGAATTTTACAACTTAACCAATTTTACAATTTAGGTAACGAACAATGACAAAGAAAAATGGCACTGCTAGCGAAGTCGACGCTGATGTTAATGCTGAAGCTGCTGGTGATATTGGTGCTGATGACATTGCCAATGAATTTGAAATTGACCCTTCATTGTTGAGCGAAGAGTTCAACTGTAGACGCCCGAAGCGGTTCCCTTATGGAATTGTCGTTAATGCCGAACAATCAGGCTTATTTATTCCTGAAAAGAATCTAGTAAAGACTGGCTGGTTTGGCAGTCCTGAAATGGTTGAAAAAGACCTTTCAGGAGGCGTTGAAACAGGACTCTTTATTCCTAACGCTAGAATGATTATTTTAGGTAGCGTTCGTCCGTACTTAAGGTATAAAGACCTGGAAGAAAACGGTAAATTGTCCGGCACACTCATTGGTTGGTATGACGAATACGCTGGAGAAATTGACAAGAAGCTGATGGAAGCAGTATCAGAACATCTTGTAATGTTCTTGGATGCTGCAAACAATTTCTTGCATGAAACCCCAATCAGAATTAGATTTAAAAATGTGGCTCTGTGGAGTCTCAGGGAATGTCTTGAACAGTATTACTCTCAAGCTGAATCAACATTTGCAAAAATGTTTAATCGCAAAAACAGTAGCAAGAATGACAAATGGCGATCGCTCTGCATTGTTGATTTGGCTTTCAAAGGTGTCAAAGAAGGTGAAGGTAAAAACCGTTCTTTCTGCTGCAAAGTCGAAAGTTACATTAAGCCTGACGCTGAAAACTTTGCAGGTCTGTTCATGGGAACGAAGCAGAAAATGCTGGCAGTTTCAGAAAAATATGAAACCAGTATTGGCTTCGACGAAACAGTGAGAGCGCTGTTGAACCCTGTTACTAGCGAACTCAAAATGATAGCTGGTGTTAGTGAATAATTATTGATTAGGGCTGGGAGAAATCCCGGCTCTTTTTTTAAATCAGTGCTACCGCTTTTAGGTGATGTAATTTTCTAGAAAGAAAAATGTACACACTGGACGAATTGGAAAAGCTGAAAACTATATGCACTGCACAAGCTGATGACTTAAAAATTCAGGAAGCAACACAGAGGGTGTGGCTTTCTCGGTGCGGAGTAGAAGACGGTGAACCGTTCAACAATAAGGTAACTATTGAAAGATACCAAAATGGTCACTGGGTTGTAGTTGAAGAGTACGAAGCCCATTAATTGCGGGAATTTCTAGCACGACCGCCTACCAAAATTTATTTTTACATAGGTAAACAAAATGGAATTGAGATTACTGGTTATCGACACCGAAACCACAGACATAGAAAGTGGTATACCTTGCGAAATTTCAGCAACACTCTATCAACTTGGTGACAGCATAAAGTCAACTGGAGCGATCGCGTCATGGTCAAGTCTGCTCCCAGTGACCAGCAACAAAGCAGAAGCAATCAACGGTATTCCGTGGCAACTGACTCAAATAGCTCATACAGATTCAATTGCCTGGGATTCAATCAGCTTGATTTCTAGAATTGCTCAAACCTGCGATTACGCGATCGCATTTAATGCAGATTTCGATGCACCCATAGTCAACAAATTGCTGAACCTGGAACGCCTTAAATGGATTTGCGCCATGAAGGATATTAACTGGGGATATCCTGCCAAACCCCACGGGAACTTTAAGCTGGTTGATTTAGGGCTGTGGATGGGAATCGGTGTAAGCACTGCTCATAGGGCTGGGGATGATGTGCGGCTGCTGGTGGAGTGCCTAAATCGCCGAAAAGAATCCCTACCAGAAATGCTTGAGACGGCGACAGTTGTTGCCAAATCCCCAGTGCTTGAACTTAAAGCGCTGGTCAGCTATGAAAATCGCGGCTTGGCAAGTGACGCTGGATTCTTCTGGGATGGCGATCGCAAAGTCTGGGTGAAAAAAGTTAAGGAATGCCACCTTGACAGCTTTGTGAAAACGCTGTCTTTCAAGACTGAGATTTTGTCTTAACTGTTTTATGGCGATAGCTTCTTGATGGGGCGATCGCTAACTTTCTCCAATGCTACCGCTTAAAAATTTTGATTAATTGTTAAAGGCTGCCATGAAACTACTGACTGGATTTCAACCAAAAGCATTATTGACCGCAAAATGCTTAGAACGTCGGATATTGCCAAAGGAGCGACTAATTAAAGTTATTGAATACCTCGACTCCGAAAACGCGCTAAATGATTGCAATTCTCGTTTACTTGAGGCAATTATTTGCGGAATTATGTGGAGTGAAGAAACTGATGAAAAAATCAAGAAGTTGGGGCTAGAAATGGCTATAGAACAATTTCATTTTCAAACTATAAATTGGGATCATGAAGATATAATAGCTTCACCAGATAATCCAGATAATTGGAAAGTTTAGTTTCCACAAATTCACAAATATCAACTATGTATCGCTAGGTTGAGAGAAATCCTAGCCTAACTATTACAAGGTAAAAATGATTGAGAATAGAACGCAATATCTAGTAACGAAACAGCAGCTTGAATCACTTCGATTTAGGCTTGAGAATAATCAGCCAGGGACAAATTTACACCCACTTTTGCAGAAGGCTATCACTGATGGTTTGCAAAGTCAAATTAAAACACTTTCTGATGAAATTATTGAGTACGAATCAGTAATTTCTGAGGAGCCAGAAGGCGTTTGCGATGCCTGTGGCGAAACTGTACCAGAGAAAAACTTAACTGAGTTCAATGGTGCGCCCGTTGTAAGTCCGTGTATTTGCGATCGCTGTATTCAAAACTATTCAGGCAGATAAAATGAGTATAACTACAATTCCCTGGACTCAAAAAACAAGCAATCCTTTACACCTAATCAAACTAAGTCTTGACAAGAATTTTCCCGTAAAATTCTGGCTTCAACTTTGCACAGTTAACCTTTTAACTGGAATTAATTTCTGGTTCAGCGCAATTAAGATATCTCACGGCGGTCACTGGTGCAAAAAAATCTCGGCGGGGTGCGCCAACTGCTATGCAGAGGAAATCAACCAGTCTGCTTACTTTAAGTTTGCATCTTACCTAAAATACACAGGAAACCGTCCCAAAAACCTAATTTTAGATGTTGATATTCTTAGACAATGGATTTCTTCTCGCACTGAAAATGAGAAAATATTCTGTTTTAGCATGACTGATTGTTTCGGGGACTGGGTGACAGATGAAGAGTTAGACGTGATTTTTGCTCATGCCGCGATCGCAACCCACAAAACTCTACAGTTTCTGACGAAACGACCGGACAGAATGCTGAAGTATTTAGCAGATAACAACTGCAAAGCCCGAATAGCCAGCGTAATTGAATCTGATGAGTTTCTAAGGTCACGGAAAATCAGCGCTTATATTCTGCATAGACTCAAACATTACCCCGACAAATTCACCTTTGAGAACTGCTGGTTTGGTGCCAGCATCGAAAATCAGAAAGCTGTAACCAATCGGGCATCACACCTGTACAAACTCCACAACCGGGGGTTTATAACTTGGTACAGCGTTGAGCCACTGCTAGAGGAAACTATCCTTTACCTAAATCATGAAAGAGTTGATTGGGTTGTGGTCGGTGCTGAGTCTGGCAGTGGCGCTCGTGACTGCGGGTTGGATGCGATCGCAGGCATAATCTCAGAGTGTCGGGTTAATCAGGTTCCAGTGTTTTGCAAGCAAATGGGCACAGCTTGGGCGAAACAATCCAAAACCTACAGGGTAGACCCCAAGGGTGAAACGCCGGAACTGTGGGATAAATCCTTCAACATCAGGGAGTTTCCCAAATTCCCGGCTTTAATGCGTAATCCATAAAAGCGACTCCAGGGTGGCAACACTCTGGAGATATTTAAGATGAAAAACATCAATTTAGATCCAAATAATTTATCTCGCTTTAGAACGCTAAAACTATTTGAAAAGCCCCAACGGCAACTCTTAAAGCAAATTCGTACTGATAGAAATTATCAGATTCCCAAAGGGTACATAACTTGGCATGAATTGAGCGCGATCGCTGGAATTGCCCTATCAACCTGCCAACTGGAGTACGCTAAAACTGATTTATCAGCATTTCTGCACAGTCACCGAATGGCGTTGTGGTTCTGTCAGGATGCGCCGCTGTACTGCATTTCTCAAGAACTATTCCAAGCTTTTGACAATACAGACGCTTTGCACAAACCAGAAGTCTTTGCTGGCTGGAAACCATCTCTACCAACATTTTTAGTTGCTTTACCTAGTGGAGTATTGCGATCGCCCAGTGGTGAAATAGACTATTTATGCATTCATTCCAGCACCGATGAACATCCTGAATGGGAGTCGGCACATTGGAAAAACATTAAAGTTCCGGTTATTTCAGGGAACGGTTTGACCTTTGACTGGTCAACCACTGACAAAAAAGAAACAGTTTGGCTTTCAAATACCGCAGTTTCTAGCTCTGGCGAACTGATTCACAATGATAACAATAGCCTTGGAAGAAACAAAATCGACCAAATAGATAGGGTGTTTCTTGAAAGAGTTAGAAACATTGTCATTAACATTTTGCTTTCACTGGAGTATTCGCCAGAATTTATTAGTGATGTTGCTGAAGAAAACTTACAGGTACAACCAAAGGGTTTTGGTGTGCCTAAACAGAAAAATAATAGTTCTTCCAATATCCGCCACGCAAGGTGGCTAGGGAAGAATTACCAAAACAAACGTGAAAACAATAACAGCAGAACTCACGCATCACCTTACACTCATTGGCGGCGTGGTCACTGGCGAGTTATTGAGTCCGGGGAAGGAAAACGCTGGAAAAAATCAAGGCGGATGTGGATTCAACCTGTGTTGGTAAATGGTTAATTTTTGTCTACCGCTTCTTGGTTTTAACACTCATGCACAAAAAATGAAAAACCACGATTTCAAAGGACAAACCAACAATCTTAACTATGTTTTTGAAACCAGCGCTGAAGAAACAACAATTACTGCTTACGGGTACGATGTAAAACAGGGCGATCGCATCGAAATCGATTCTTATACGTTCGAGGTGCAACAGGTTGAATATTACGCAGCACCATCCGATTTATTCAGAGCTTCTTTGAGTAAATTCAACGAAATTGAAAAAGGAAAAAATTAGAGCAAACGCTGCAAAACTACATCCAAATAAAAAGACTTTTTCTATAATAGAGAAGGTCTTTTTTTTAATCTAAAATATATGACAGTTTCTTTAATTCTTAAAAAAGCAATTGTTTGTCAACCAGTAAATTTTATCGATGGTGATACCCTAGGATTGACAAACCAAAATGGGCAGTACTTTACCAGCCGCGCACGCTGGATTGATTCACCTGAAACCCGCAAGGGCAATGAATCGCAGGACTCTAGATTGCTCAAACATTGGGAATATGGCGCAAAATCCAAATCATTTCTGGGGCAATTAATAGGGTTGCAGAAAATCATCGTCATTCCCTACGAACTTGACCAGTATAACCGCTGGGTTTGTGACTGGTATTTGGCAGATAAGCAAAATATTCAGGTTAAGCTGTGTGTTACTGGAATGGCGATCGCATCCCCGTTTTTCCAAACACCCAACAGCTATGATCTTTCAGCCAGTGAAATTTCTTTATATAGTGCAATTTTAAACGCTACTGTACAAGCTAGGCTAAAACGCACTGGCGTCTGGGAGCAAACTGATTTTCTGTTGCCTTATGAAGTTAAAAAGGCGGTTTAATTACTCCCAAAAGAATTGTTATTAAGACAATTGTCTTGAGGGGAAAACTTTTCCAGTTCATTGACTAACAATTCCTCGGACAGTAGCTTTTTCTTGTCAGGACTAGTCAGTACAAAAACTTTTGCTGTTTAAAACAACAACAACGGTTTTATTCATCTTTTTTCAACAGCCTCTTTAACATCTCCTAAGTTAAACTCGTGAATTACCATTTCTGCGGCGAAAGTGTAACCGAACTGAAGTACCATAAATATCGCTATAAGTGTTTTAGTTCCTCCAGGAATGCTAAGAATTTTGGCTGTTGTATCAATAATCTCAATCTTTTTAGCCAAAGCGTTTTTTTCAGATTGCAAGCTTTTCCAATTATTTTCATCAACTTCCTGAAATATTTCCAGCGCCCGAACCCTGGAAGTTAAAGAATCTCGCCGCGCAAATACAATTTCTTCTAATCGGATTATCCGAGTTTTGTTCTCAAGGTTTCTGTCAGCATTGAATTGCTGGCTGTTTAATTCTTCTTCACCATTTATATTAAAACTATCTAAGTTGTCAAATTTATCCATAAAATAAACCACTGCATTTGTTAAGAATACTCGATTGTCAGTGATTTAAATCACAGTAGTTTCGACCAACACAAAATCTTTATTGATACACAGTTATCTTTCACACCCGATCCCATCGTTATGGCGTTGGTGTCGGCACTTTTTTACTTTGCCGAAAATTCCAAGGCATCACGGGATTAAGTTGGTTCCAAAATCCAAGCTTTTTCGTTTTCGCGATCGCTTCCTCGGACAACAAACTATCCCGGCTGACGGGGCAGTTTTTGAGATATTGCCGATAAACCACGGCTTCGCCTTCCTGTACCAAAACTAGATTAATGTTTCGGTTCCCCAAAAAAATCTCAGCAACAAACCGCCCGTACCTGTCTTTTTCTTTAATGGAAAATTTAACCGGCTGTCCCACTGGCAGCAGTTGTTTAAGTCTGTTACGCGATCGCCCTCCCCAAGGCTTCTGCTTAAGTTCGGGGGCATCAATGCAAGCTAACCGGATGGTGGCTTTTTGAGACCCAAATTGGGCCCGAACTGTATCACCATCTCCGACATTTATAATTTTCCCGGTGATTAGCTGGCGCTGGGCGAAACCTGGCATTGGCATCAAAAACAAAGCAGCGGACACAGCAGATGCAAAAGCAATTTTTTTGCCCATTATTAAACTCGGTAATGTAAACTTGTTCATGAATAATATACCAAAGTGGGATAAAGATATCTCTCCAGGACGGGGGAAACTACCGCCACCAACGAGAGAAGGCCCAGATGCTGAGTGGTGGGGACTGCGAAAAGGGCGATCGCGCACCAACGAACCACGATTTTTTAGCAACCCAGCCACCGAGTGAATCCGCGTCACTTCCAAAGACTCAGCAAAAGACAACGGCGGTAGAATCCCCGGCAAACGTCTCGCCAACATAGTTTTACCACTACCAGGCGGCCCGACAAAAATTAAATTATGTCCACCAGCTGCCGCAATTTCTAAAGCACGTCGTCCATGAGCCTGTCCCTTCACATCTTGCAAATCTGCCAAATGATGTAAAGACTTTGTCTGCAATGTCTCTACATTCTCATCTACCCTCACAGGTTGGTAACGCCCCGGATTATTCAAAAAATCCACCACATCTGCAATCGTGTTGCAACCATAAACAGCCAAACCTTCCACCACCGCCGCTTCTTGAGCATTATCAGTCGGCACAACTAACCCAGCAATACCCATTTTTTGAGCCGTCGCTGCGATCGGCAGCACACCAGCAACAGGGCGTAAGGTACCATCCAGGGAAACTTCCCCTAAGAATAAATAATCCCCCAACAAATCAGCGCTAACTTGCTCAGAAGCCGCTAAAATTCCCACACTAATCGGCAAATCAAAAGCAGGACCTTCCTTCCGTAAATCTGCTGGAGTTAAGTTAATCACAATCTTTCGCATGGGAAAAGCAAAACCCGCATTCTTCAGCGTTGCTTTTACCCTTTCTTTTGATTCCTGAACCGCTGAATCTGGCAATCCCAAAATAACAGTTCCCGGTAAACCCCCAGAAACATCGACTTCTACCCCTACCTTAACGGCATCGATGCCAACAATTGATGCACTCCAGACTCTAGCCAGCATTTTTATATATTAATAAACCTTAAGAATATCAAAGCAGATTCTTGGGTGCATTAACAATGAGTGAAATCACAACTAGAGGATGAATAATTAAAGATGTAATCCTTGTGGTGGGGCTTACATACGCACTTTGTTGAGTGAGGCACAGTTTAATGACCTTTTTTGAATTCAAAATGCAAAATTCGGCGTTGCTGAATCAAAGTATGAAATGCCAAAATTACCCTTCTTTTTCTTCGTACCTTTGAGCCTTTGCGCCTCTGCGCGAAACAAATTCATATTCTCAATCAGCAACGCCCAAAATTCTGTTAGTCAGAATAAAAACAATTTTGAATTAATTAATTCCGAGTACAGGCTCCATTTTCCCAACAGATACTACAAAACTATTTGTAAAATGACAGCATAGCTTCTTCGAGATGGGATTGTATAGTCACCCGGTTAGCGAGACGGAACTGCCACGCGGCAACATCTTCAAAGCTGAGGTGAAAAGTATCAGCACAAGGTGTCCACCACCCCCCAAGAATAACGGGATCTTCACAGCGGATCAGCCCCAACTTCCGTAAATTTTGCTCCTGAGGCGTGCCCGGTATTGGAGAGATGGCAAATGGTGCAACCCCAAATTCCAGTGAAGGATTAATGGTCTTGAGTTCTTGACGGAGTTCCAATAACGCATCTTCCAAGTACTGCAAACTGTCGTGGCTATCTTCCGGTAGTCCAATAATGACACCATAGGAAATTCTTGGCACACCTGCTTGCACGATTGACCGCAGCATAGTTACGTGTTCTTTCCAGGGCAAAAGTTTGGCGTAAGATTCTCGACCCACTAACGGGCGTTCAGCAGGAATGTACGCAAAAAAACAGCCAACCTTGCCATCCCACCCCCAAAGTGATTGAATCAGTTCTTCGTCTGGCTTCAAATCGCCATCGGGACGGATTCCCCGACCAAGTGTGGCTTTTTTGATTTCTAACCCGTTGACCCAGCCAACAGGCAGTTCCATTTCCCGTAACCCGTTCATAATTTCTAGAATTTCTTGCCGTCCTTCTGGAAACAGGACACGACCAAGAAATTGATCGGAATAATTTAACACTGCCCGTCCACCAGCTTCTTTTTGTAATGCAAACCACTCCAACACCCGTTTAGGTGACATCCTGCTATACCCCAATTTATAAGTCGGAGTCTGACAAAAGTCACACTTGCGATCGCAACCCATATCAGGAAACACTGCGCCTACAGGACAGAATTTTTTGGCGATCCAAGATGGGTTCGTTAAGCATTGCTTGGCTATCCTCAAAGATGGCAGCGACCACTCTTCTGGCCTAAGTGGGCGGAGGCTGTTAGGGTATTGAGTTCCGGAAGCGAGGATGACACCCGTGAGCTTCTCTGGCGATGATTTGCCAAGAACGTAATCAAAGATTGCCCAATTGGCAGCGCCGGATTTATCGGTCACTACTGCGGTGGCACCCGCTTGCAGGTAAATTTTGGGTTGGGCGATGGCATCTGAACCCCCGACGACAACTGGTCTATCACCACTACTCAGTCGCTTAATTACCATGCACGCGACTTCTCGCTGTTGCGTATAGTTACAGGTAACACCCCAAGCATCGTAAGTTTGTGGGTCTAGCGTCGATATCTTCTTGCCTTTGAGCGTTTTGGTGAGCGTTATGCCACCCCACTTTACCTCGCCATAGGTTTCTTGATCGCTGCCAATTTTGAGATTCACCAAATGCGGGTCGAACCCGCCTGCTTCCAAGTTCGACATCAAAATTTGCTTGCTTAATAACGGATAGTCTACACTAGCTAAATTTCGATCTTCTCCATTTTGGTCAATCAGTTGTATATCTGGTAATTCAACCAGCCCAATTTTCATAATTTCTCGTTTGTATTTTGAGTTTATTAGTAATAAAAAAACCATTTAGGCATTAGGAAAATTTGCGTTTCCAACCAGAATTTATTTTGACGACAGAGGCGCATAGGGTTGTGCAAATTGCTGGCTTTTCAAGATATCGTGTTTAAATCTTCGCTCCATATGATGGCAGATATAGCGTATCTGGTCTTCTCGGTTGCGAAAGCGCCAATGCCCTCCTTCAAGCACCAAATTGCCTTCAGTCGTCAGATGTTCATGCCAAAGTTGTAGTTCCTTGCTCATCGCCAAGGCATCTTGATACGAGATTCCCAGCATACGTTCAAACTGATTCAGGTTCAGACCTTTGTCAGAGTAGAGTAGGTAAGTGGAAGTCATGTAAAGATAAATTGCATTTTCACGTGCGGGAATAGGAGAACCTATAGTTAGGGGAGTGGCAATGAAATGCTTATAGTCGCTTGAAGTCCGGTATAAGCATTGCTGCAAAAGCGAGTGGGCACCAGCCCCAAACCCTATCCAATCATTTCCAAGGTTATAGTAAATATCATCGCAGTCGCATCGAGAGTTGTCGTTAGCGTAGTAGAAACAGTTATAGCCCTCATAGCCAGCATTCTCCATGTAATTAAGCACTAGATCGAATTTTGAATACAAGTCTTCGGTAGTATAGGAAGACTCACATCTCTTCGCCATAACTGTTCTGGGGTCGGGTTCGTATAAATAAATCGAGTAATGATTGCCTGCAAGCGCAACTAACTTTTCTAGATTGTGAGAGATTTCTTCTTTACTCTCCGAAGGCATACCAAACATCATATCGATGTTCACATTCGTAAAGCCAGCATCCCAAAAAATCTCGATGGCTTTTTGCACCTGCTCAACACAGTGCGAGCGTCCAATCATTCTCAAACGATTGTTATCCATCGATTGCACGCCCATGCTAATTCGGTTGAAGCCAGCATCTAACAAGGCGCGAAAGTCGTGATGTGGAGCGTTCTCTGGTGTAGTTTCTAGTGTGACGCTACCGAAATGTAACGAAGGTTTTGAATTGGATTCAATAACCTGAAGAATATCTATAAGTTGCTCAGTGGACAGAGCAGTGGGAGTACCACCGCCAAAATAGATTGAGTTTATTTGGTGTCCATCGCTTGTAAGTTGGGGAAGATAGTGAAGAATCTGCCTCTTAATCGCCTCAACATATTCGCTATACCAATTGTGCTGACCAACTAAATTTCTACTGTCAATATCCGCAACATAATGACAGAAATGACACTTGGAATTGCAAAAGGGAATATTAACATAAATGGCTAAATCAGAAATTCCGCTTTTATCAAGTTCGCTGGTATTTTTCATTTCATTTCTCCATTACCAATTAATCAGTTTCTAGATAGCTGCCCAGGATAAACTCTCCCACAGATGTTTCTTTGTAGTAATCTAACCCTGCTGCTTGAGCAAATAAATCAGAATCGCCACCTCCTAAAGCGCACGGTGCTAGCCCCATCGCAGTTGCCACCAGATACATCGTCTGATACAATACCCCAACGTGCTTAAGGATTAATGCATAAGCCATCGATTGATATTTCCAACTCACTTTTGGAAAACGCGCCGTAATGATAATTAATACTTGCGGTCGGCATTTTCTTTCTGTCGTATGCCAAGCAGCTTCTAAAAGAGTCTGTACAGACGGGTTAAGGTCACATATCTGTGCAAGTTCGTGTTTTTGGGGACAATAGTGGTAGAGACCTGCGCTCAAATCGGCACATTGATTAATCACAGTATATAACTCTAACTCATAGATGGCTCCACCACTGGGATAAGGGCGATTACTGAGGTGTCCATGTTCACTTTGTACTAGTAATTTTACTCTGGCAGTTCGGAATAAAAATTCACCCAGTTGTTGTTGGGTAAGCGGACGTTCGCCATGTTGACGAATAGAACGCCTTTGCTCCAGCACATAAGTAAATGGGAGGTCATTTTTCTGCAAGTGTTGAATATCCGGTTCAAACAAAGGAATTGTTACCATCACCGATTCTGGCTTAACTACCGGTAATGGTTCAATTTTGCCCAAAAAACGGTATGTTCCTCCGTAGGGATTCGCGTGCCGACCTAACCGACTGCGGCTATGGAAAAGTAAATCGTGAAATTCCCACTGAACCACAGCAGGATGATTATTTCCCGACTCATAGCCCGGTATAGCTTCTACCAGCATTTGAGCATTGAGGAGTAAATTTAAGAATGCCTCAACTAATTCGACAGAAACCCCAGAGATGACTTGAGACAGTTCATAGCAGTTTCGCGGAACTTTCAGTTCTGCCCACAGTGCTGAAGCTTGCCAATTATGTAATACTACTTTCTCATGCGCTAGGGGCGATTCCAAAACAATTTGGTTGTTCTCCTGGCGACAATAGACAAAGCGAGATAAGACATATGGGGTATCCGGTATAACCTCATAACCTTGGTAATGATGTTGAGATGAAATTGGTATTAGGGTAGCTAAGGGAAAATGATTATATCGAATAGTGCGACAAATCACATTTAGTGCATTGAGATGGTATAGGCATAAATAAAGGTACGGTACTACAGAGATTCCCTCTTCTTGCGTTACTAAATAACTTAGTTCCTGTTCAGTAGCTCCGTCTGCTAACAGTTTTCTTAAGGCTGCTAGCACTCCCGTTGGCAAGGGGTTAAATACAAAGTCAATTTGAGGGCCCTGCAACGCCACCTCACTACTAGGGCGTTCAACTAGCTTGACATCTTGCCTAAGCGATAGCACATGGGATAGGGACATGGAAATTTGGGGTTGATTTAAAGTAAAAAAGGAGACTTGAAGAGTTAGGAGAAATCCATCTAAAAGAAAATTCCAATCGGGTTGAGCTGTGACTCCGTTAGTGGTTTGGTCAGCCACCCTAAAGCCACAGGAATATCGTATAAGCGACCCCCTCCAAAACGTTTCCAGAAATGGCGAAGGCCAGGAACCATCACCTTCGCGACACTTAGCCCAATATCTGGACGAGTTTGATCGAGTACCAGAGTTTCCATGCCTTGCTTCCATAGCAAATCGACACAGGTCTGTATATCGTTTAGTAAGTCATCGCTAGATAATTGGGCATAATCTGATAGCTTTTTGCTCTTGATGCTGTTATTCGGCAGGAGATAGGAATGCTCCGCGACGGTGGCAGTTTTCCACCATTGAATCGCTTCTGTATCGTCAAACCAGTAAAGGGTCGCACCGTCTGCCATAGAGCGCCTCACAGCAGGTAGAAACTGGTTCACTTCCGTAAGCGCCCGCATCACGGCTAGCTTGGGGTCTAAGTGGGCACCAAATCCGAGAACAATATCTTCGATGGCTTTATCGGTGCGTCTAGAAATGGCAGCAAAGGCAGGAATACCGAGATTGCTTGTAATATCTACAACCCAAATATCGCGATTGATACTCCGGTAAAAACCTTGCAGCGCGTCAAAGTATGCCTCATTAAAGCTCGCCAAATCTACCGCTGGTCGTTGCACTTTATTATACCACCAAAGGGCGACGCTATCGCGCTCGATTAGTTCCATCAATCCCTGTAGAATTGCTTCTTCTATAGTGTTGCCCGCAGCATTTCCATTGGCATCACAAGTACAGAAGAAACTTTCTTTCAGGTCAGGATGCCCGTAATAGCAGTAAGCTGTTGGTACATAACGGAACTCACGATGCGTCAACGACCATACTGGTGTCCAAGCAATTTTCCGACTTTCATCAAAGGGGATGGGAATTCGATGATAGGCAGAATCATGGGCATGATTCCAAGTAATACGGTTTTTATATTGTTCCTCGCTAAATAACATCAAGCTGTTCGGGTGTAAAGCGATTGTCTCGATCTCCTGATATGTTGCCTCTTTGCTAATTTCATCACCCCAAAAAACACCAGAGTACCGTTCGATAGCTTCACATAGCCCACTCACTTTCGCCTGGATATCTGTCATCCCTTTACCTCCACTCCTACCCCGCAGGTTTTTGAGCAGAAAAAACAGGTTATTGTTCATCAAAGCGAAATTATGTCCGGCATTGTAGCTGTAAACCAATCCCTCATTCTTATCCTCCGAGGTGCGAAACAGGGAACTCACAACCCCAGTAATTGGGCTAATATGATGCTGGTATATTTTTAAGGTTTCTTCTGGCAAGGCAATTCGATGTCCTCCATCGCGAGTAAAGGCTTTCTTTTGACTCTGTAGAACAATTGGTTTAGGAATAGTATGATAATTGCGATTACCGCAGGCTGAACATTGAGGGCGGCGAACAAGCGTATGTTTTTCGGTTTCGAGGGTGATAGTGTCAAAAAGTACTACGCAATTTTCAAGTGTGTCATTTTGGTTTAATACAATGGTTTTGGCAATTTGTAGAGCAACTATCTGCAAAGCTATCTGCTGGGTAGCTGGCAGAGCTGCCCGACTTGTGGGCAGGGGTTTTGAGGTGTTTTTCTGTTTGAGCAAATAGCTTTCCATTTGACGGTTAGCTTGTAACCGTTGAGACAGGCACTGCCAACAGGCTGTTTTTCCCGGTCGAAAGATAGGACCCAGCCAAAGTTTTGTGCCAATTGGCTTGACCAACATCCAGGAACGATTCGTTCCCAGTGCTTGCTGATTGAGTTGTTCGAGTCCTTCTTGTAGATAGTCATCAGTCAGAACGATTTCAAAGTCTCCATCGGCAGCAACTTGAATATTCAGACCTTGCAAAATGTTTACGAGGGGGGCAGCATCGACGTTACCGAGGGTTCTCACCGACACGCAAATATTCTGCAAGCGATGGGAAACCGTCTTCGTATCAGTGCCTAAAGTATGCCAAAATGCAGCGATTTCAGTTGGTACAGAGTCGGATTCAATGATGTGCCCATCCCGCTCTAACAAATGTAGGGCATAGTAGATTTCGGGGATTGACATCTTATCAGCCAGAAGACTGATTAATTCTTCGGTGCTGTGTTGACCATTTAATAAAGGAGCCAGCGAGCAGTATGCACAACCCGTCAATACCGTATATCCAGTCTCCGTCAGAAGACATACATTCTCAGGTTCTAGTATCTCCACATGAAACGATTGTTTCCACTGGGGTTTGGTGAGCATATGGGCTTTTGCTTTGTTAATTATTTATATGAAGTCTGTATTTTCATTTGGTGTTGATATGCGTATATCTCTTGAGGGTTCTACGCCCGCGACTCCTTCAATTTTAGAGACAACATCAACAGTATCCTTAGTGAGAAAAGCGATGATAATGCCAAGACTAGATAGTGTCTTGACATTTGTTGCACCTAATGAATTTAATTGTTCGATGATTTTAGGTATAGAATCAAGGCTCTCTTCTTTAATAGAAATGACGTATTCTGCGGGCTCCATCTATGCTTTTGCTCCTGACTATACTTTTGCAGTTTTGACCCATGCGTTAACATGAGCAGCTACTTGAGTAAAAGTATTTAGTTAGCTTCCGTTAACCTCCTGGTGTGATACCGGATACATTAGAAACAAAAGGCAGCCAGAGAGTCTAAAACATGGGAATGGAAGAATTTATCCCAGTGGAATTAATCAGTTATTGCCTCATCTTTCAAAGTCATTTCTCCAAGCCAAATTTTATCTATTTTAAATTTTTCCCGTCTTTGTAGAGGACTCCAGTATTTTGCGATCGCTCAAATGCTTTCCCAAAAGTCCGATCAACGAAGCGGACTTGCCACCACTAGCTTCTGAGCTAGACCGGATTCTCCGTCTGACCACTTAAACCTTCAGTTGCGACTCTTTGATAGGTCAGCCCAGGAACTTCATTTCTGTGTGATTTTCCCAAACTGTCTAATTAGTATTTTGAAGAATGAAGCAAGAAAGCTCTTGAGGCTGGGGGAGAAAGAAAATTACTCTTCTTCTTCACTCCCCCGCTCTCCCTGTTCAAGAAAGGCTTCTTTGGAATAAACGATATCACCATAAGACAGTCAGGGGGTCATTTTCTACGGAAGTATAGCTCCTGAATTAGCAGTATTGGGAGCCTGAACTAGTCCTACACCTACATCTGCAACATCAAGAGGGGGAAGAGATTTAGCTGTGCTTGTAAGTAAATCCCATAGAGCTTTACCCCTAGCATCTGGATGGGCTTGTGCTAGCAGTGCGGCAATTCCAGCAACATGAGGAGTAGCCATGCTAGTACCATCGAGAATGTTGTACTTCTTCTCCAATGGCCAGCTAGAATAAACTTTAACTCCTGGTGCGACAATATCAACTTCCCCACCAGTACTACGGTCAATCCCTCGATTCGAGAACCAAGCGATTTGCAATTCAGAATCCACTGCACCAACAGCCATTATAGATGGACAGTTTGCTGGATGACTTACTGGGTTAACAATGGGGTTCTCGATTAAGTTACGCCAACTATCGTTTCCCGCAGCGGCAATGATTAACGTTCCTCGCTCCAGCAGACGCTTAGCTATTGTCTGGTAAATTTGAGAAAATGCTTGTCCAACAGCAACGCGAGCGCCAAGTGACATCGAGATAATCTGACAATTATTATCGACAGCCCAGTTGATTCCAGCCAGAATCGAACCGTCTGTACCTTTTCCTTGTTCATTATTGAGTACTTTGCCAACGTAGATTGCTGTTTCGTAGGCAATTCCGTAGCGTGGAAGCTGTGTAGGGCGACTCGAACCACAGGATGTGCCTGTACAGTGTGTCCCATGACCATATACATCTTGAGCGCTTTCACCCTCTATAAACGATTGACTGACTATCTGGCGATTGGCAAAATCAGGATGATTCATGTCAAGACCTGTATCCAGAATCGCGACTCGAATGCCACGACCACTAAAGGGACAGGCAGGAATTTTCGTCCTATCAAGACCCCAAGTTACCTGGGACTCATCGACCCTAGTAACCTCCGTAGAAGCAGTAGTTGTTTGTATAGAAACAAACCGCTCTGCCTCAAAGGTAAGGATGGGATTTCCGCCCACAACATCAGCTGTACTAAGGTTTGATAAATCCGCTGCACTTGCATTAACTACTGCAACGTTAAGATTGTGCAAAATCAGGGCATTGCTAGGTTCTAAAAACAGATTCGACAATTCATGGTTATTTTCTGCAGTACTAGATACAGCTATTCTATTCTCACTAAAGAGATTATTCAGTACATGAGAGCGATTATTATCGAATAGAACGATAAATTTGCCAGTAGTTGTTGGTTCGGTCGATGGTTGAGTGGGTGGTATAACTGGGGATCCACTATTAATCATCGGGTTCTCCTAATTTTATTCGTTTCCCTTCTATAAATTTGTTGGTCTTTCTCCACAAGCTATTAGCCCCAGCATTAAAACGTAGGCATCGGGTGATTTTAGAAAGCGCTGGTAAGCAACATGGGCTGTCGCAAATTCCTCCAAAGATACGCAATCTACCCAAACTGCTGGTAGTAAACGGTCAGGATTCATCTGGGAAATAAACGGCTCAAGTCCAAGTGCGTCGCTATGGTATACAAATGCTTCGAGCTGGAGATTCGTATATCCAGCAGATTGGAGAATCCGCCATAACTGTCTACCAATAAACTGATTTCCTTTACGAGCAGTTTGTGCTTGAGTAGACTTTGCATAAATCGTTTGAAGTTCGGGAATATAGGGTTCCACAATTCCCCAAAGGGCAGCATCAAGGTCAATTATCGCTAATTTACCGCCGGGTTTTAGGACATGCAACACCTCCTTAGCTGCTTCAATTGGGTTGCTCAGATGCTGAAAAATCAAGCGAGCGATCGCAAAGTCATAATGTTGTTCAGGTAAACACATATTCATGACCGATGCCTCAACTTGAGTGAGTCGATTCAAGCCACTATCACCTAAATGTTGTTTAGCCCTTTTATGCATCTTTGGATCAATCTCTACCGATGTAATGGAACTATTTGGTAACAGGGATAAAAGCTTACCCGTTACAAAACCTGGTCCACTTCCTAACTCAAGTAAAGACATACCATTTTGTAACCCTAGCCAGTTTAGGAGACGGGCTTCTTGCTCCCAACTGAGAAGAGCCTGGGCTTGCAAACGCTCAATTTCAGCATCCCAACCGCGATATTTAAGATTGGCATCATAAGAATCACACG
This sequence comes from Cylindrospermum sp. FACHB-282, assembly GCF_014697195.1. Classification (GTDB taxonomy): domain Bacteria; phylum Cyanobacteriota; class Cyanobacteriia; order Cyanobacteriales; family Nostocaceae; genus Cylindrospermum. Next base: position 3,532 of record NZ_JACJRJ010000018.1, on the reverse strand, counting down.
AAGCCATCCTTAACTCCCCTTATTTTTTGATTTAGCTTGATTAGGTGACGTTAGCAACTCAGTTTAAAGCGAGTGTACGGTCATCGGCAAACCAAAGTGCGGTCGCAGTGTGACTAATGCTTCCGGCTCGACAGCATGGTCAGGAATGAGACGAAGTTGGTATTGTTGGGCTAAAGTTGCCAGAACTAAATGAGTTTCTACCCTTGCCAACGTCAAACCAATGCACTGTCTTTGACCACCACTGAAAGGTAAATATGTATAGGGCAATCGCTCGGCTACTGCTTCTGGGCGAAAACGCTCTGGGTTAAACTGTTCTGGCTCTTGCCAAAAGCCTGGATGGCGATGCATGGCATAGGGACTAATCAAGACAAGAGCGTTGGCAGGTATGTGGTAACCACCGATTTCATCGTCTGCGCGGCACAGACGCGACATCATCCATACAGGAGTATACAGACGCATCGACTCTTGAATGACCATCCAGGTATAGGTCAAGTTAGGAAGGTCTTGATACGTAGGGATACGCCCTTTCAATACGGTTGCTAACTCGTCCTGTAACTGTTTAGCTACGACAGGATGTTGGTCAAGTAAGTATAGTGTCCATGTCAAAGCTTTTGCCGTAGTTTCGTGACCAGCCATAAGCAGTGTGAATATTTGTTCCTGCAAATGGCGATCGCTCATTTTCTCTTGTGTTTTTTCGTCAGTTGCCAGCATCATCATCGAAAGCAAATCCCTTTTGTCTTCGTTCTGGCAACGACGTTCCTGAATAATTTTGTAGACAAGCCGATTCAGGGTTGTCATTGCCTCTCGAAACTCTCGAAGCTGATCTTGATTATTGGGGTCAAAATGCGCCATGCACTCATTGATAACCCCAACCGACTGACCAAAGTTGTCGGCTTCGCAATTTAGATCGACCCCAAACAATACTTGGGCGACAACCTGTAGAGTTAAGCGAGTCATCTCCTCAGCAATTTCTAAAGGTTTATCTCGATCAGCAATTAATTTCCACTGCTGCAACATGGACTGAGTTGCATCCGTGATGGTGGTGCTGAAGGCTTCGATGCGCTCCCGATGAAAGGCGGGTTGTATTAGCCGACGCTGTTGAAACCAAGAATCTCCCTCACTGGTCATTAATCCCTCGCCAAGCATCGGCTTAAGCATCATCAAATCAGGAGTACCTTCCTTGGTATAGTTATGATGTTTTTCCTGTAAAACGTGCTTAATATAGTTGGGATGATTGACCAAAATTACCAACCAAGACTCGGCGCGGTAGTGGACAATATCCCCATAGGTTTGGGTATAGTGCAGCAGAAACTTAAGCGAGTCTTTCTTTAAGTCGCTGACTGACACGTTTTCTTTTGGTCCAGGCGGGAGCTTAAGCGAGGGAGTTAGATAGGACATAGCATTAGGTTTTGATGAGCATCGGCTAAGTCATAACACTCTTTTAAACGACAATTAGCTCAAAAGGTTGTCTAGAATGCTTATCCAATAGGAATAGTGATTTTCCCTGTAGTTACAAGGAGCATTATTTGCGATGGCTTCTGTATACATTGTGCAAGTTAAGTGCAGGTGCAGCATGGGCAACAGCAGCAACAAGCTGTTACATCTTGAACATCAAATTCTGTAGCACCAGAGGACGTTTGTTGGAATAGTTGAGGCTGTTGAGGAACAAATAGTTGTAAAACCCCTGTTTGCTCCACTTGTTTCCAACCATCAACCTGTACTTTCAAGGACGCAGAACTTGGGTCAGCTACCTGTTTGACAATATCAATCCTTGCATTGGGAGGTATTGCAATTCCAAATTCTTTAAGTACTTGAGTTGGTTGCGCTTCTAGTCGCGCCATAAAAGTTCGATCTGTCCAAGCTTGAATTAATAACTTAGAGTAGTTGTGTACAAACTGATTCTCAATTGCAGTTGGCATAACGCTCTCCTTAAAAAAGTTGGCTCAAATCAGGAACAAATATCTGATCTGTCAAGTTATAAAGTTTAAGTGGTTGTATTTACCTTTATTTCCCTAAGTACAGCTTTGCATAAGTTCATAGCAAATTGACATGGAAAAACTTTTGGCGGTAGGGTAAGCATACGTAAACATCCCTCAACTATTCAGTATTAAGTTAGGCGAGTTGTTGATGATGAGCTTGTTGGCTACTCATAAAAAACATTTAGTTCAGGCTTTAATAATGCTCTTATCACATTCATATATTCCAAAATTTTTGTCAATATATATGCACACCATTTTTTATTTAAATAAGTAGGTGGGCGTGAGATAAGTAAAATGTGTAACAATAAGTAAATCCAGTAAATAGGATAAGTAAATATAAAAAATGCCAGCACGTCTTAGGGTATTTTTGAACCAGGAAGAAGATAGAACTTTATTTGAGTTAAGGACAGCCACAACGGTGTCAGAAAAAATAAAAGATCGAGCCGAATTCAAGTTATCGCAGGCGAGAGTATAAAAGCCGACGGTACATCCAAGCGTTTTGGGATGGTTTATTACTACGACACCAAACCCCAACGTCGTGTATTTGAGGTGTTAAAATCCCAAGGGATGCAAATGAACCAACAGGTCACATTTTTATCAGATGGTGAAGAAAGTATATGTGACCTATAGTATTATCTTAACCCTAATGCAGAACATATACTCCATTGGTTTCACATCACAATAAGGTATCAGTAAAGAAGATTTGGAAACAGGTATTTCAAGCTAATCCATCTAAAAAGATTTAACTTATTTAAACTGGTATTTGTGGCATGGCAATGTATTTAAGGTATTATCAAAAATTGAAGATTTAAGGCTCTCCCAGAGTGGTTATGATAAAATAATATAAATAAAATAAATAGCTGCCAATAAATTTATAGTAATTAACAGCCTAAAACGAGTCTTTGAAGAAGATTCAAGATTAATTAACACTATAAAAAATATTGAAATAAAAATCACTGTTGTAATAAGTATGCCATCTAAATCCCTTGCTTCATTTTATTAATAAAGTTATTAATCTCGAAGATATTAAGGTCGTTAATTACCATTTTATCACTGATGATGAAATAGTAATAGAAATCCAAAATATAGCAGTTCCCGGTCTAGTGAGGTACAGTTGATAAATAGGTTGTACATTTTATTATCCAATAGAAATGAAGGCATACTCACTCGACTTACGTCAGAAGATCATCGATTCCTACTTTGAAGGTAAAATATCTCAGCGTCAGAATCCAATAAATACATGGAATTTACCTACGATCGCTCCCGTGTTTCAGCCTGATGACGTAACTCACGAGCATAGGCTTGACTATCAGTAATATCTGAAAGTGAATTGATTACACCTTCATTTTCCCAAAATTTTACAAGTACAGTATGCATTTCACATTTACGGATAAGTCTATTGTAGATTTTGCGTTTGTTGATTATACCCAATCAAAAGTTTTAGCTTAAACGAAAAGAAGCCCCACACTCACTCTTAGGAGTGTGGGATGAATTTTTGGGCGACGACGAATTGACCCCCAACTAATTCAAACCATAGGTTTGACAGGACGGGG